>JBHLPI010000012.1:0-37147 GCA_048939595.1 Promethearchaeota archaeon | reverse complement strand
ACGCGATTCTTCTCGCCCTCCATGAGTTTGAGGAGTCCGGAGTTGTTAACCGTTTTCAAAACATAGGAGGAATATGGTCCCGGAAAACCATTGAACCGATTAATGAACATGCCCGCATCTTCGACGAAGAGTGGCTGCTGTATTTGTTTGAGGACCTCCTGGCAACTATGGCGAGCAATGTCGCGTAACGAGCTGGATTGGATTTCGGTTGGCCGTTCACGAAATTGCTCAATACGGATACCAGCCCGTTTTGTGATTTTTTGTGCTTCTGCGAATTTGTTTTTGTTGCCAGTAACAAACAAAAGAAGAGGTTGTGGCATGCAATTCACCGGATTCTCTCAGTAATGTATCGTCCTCGACTTTCAATCGCTTCTACTTTACGGAACACGTCATCACTGGTTTTTCCAAATGTGGTGCGATACCCTTCTTGAAATGCCTTATAACAGTGTTCCCAGTGCGGGTAATGGGTACTAAGAAGCACTCGACGCAGTAGGTGGATATCCGTTCCAAAATCTTCGATATTTTGTGTGTTCTGAGCTAACCCAAAGTCAATGAAATAGATGCACTGCGAATTGCGCATGAGCATATTAGAGGTGGTCAAGTCGCCATGAGCTATTTCATGACCATGTAGGTTTCCAACAGATTTGCCGATTTCTTGGAACAGTTTGCGTCGCTTGGCTGGTGGCATTTCGGGGACCACTTCTTTCACTCGATCGCCATCGATAAATTCCATGATAATAGTTGCAGAATCCACATCAACTTGATAGAGTACAGGCGTGGCTACACCGATTTGACGCGCTGCAGAAAGTAAGCGGGCTTCACGAATGGTACGTTCCCCGCGAAGTTTGGAATCAAGTTGGGGAAGTCGATACGGTTTAGGACGACGATGTTTTCGAATAACAGGATGTCCATAAAAGCTCTCGAGATAAAGGGATGCTTCCGCGCCTTTAGCGATTAGTTTGGACATCGGGGATTCATGCCTCCCAAGGAATATCAACTTGATCTAATCGCCACTTGGGTAAAATTACGCTTTCAGAGATCGAGGTCCGTCCTCCCGATTGCAATAAGAGCAACCCATTGTAGGCAATCATTGTACCATTATCACCTGCGTATTTAGGAGGAACTGAATCAAACCGGGCTGCGTGTTCTTCTGCAACGATTTGTAGCATTTCTTTAAGACGAGAGTTAGCGGCGACTCCACCTGTGACGATCATTTCATTGCATTGAGTATGAGCTAAAGCCCGTTCGGATACCTCAGCAACCATAGAAAAGGCAGTTTCTTGAAGACTATAACAGACTTCCTCGAGAGAAACACCATTATCACGTAGATGCTTTGCTGCAGTTAAGAGTCCGGAGAAGGCTAAATCCATGCCCTTCACAGTATAGGGTAAGGCGTGGTATCCATTCTTTGCTTGTTTTGCTAGTTGTTCGATTTTGGGACCGCCGGGGTGTGCGAGATTAGCTTCCCGCGCAAACATATCAAGCATGTTGCCAAGAGCAATATCGAGGGTTTCTCCGAAAATTCGATACCGATGAGCGGCAAGAGTGGTGATCTGAGTATTGCCACCTGACAGATAAATTACAAGAGGTTGCTTGGCTTCAGTAAAGAAGCGGGCTTGTTCAATGTGGGCAACACAATGGTTGACACCGAGCAGAGGAACATTCAGGCTTTTTGCCAGACTTCGGGCAAGAACCGCGCCAATTCGGAGGGCAGGCGGCAAACCTGGCCCTTGGGAAAATGCAATGCCATCTAGTTGGGTGGGGAGAAGGCTAGATTGCTCAAAGGCGGCCTGTAGCACATCGAGTACTTTTTTCTGGTGGTGCTCAGCCGCCTCTCGAGGGTGAATGCCGCCCTCTTGGGGGGTATATACGGATTTGACATTCGCTAGTATTTGCCCCGAAGCGTCGACGATGCCGATGCCTAGCGTGTGTGCAGTACTTTCAATCCCAAGAACGGCCATTGTGATTTATCCAAACCTAATATCAAGTTAATTCTTATTGGATGTGACGGTAATGACCACACAGTGCTTATTGGGTCTAAAGGTCTAAGTTTCTTTCTCCTTTTCCTTTGTGGAGTGTTTATATTCCGTAAAGCCACAGCTACCGCAGTGGAATCGATTACGATGTTCGGCCATGAAGGTACCTTCACCACAACGGGGGCAGGACCTTCGTTTGCGTTCGAGTTTCCCATCCTTTTTAACTGAGTAATATTCATGGGGTTTTGTCGTCAGAGTTCACCTTTGGGGATTCTTGATTATGGGGCTTCCTTCTTCTCAGAAGGAGTTTCTTTCTTCTTCTTTTCGGGTTTGGGTTTCTCTTTAGGAGAAGTGTCTTCTTTGGTTGGAGCCACCTTAAGTTCTTCTTTCTTTTTCTCTTTTTGCGGGGATTTCTTTTCAGCAGCTTTTTCTGGCTCTTTTTCTTTTACCGGTTTCTCTGCTTTAGGTTCCGGTTTTTCTTTTGGTGTTTGTGGTTCCTTTAGGGCAGGCTCTGGGATTTCCATCGCCGGAGGTGTGGTTTCCTCTTCGGTGGCATGTCGTTTGAGAATGTGTTTTTGTTCAAGTGAGAGGGCAACTTCCTTTGAGGGGTAAAGATGAGCATACCCATGGGTGGTGGATTGCCCATATAGACCATTGAATTTCACAATGTAGAGTTGATCTTCCTTGCAATTCAGCATAGCAGCAAGTTTCGCTCGGACATCAATACGCGGAGGGGTAGCCTCTCCAGAATGGTCAACTTGGAAGGTGATGTCCTGTCGGGAGAGAAGGGGGTTCTCCTGTTTTTCTTCAATCTTAATTTTCATTTTTTCTGCACCATTTTTTGCAGTATTGTGTCAACCGCCTGTTTATGCTCTGTTGCAACTTTAATGACAACGATACCCTGATCAGGAAGCCCATAAACTACGGCAGACCCATTGGGTGCAAGAGCCACTGCAGGTAGTGCCGTTAGGTCCTCTTCGCCCTCTATTAAGAGTTTCGCAGTTTTTCCAGTTTGCCCAGCCGTTAGAGCAAGTTCAATCGCAATCCAGACTTCTGGTCGAATTTCTGTAGCCGCATTGGTCGCTGTCAAGGTTACATCTGTTGGAATATCGTAGGCAACCGGATCATTGCGCTTAGTTTTCCCATCCAAAATTGATAGGGTAGCTTGGCAATTCACTTTCATGAGGTTAACTGACACAAGGTCGCCTACAGCAATGATGGGAGTAAGTTTGTGTTTCCGAATATATGCACAGGCATCTTCGGCGGCGCCTAGGCCTTTTCGAGAAAAGAGTTCACCCTTGGGACTTTTAAGGGATTTTCGGAGATGCTTTGGGAGAACCAATGTAAATTGTCGCAGCTGCGTAGCAGCCAACTACTTCACCTAACGGACTTGGAGAGCATATTCTCCATCTTTCGAAATGTTAAGCTTCTTTGCGATCATCGAATGTTCAGGATCAAAAATCAATACGAGTCCCGAAAAACTTTCAGAAAGGTTGGTACTTTTACAGACTGGGCAGTGGGACTTGGTGGTCATGACATGACAGACTTTACACGCTTTTCGTTTTGCCATTTTCATCACTCTTTGTTAGTTGGATGGAGAACAAGGAAATGAAGCTATTTTTCCTTCGTTTTGTCCTTTCCTTCTTTCTTTTTCTCCGCTTTGCGCTTTGATTCAAGTAATTTGGCGATTTCTTCTTTAATCCACTCGAACTTGCCTAGAAAAGGCTGTCGCATTGTTAAGCCTAATTTTCCGCTTCGGGCACCACCATCAATACTAACCGCGACAATTCGTGTTCGAACCAAATCGCCCTCAGAGATGACTCGACCTGTTTCTTTCCCAACTAGAGCAGCGCTTCGAGGGTCATAGGAGAAGAAATCATCTGTGATTTGGCTCACATGGCAGAGCCCGTCAAGAGGTCCAAGGCGGATGAAGGCACCAAAATCTACAACTTCAACAACTTCGCCCTGGGTAAGGAAATTAACTTTCGGTTGAAATGTTAGAATTGTAAGTTTGACCTCGTGGTAGGTAGCACCGTCACCAGGAATGATTTTGCCTACACCAATGTCTTCAACATCTGTAACAGCGATAATAAAGCCGAGGTCGACGTCAATAATCCCTTCATACTGTTCACGGAGAATTTCTTCGGCGACCTCATAGAGGTCTTCGCTGAATCGATTCGGCGGAATGCGCACATGCCCTTTAATGGTAACAGCTTGGTAGATGGTTTTGCCTCCGATTTCGGACGGATTACAAGTCCGGCTGATAAGCTTTTCTATTTTATGGAATTGCAGCCGATTTCAGGGGCAATACTACTCGGAAAGCGCTAGTACGGCTAGTTTTCGTAAAAATATGGCGCGAGAACCTTGATTTGCCAGTTTTCTACGCAGTTCACCATCATTTGTGGCAACAATGGCTCCGGTTTGTTGAGCCCAACGCAATAGAGCCGAATCAGCATCAAGATCCTGAATGGCGGAAGGAAGATCTTCGACGATTTGACAATGGCGGGAAATCAGCGTCATTGTACTTTTAGCTGCAGTCTTATTTTTGGTTGATCCTTTAGTTTCCAACCATTTCAATTCGGTTAGGATTTGAGGAAGAATCAGAAATTGAACTTGACCTCCTAACAGGCGTGGAATTTCCTCATAGATATCGATGTGGCGTTGAAATGGAAGGAGAAGAAAGTTAGTATCCAACAACACTTGGATGCCCAGGGGAGAATTTGAATTATTTGGCAATGACGGTGCCCCATCCAATTAATCGCCACCGCATTTCGATTTGGCGACTAATCGCTACTCGCTGATTAGGAATAACTGCAACGGGCTTTCGAAGTGCAAATGTAATCCGGTTTTTCGAACCAATCTTTTTGACTTGCCCAACCGTTGCAGAGGACCCGACGATTAGCATTAGCGTTTCGTTTTGCTTGATAGTCTGGACAACACTTTGTTCAACTGACCCAACAACCCGTTTAAGCAAGTGGGATTCAAGCGTTACTTCCTCAACTATTGGAGGCAGCTTTCCTACGAGCCCAGCTAAGTTCCCGATCAAGGCGTCTGCACGAGTTATGGATGGATCAAGGTTGGTTCCCATCCCAATAAGCCCACTAGGATGGGCTGTTTTCAGAGCTTTACCCGTACCGGTTTGTATGCTTTTGACTTTAGTGTAAATTGGTTCGAATGAGAGCCCGCCTTTATCCTTCCTTATTGGAATCCCTGGTTGGATTTCAAGATCATCGCCCACGGAAACCTTGCCCTGAATTATAGTGCCCCCAATTACTCCACCTAATAATTCCTTAGGTCGAGTACCGGGTTTGTTAATATCAAAGGATCGAGCTACATAGAATAATCCAGGTTTCTGCAAATCCCGTTTGGGCGTCGGAATCACTTGCTCGATAGTTTGGATGAGGAAATCGATGTTTGTGCCGAACATAGCAGAGATAGGAATTATCGGGGCGTTTTCGGCAATGGAGCCAGTCACGAAGCGCTTGATTTCTTTGTAATTGGCTAAGGCTTCTTTTTCGGAGACGACTTCTACTTTGTTCTGAGCAATTATGATCTTGTCAACCCCAATGATTTCTAAGGCTGCAAGATGTTCTCTTGTTTGCGGTTGGGGACATTTCTCATCAGCGGCAATAAGAAGCAATGCACCATCCATTAAAGCCGCGCCTGAAATCATCGTAGCCATCAAGACTTCGTGACCTGGTGCATCTACGAGTGATATTCGCCGGAGAGGTTCAGCAGGTCCACCGCACTTCGCACATTTGGGGGAGGTCGAGTAGGCAGCTGGTCCGCGGCATTTTGTGCATTTATAGAAAGTAACATCAGCATAGCCTAATTTTATCGAGATTCCCCGACGAATTTCTTCTGAATGGCGATCCGTCCACTCCCCAGATAATGCCTGGGCTAGGGTAGTTTTCCCGTGATCAACATGACCCACTAAGCCGATATTGACTTCCGCTTGTTTGGGCATGGTTTTCCGGGGAGGCATGTTGAATCGTCATCTCTTATGGAACTTCTTTGTATAATTCTTATGAAGAACTGGTGCTTTGTTCGACTATTTCAAGGATGGGTTTGGATCCTTGAGTGATTATTTTTGCGTTTACCTGAACGATTTCATCAGTAATTTCGTTACCACGAACTCGGCGACGTCGACGCTCTCCGGAGGTTTTAGGTTTGTACCCGATGCCGCCAGATAATAAAGGGCGTTTTCGTACAGCACCATGCACATCAGGGCGCATTGGAGTACCTGTTCCATCACTGCCGCCAGTAATTTTGAATTGGTAACCACCAAATCCGAGAGGATCACCATCAACGATTTCGCCAATAACTTTACCGTGTAAGATACGGCTCCGTTGTTCACTGAGTTCTAGTTGAATGGTCTTACCGGTTTGGGGATCACCGATGACTAATCGAATTCGTGTCATATTGGGACCTCAAGATTTTCTACGAGTTGGTTATCGCTTCCACATAGATAGGCGTGCGAAGATAAATGCGTAGCATGGGATAAGGGCTTATGAATCTTACCATCAAATGAGGGATTTGTACAGAAATCTCTGTTCGATAGGAGAAAATCAGACGCCCCAAAAAGGTTGGACATGCTTTCTTTTAAGTTCTAAAAACTCCTGCAATAATTCTTGCTCATCCGCTGAGAGTTGATCCTTGAACTCTTGGTTGAGTCGAATTACCATTCCTTCAGGTAGATCGATGTAGAGAATGTCGCCTTCATCTATCTGTCGCCCGACAGTCGCTCCACGAATCGAGACCGCTACTTCCGCTCCTATTCGGGCCACAGGGATAGTTTCCCCTTTATCTTGAATTTGTTGAATTGAGCCGATGCGCCGGTTTTCAGGAGTAATGAGATGGCTTTTCGCACTAATTCGCCCCGCAATCACTTTGACTCCAACAACGGCGGGATTGCTTTGTCGAAATACGTAACCAGGAAGTATTTCGAACTTGCCGGGGAAAATGAGCTCCTCAAGCATGGCCTCTTCGAGTTTCTGCCGTTTATCTGTCACCCAATTCTCGTATTGATCGACAAGATCATAAATGATCTGGCTTTGAAAGATAGGAACGCCTAAAGTGTCAGCTTCACTCCTAGCATCAGGTAAAGGACGCACATCGAAAGCAAGAATAACTCCCACAAAGGGGTCATTCTCATAGACGGTTGAAACCGCCTTTACTTCTTTTTTCGATATATCCCCTATATCTGCTCGGCGAATTGGAATTTCCCGTTCTTTGAGGTACTCGATTAGGGCTTCTAGTGAGCCGAGCGTATCTGCTTTGAGGAGGACTCCGATTTTATCGGTTTCAATGCGTACCGCTTCCATATCTTGAATAATGCGCTCTTTGATGATGGCGGCTTCCTTTTCCGTATTTGCAACGAATAGACCTCCACCCGCAATAGCGGTCTCCAATTCAGGAGCTGCAATCTTAACACCAGCAGCAGCTACTACTTCTTTTACGGGTGAAAAGCGTTCACGGGGATCCCGGATTTCATCAAGTGGTTTAGGCATCAAAAGGGCACGGACATGGGTGGTAATAGGTTCTTGGAGCCCTGCTACAATAATCGTGTCCCCATGATGGAGAACGCCATCATAAATAATTGTGTCAACGGTTACACCAAGGCCTGGTTCTTCTTTGACTTCAAGGACAACCCCCTTCGCGGGACCTTCGGAAGTTTGCAGTTGCTCTTCGAGATATTGTTGAGCTAAACCCACAAGGACGAGTAGTAATTCAGATAGGCCCTCACCAGTCTTGGCACTTGTAGGAACAATGGCCACGGTTTTAGCAAAGTCAGTGATTCGATCATACCGGTCAGATTGAATACTTTCCCGTGATAGTTCTCCCATGACTTCGTAGATTTTGTTATCAAGCTCGCTTTTAACATACTCAGATTGGCTGTTAATTGATTGAGAAAGAACCCACGTATCTTGGGATTTCCAACCAGGTAACCTATCTATTTTGTTCAGAGCAATAAGAAAAGGAGTTTTTCGCGCTCGAAGAATACGAAGGGACTCATAGCTTTGGGGTTGGAGGCCGTCAACAATATCTATGACCAGAATCGCAATATCGGCTACAGCCCCACCCCGTTTGCGCAGATTGAAAAAGGCTGCATGTCCGGGGGTATCAATAATCAGTAATCCGGGAAGGGTCATCGCTCGTTTGAGTGATTTCATCAGGGGACCAACGAGTTCACTTACGGTAGATAAGGGAAAGAAGCTTGCTCCGATTTGTTGAGTAATACCCCCTGCCTCTCGTGCCTGAACTCCAGTTCCTCGGATTTTATCAAGGAGACTCGTCTTGCCTGTGTCGATATGACCTAACATGGTGACAATAGGTTGACGAATCGGCATCCTCGACACCTTCCTTCAAGAAGCAACTACAGGGGGCTCTCATTGGCATCCACTGGTCTACGATATTTAAGGCTTATGTCCTTGGAATGAGAACTAAATCAGATTTTTAGCCGAGAGAAGGTTTTTTGTGGGGGAACTCGGTTGTGCCATCACGAGGCGTTTAAAATGGAACAGACTCTTCTTATCCTCAAACCGGATGCCACGATGCGCAGAGGAGTAGGTGCAGCGGTTTTTGAACAAATCCTCAGTTCTCTACCTGACGTAGTGTTCAAAGGATTTCTTGAAATTCCAGTTCCCCATCACCTAGCAGAGAAACATTATGCAATTCATGAGGGCAAGTTCTTTTATCCCTGGTTGCTACAATTCATCGAAGTGGGTAACGTCATCGCTACAGTCTTAGAAGGAGAGGATATCGTCTCCCGCCTTCGAGAAGTCTTAGGAGCAACGTTTGTAGAAAAAGCCAGTCCGGACAGCCTTCGTGGAAAATACGGTATTGTTGGGGGAGTCAATGTTGCCCATGCCTCTGATGAGCCAGCCAATGCGAAAAAGGAAATTACACTTTGGCAGAAAGAAGCCCAGCTTAACCTTGAACAGGAAGGGCGAGAAGCTATTGAAGCGTATATTACAAAATGGGTAGAAACGCCCGTGATAGCGACTGAACAAATTCGACGAATCTGCCAAGAATATGCACTCGAGTATCTGAACCGAGATACTTACCAATCGGAGATTGCTGAATTACTCATTGACGAATGTCCAGATTGGACAGAACAAGATTTGAATAATCTAGCGAATGCAATTCTCGGGAACATGGATTTAGACCGTGATAAGGCCTAATACGTACTAGAGGATTTGGAAAAATTTGAACCCTACTAGCGAAAAATAGCCAAGAGCCTATTCTTTCTTCGGTTTAGATTTCTTTGCTGGTTTCTTAGATTTGCCTTTGGTTTCCTTTTTCTTAGCTGCCGATTTACTTTCTTTTTTGGGTGCAGGCTTCGCCTTTGGAGGAGCTTTCGTCTCTTTCTTAGCCTTGGCTTTAGGCTTGGATTTTGCCTTTTTCCTTTTCGTAGTTTGGGCTCGACGACGATTTCGCTCCTCATACACTTCTGTCCATTTTAAGCGTCGTGCTGTTCGTTTCAGTATGATTTGATTGCGTCGACACTTACTCGAACACAGGTAGAATAGGCTTCCATCATTTTTGACAAAGACTGATCCCGTACCTGGTTCTACATCCGTGCCACAGAAGGTGCAAGTGTATTTTTTGACCATTTTTTATCCCAGCTTATTTCATTCTAGGGGGTTCGGATTTTTCGTGCCTCGCGTTCGGTTTCACGAAGGACGAGAATATCACCTTCACGAATTGGGCCTTTAACGTTCCGAGTGAGAATGCGCCCTTGGTCACGACCTTCTAATACACGGACGCGTACCTGAATGATTTCGCCTGTGAGTCCAGTTCGTCCTACGACCTGAACTACTTCAGCTGGAATGCCCGTGTCTTCTGAACTCATTTATTGGCCACCTATTGTATTGGTGTCTATTTCTGAAGGTCTTTCAATTTTTTCGCAAGGTCATCGATGAGTTTCTGTGCTTCACCGGCTTCGATAATAGCAGCAGATGCTGAGGGAACATCGATACCAAGGGAGGTCCCTATCTTGTTTTTACTGGCAACGTAGATGTAGGGGATGTTCTTTTCTTCGCACATAACAGGGAGATGAAAGATGATTTCCGGGGGATCTACATCTTCAGCAACAACAACGAATTTCGCAATTGCCCGTTCAACGGCTTTGGTAGTTTCGTTGGTCCCTTTTCGTACCTTGCCAGTATCCCGTGCAATCTCAATTATTTCATATGCAATGTCTTGCAATTCTTTTGGTGCAGTAAATTTGACATGTGGTTTTGACAACAAGAACACCTCATGGGTATTCATCGGGTCTTGTCGAAGCCAGCAGCTAGTAATTTATCGACCCGTGGCTGCGGCGACAGAGTAGCAAACAACACGGCATTTAAAGCTTTTTCTTCGCACAGCCTTGATTGATAAAAATTACTTGTGAATCCGTCGATCAGCTTTGAATTCAACGAGGTTTTCATAAACGCGGTATTCAAGCCACTCCCTGGTATGTCCAGAAATCACTATTGGAGCTTGTGAGAGTTCAGTAAGATTAGCCGCCCCAACAAGAAACATCGCAGCTTTTAATCCCTGAATAAGACCCTCTAAGAACAGTTGGACTGCATTCGAATCGAGAATAGCGGGGGATAAGACAGGGAGCGCAATCCCCGCCAAATCAGCTCCAATAGCAATTGCTTTCGCAATATCTATACCTGTTCGTATCCCACCAGACGCAATAATGGGAATCCGTTTCTTCACCGTATATGCAACTTCAAAGGTCGCCACCGCCGTTGGAATTCCCCAGTCGGTGAACCATCGGCCGAGTGTGGCTTTCATGGCATCCTCAGGTTTCGCGCGTTCGGCTTCTACAGCAGGCCAACTCGTCCCTCCTAAACCTGCAACATCAAGAGCTTTTACACCGGCATCCATTAAGACCTTTGCACTACTCTGGCTAAGTCCAGCCCCAGTTTCCTTAGCAATAAGTGGGGTCGATAATTTAGAACTTAGGGACTTAATCGCTTGAAGCACCCCAGCGAATTTGGCTTCACCCTCCGGCTGAACGGCTTCCTGAGCGGCATTGAAATGTATAGCTAAGGCATTTGCTTCGATCATATCAATCGCGGTTTGGGCTTCTTTCGCGCCCCAGCCGAGTGAGAGTTGAGGTGCACCAATATTGCCAACCAGAAATGCCGTTGGGGCAGATTTCCGAGTAATGGTAAATGAATCAGCCAAGCTGGCATCTTCAACGGCAGCCCGTTGGCTGCCGACGCCCATCGCGAGCCCTAGTTTTTCCACGGCTTGAGCAATGTGCTTGTTAATTGAAAGTGATTCTGGGTGACCCCCAGTCATTGCTGTTACCATGAGAGGGGCTTGAAGCTTGTGCCCAAGTAAAGTGGTACGAATATCAACATCATCTAAGTTCAGTTCAGGTACAGCATTATGAACGAGGGTGATATCATCAAAGCCAGTGAGGATGCTAGATTCAACTTCGCGTTCTAAACAAATACGGATATGATCTAGTTTTCGGCTTTCAGTGAGTTTCGCTTTTTGCTTCGGTTCTGATTTTGATCGCGTTTTCGTCAAGGTTTGCCCCTCCGAAGTGGCAATGACGTATTATTGGTTCAGACATGAAGAAGCGGATTAGATGAATTCGACTATTCCGTTCGTTGCATCAACCCGTAGTTTTTGACCTGTTGAGATTTCGCTGATTGGGATTTTATCGATAGCAGGTATGTCACTAATAATGCAACCAACAGCCACAATAGTTTCGGTTTCTTGATTAATGATGGCAGCGGGTCCTTTTCCTGTTTTGGCTAATTGGTAGAGTACATAGGACCCCACTGTTGATCCTTTTCCGGTAGGAAAGATGAGCACTTTGCCAGTGATTGATTGGCCTTCTAGTTCGTGGTCTTTTTCAACGACGACTCCAGTCTCGGGGTCTACTCCTCCGTAGAAGGAGATACCTTGAGTGGTGACTAAGGCGTCTCCGCTTGCTATTCCGGGGGAAATTTTTCGACCCTCAAATTTCGTGGTCATTGGGTTAACGCCTCCTCGATACATTCTTCCAAGGTACAATGTTTGGTCTGGAATTTATTGCGTCCACGGCCATAGTAACACCCTTTCGCTGAATCGGTACATAACCCCGTGAACCGTCCTTTAATGGGAGCAACCACACAACATGTATCACAAGCAAATTTGATTCCAGCGGCTTCAATAGTCTTGGTATAACCCATACGATCAGCAACTTGTTTAGTGGGTCGTGCAGTAGTAATCCAAGTCTCCTTCTTCACCTGCTTCCCTTCAATTAGTTCAGCGATATATCGAATTTCGCGTAATGAGGCATGAGGGCAGCCGATACTGACGAAATCAATTGCGGCGTCCTCTTCGTTGAGTTCCTCTTCCGCAGTTTTCATATGAGAGTTGGTAATGGTGATGGTTTCTTGGGGTATTTTTGTCTTATTTGGAGTTAGACCTTCCATATGGAAGAGGGCAGTCCCCCCAAAGGTTGCAATTGATGCGCAGAAGGATTTGAGTTCATCGGTATTCGCTGAAGGAATACCAGTAATGTAAGGAATCGTCCATTCGGTCTTTGAGTCTAAGATATCTCCAATTGCCTTTCCTAGAGTACCAAACAGTGCGGTGCCTTCGATTTTGGGTTCCACTTTGAAGCGAATATGGGCTTGGCGATTCTCTTCTAAATGATACCCATACTTCGGAGTGTGCCCCGTGAGTGCAGCTGCCAACGCACTGGGTCCGCCTTCGCGGTTCGTTTTCGCCCCAATCACGGAATTGGCGAAGCACACTGCGCTACTCTCAGCCCATGCGATGTGTTCACCGAAATGCGGAAGATTGCCAACTAGATAGGGTGTACAGGTACATGTTGTTATAACCCCCATCTTAGCAAAGGCGTTGATAACACGTTCCTGATTTTTCGCAAACTCGGGATCAATACCTAAGACTTTCCAGTTTTCCAAGTCCATACCGGCGGGATTGAGAGTGGTTAGTACACGAACTTGTCCATCTTCAGCCATCTGCGCCAGCCAATCAAGACCAGGCTCACCGAGATTTGCATAGCTGACGCCAGCAATTTGAACAGAGGTGACAGGAACCATTTCCTTTGCACCGAAGATTTCGCCAAGTGCATTGAGGATTTCCATGCTCTTTTGGTATGCATATCCATGCTTTCCTTCGAGCATCTCCATTTGCAGCTGGGATAACTTCATTTTATTTTTCACTCTCGCAGGAATTTTGAAAGGTCCACCTTGGGAAAACTAGCTTTGGCGAAGTTTTTGCCTTCAGTTTTCAAAGGGTGGGTTAGATCAAAGCCAATCTTAGTCGTTAGGTAGGTGCCTGGTTCTGCACTCGGATCCAAACTGCTTCCTCGTTCTTTGTCTTTAACTACCATATCCACATCGCCTTGGAAGCGGGTAGCCATCGCCCATTCAACATCGAAGGGATCATAGATGTTAATGTCTTTGTCAACGACGAAGACGTGTTTACAGCTGGTATGGCCTTCAAATGCTCCTTGGATAGCAAGTTTGCCATCTTCTTCTCGCTGTTTATCGATTTTCACGATGGCATGGAGCCAGCTGCACCCGCCTGGATTAATATTCACATCAAGACAACGAACCCCTTTCTCGTTGATTTTACGGAAGATAGTTGGCTCTCGAGGCATACCCATGAGCAGTTTATGTTCAAAGGCGCCAGGGAGAAGGGCTTGCCATATCGCGTCCTTTCGATGCGTGATACAGCTAACTTCAAATAGCGGCTCGTTGCGAGTCACATCATAAGTCTCGGTTAGATCAATGAATGGTCCTTCATCATGACGTTTATCCCGATACACTTTGCCCTCAATGACCCACTCGCAATCAGCTGGGATGAGTAGATCAGAGGTCTTAGCCTTCACAACACGTATCGGTTCAAGGGCATTTGCGATTTCTAACTCATTGATTCCGATTTCTACACTTGTTGCCGCAGCAACTAGTATATTTGGCGTATTGCCAATACAAAAGGCAACGTTAACTTCCCCGAGGTCTTCTAGGAAGGTATGAAAGTTGCGTTTTGCTACGACCCGTGTGCTCATCATATCTTTTTTGATTTGCATGGCACGATGGAAGTCAAGATTTTGACCGAATTTTGGATGCCCCGTGACGACGACTGCTGAGGAGATATAAGGTCCACCATCGAGTTCGTTATGAAAAAGGATTGGAACCATGTCAAGGTCGACATCCGGTTCGACTACTTCTTGGCAAGGGGCATCTTGGATTTCTTTAGGAACCGACCGGTCCTCAATGGCATTGCTTAGTGTAGGAATTATTTCATTAGTCGAGATTCCTAGATAGTTGGCCACACTTTCTTTACTACAGAATAGGTTCCCCATTATCCGGTAATTTGAATCTTTGACGTTTTCAAAGAGAACAGGTCGAGGTTCTACCGCTTTGAGAATACCACCGGCTTCAAGTCGTTTGGACACCGGGGTAGATATCTTGAGAAGGGTGCCCTCTTTGTCAAGTTTCTTTAAATGATCACGTAAACCCATTTTTTTCACCTCATAATTTCTTATACGCCAATCTGGTACCGCCAAGCTGAAAATCCGCGTTGTTTAACTGCCCCAAAAATATTGTTCTGAAGTTCACGACCAGGAGTTAAAGCAACCATATTTCCTCCCCGCCCAGTTCCTGTTAATTTTGCCCCCCATGCCCCCGCTTGACGGGAAACGCCCACAAGCTCTTCTAACTCCACACACGATACTCCGATTTCAATGAGAAGATTGTGGTTTTGGTTCATCAGAAGACCAACAAGTTGGAGGTCATTATCAATGAGGGCCTGTTTCGCAGTGTTTACGATGTCGAGATAATCCTCTGTGATTTGATCAAACCAGTTGCCTTTCTCGTCTTTCATTCGTCGGACATCTGCTACTACTTCTTTGGTGCTGGCTGTAATTCCCGTGCTGGCAATTACGATATCTGTAGGTTCTTTCATTTTGATGGTCTCAATTGTTGGCGGTCCACCATTGAGATTGCGTATATACCAGACAATGCCACCAAAGGTTGCAGCTGTATTATCGATACCACTAGGTGTCCCATGATACCCTTTTTCGCCTTCGAAGGCACAAGCATTCACTTTGTTATCATCCCAGCCCAAGCGGAATTCATCATTGAGTGCGCGGGCAAGAGCTGTACAGCTGGCTGCACTTGCCCCAATACCGCTAGCACAGACTAATTTTCCGCCCAAAGTGATTGTTATCCCTGCTTCATCGAGGTTGATATCAGCGAATCGGAGAATATTCTCAATGGACGCTTTTTGTTCATCTTTTTTCTTTTTCTTATACCCAGGAACGGCGGGACGGTTATCCTTTAATGACCATCCGGGTTCGGGTGTTCTTCGTACGATAGCGGTCGTTGTGGATCCAACAGCGGCTGCAATTGCTGGGAATCCATAAACAACGAAATGTTCACCAAAAAGAATTGTTTTGCCAAAACCTGAGCCTTTACCCATGGAAGTTTGCCTCCAGCTGTTTCATGCTGGGATGAGGGAATACCCTCATATGCGGTGGGGGAATTATGAGTCGATTCTGAGTTGAATGCTTAATAGCCTTTCCATGGCTTGATGAAAACAAGAGGTTGTAGACTAGGCTTCCGTGCGACGTAGTGTTGCTTCGAAATCTTCGACTTTGAATGGAAACTCGACCTCTAGTGCTAATTGTCCACGTTCACGCAGTACTTGACGAGCCATGAGCCAATAAGTCAGTGAGAGAGATTTTCGTCCTTTGTTATTACAGGGAATGGCAAGGTCAATGTATTGTAGGGAATTATCAGTGTCGACTAATGCCACTACGGGGACACGGATTTTTGCGCCTTCGCGGACGGCTTGGATATCAGCCCTAGGATCTGTCACAAAGATAAGAGAGGGTTCAGTATATTGAGGTAATCGGGGATTGGTAAAGGTTCCAGGAATGAACCGCCCAGAGAGCGGGGTTGCACCAATGACCGTGCAAAATGTGTTAATGGGTTTTTGAGCATATTGGCGAGCCCCCACCACTGCTACAGCTGAGGGTTCAATCCTAGCAAGCATTCGCGCAGCGACTCGCACCCGTTCATCAAATTTCCGAATATCAAGAACGTAGAGTCCGTCCTGGCGAACCCTGTAAATGTAGGGTTCCATTGTAACCGTTTTTACCTGAGTGCCAATATGGATTCCAGCGGCAAGATATTGGTCAAGGGCAACAAGTAGATCTTCTGTCATGATTATGTCCGCTCCGCAAATTGAAGAACCGCATCGATGATGTCAACATGACTCAGAAGCATTCTCCGGCAACAGTATCGCTTCAATCCCATCGAATCTAAGACGACTGCAGGGTCTTCTCCTTGACGCACACGTCGGCTATATTCTTCCCACTTATCTGCCACAAGTCGACCACAAGTGAAACAACGTATTGGAATAATCATGTTATCTTTCGCCTCTAACGGTAACTCTTCTGCTTCTTCGCTCTCGCGCCAGGACCACCAAATTTCTTCTTTTCTTTGCGGCGTGAATCACCCGCCATGAGTGTTCGGTCGTATTCAACATACTGTTTCCGGAGATCAGCACTCTTTGTGAAATCCACAAGTCCACGAGCGATGGCAATTCGAGAAGCTTGTGCTTGGCCCATGGGACCTCCACCCCGTACATTAACCCGGATATCGATTTTTGAAGTAATATCCGTTCCAGCGATTAGCAGTGGTTCTTCGATGATCTGGCGTGCGATTAATGGAGTAAACGCTTCTAGTGGGGTTTTGTTAATATGGATTCGACCTGTACCCTCGCGTACTGTGGCACGAGCAATGGCGGTTTTTCGTTTTCCAGAGCTTACAGTGATTTTCATGCGGATTCCTTCCATCCAAGTTCGCGGGCGATCTCACCTAAGTAGATTGTCCGACGACCAGTTCTCTCATATTCGGACATGTCGATATGGCGTTTCGTTTTCAACCCTTCTGGGGTGCCGGAGTAAACACGCAAGCGTTTCATGGCTTTGCGTCCCCGATCCTTTTTCCATGGAACCATTCCACGGATTATTCGTCGCAGTAATCGATCAGGTTGCCGGGGATGTAATGGTCCTTTCCAAGGTGCAGAGCGAGTGCGACGACCTAAATTTTCTTTGTAATGTTGGATGAGGCTCGAACGATCACCTGATAAGACCGCTTTCTCGGCATTAATTACAACTACATGTTCGCCCTGCAAGAGCTGTTTCGCAACGACGGTAGCTAATCGTCCAGCAACAGCATTGTTTGCATCAACTAAGAGTGGTTCAGGTGGGGGAGCTCCCTCATTTTTTGATTGTGTGGATTGTTTTACCATCGTTTTATCCTCCTAGCTGATGATTCGGGCATTCTTACCTGTTGGATTCTTTTCCATCAATTCTTCAATTGTTAGACATTTGCCACCTTTGCTTTCGATTTTAGTCCGAGCTTGCGCTGAAAAGCTAAAGGCAGCGATATCCAGTTTGTTTTCTATGACCCCATCGCCAAGCACTTTACCAGGAACTACCAAAATCTGTCCCCGACTGTGATGCCGTTGAAGGTCACCCACGTTCACAGTAATTCTAGCCCGACGAGCTGCTTGTAAATCCTCATACAGAGTTCGCCATATGCGTCCACCTGGGTTTCGTGATTGGCGCTTCACCTTTATGATGAGTTGTTTTCGGATTTCATCAGACGTTTTTGATTTCACTTTGTCTCACACTCACTTGGATTTCTTAGCTTTAGTTTTGGAGGCGGTTTTTGGTTTTGCTTTTGCTTTGGGTTTTGCTTTTGCTTTGGTTGACTTGGTTTTTGTCGGAGTTTTCTTTGGTGGAGCCTTCTTTGTGGTTTTGGCTTTGGTTGAAGGTGCCTTCTTCGTCGTCTTTGGCTTTGCGCGAATTGTTGGTGTACGCCCAGGAAGCAGTTTGATGAGGTCTTCATATTTACTGCGGAACACATCAAATCCTTTTTCAACAATCTGTTCAGGTGCTGCTGATCCGGTGGATTCGATGGTTACAATGAAGTTGTTTTCGTCGTAAGTTACTTTGATGGCTTGAACATCACAGGTTTCCACGCAGAGGTTACAAAGTGTGCAATCCATTTCATTGACGACAACAGCTTTGTCGTTCTGCATTTCGAAGACCTTGCGGAAACAGGCTTCGATGCATTCTTTACATCCATCACATTTCTTAGGATCGACTTCCACGTGAGGAATCATTTTGTAGGCCATAGTGGAAACAGGTTGCCATTTGGCATGATCTAGTCCTATCCCTAAGCGAGCATAGGCTTCGACGACGATACGCTGCCCTTTAGCCATTTTAGCGATTGGTATCTTATCACTTACTGGGACAGTATCGGGGTCTTGAGGTTTGAGGTCTCCTGTTGTGGCGAGATACCCATCTTCGGGTGCTTCAACCTCCATGGTGAAACCGGCTTGGCAGAGGTGGCAGCCAGCGCCTTGACAGGTGCATTCAGATGGCATAACATAGGTATCATAATTCGTCCGGAGAGGAACAAGACCAAGACGGTGTGCAATGATTTCGTCAAAGAGTGGTGACTGGTTTTCAAGAATTACAACTTCTTCAATCGCCATGGAAGGCGTTTCGGCGATGATGACACGGCGCAGGGCATTCATTAGACCAGGCTGAACTCCTTCCACTTGAAGCTTGAGGGTGTCTTCAGTTTTTTCAAGGACAGTTATTTTCATTTCCAGTTCACCTCTTGTTGATACCCAGCAGTATACCTCATTATACTCGGCGACCACGACGACCTCCAGGACGGCGTGTTCCGTCATGAGGTACGGGGGTCACTTCTTCTATTCGACCTATTCGGAGACCGGCACGGGCAAGAGCACGGATAGCAGCTTGAGCACCGGGACCAGGGGTTTTGGGACCATGACCACCAGGAGCCCGGACCTTTATGTTGACTCGTGTGATATCTTTGTCCATTGCAGCGCGGGCAGCACGGAAAGCGGCCTGCATCGCAGCATAAGGAGAGCTTTCATCTCGATCAGCACGGACTATCATACCACCTGACGCACGAGCAACTGTTTCGGCGCCTGTTATATCAGTGATGTGCACAATCGTGTCGTTATATGAGCTATAGATGTGGGCTACACCCCACTTTTCCTTGCTATCAACAAAGGTGGGAGTACGAACGCGTCCGCCTGAACGTGGGGCGCGTGACCGGGTGCGGCGAGCCGGTTTCTCTTTTTCCCCTCTAGCTTCTGGTGTAACCTTTTTTCGTGCCTTTGCAGGCTTTTTCTCTTCTTTGGGTTCAGCCGCTTTAGCTGGTTCATCAGGCGCTTCTTTGGTTCCGGCTTCAGCCTTAGGTTCTTTCTTCGCCTTTGAAGTCTTCTTGGGTTTTGCTTCAGGGGCTTCTTCCAGTTCCGCTTTCGTTTCCTCGTCTTTCGCCATTTCTCTTTTTCACCCGTTTGTTATCATCTCAATTATTTTGCATCCTTTTCTTTGGCTGCACCCTTCTCGCCCTTTACTGGCGGTTTATCCGTTGCTTCTTTGTTGTTTCCTTCATCAGGAAGCTCTTCGTCAACATCAATATCTTCTTCGAGTTCAACTTCCTTGATTTCACGGACTTGAGGGATTTTGACCTCAATTTTTTCTTTGGCAGCAGGTTCGCGAGCTTCGGGAGCAGGAGACACTTTTTCGCCTTTTGGTATCTCTGGATGTAATGGATTAGTATAGGGGCTTTTTGCCGCGTATTTGAGCGCTTTCTCTTGGTCTCGATAAAGGAGCATACCTGGTGAGGTAACCCGGTGCTGATCGAGCACAATGTGACCGTGAACGATTAATTGCCTGGCATGGTGCATCGTCTTTGCTAAACCCTGCCGCAATACTTGGGTTTGTAATCGGCGTTCTAGGATATCACGAATCGTAAGATTGAGAATGTCGTCCAATTGGGAGTTCTCATCAATGAGGCCGAGTCGATTTAGCCGGTTGAGGAGTTGAGTTTCTCGGACTCCACGTTTGTCCATGGAAAGTGCAACAAGATCACGTGCTGAGCTTCGGAAATGGGTTAGCTGGGTTCGGTATTTCCAGAGCTCCCGTTTATTACGGAGACCATATTCACCCACATAAATCAGTTCTTCGGCTAACCGCGTCTTCTGCCAGGGATGTCCGGGTGCAAAATATTTTTTCTTTGGTTTGCGTATTCCGCCCATTATTCTTCACCTAGGTGGGCCGCCTTTTCCGGGTGACACCGACAGTTCGTCCTCTGCGCCCGGTACAGCGAGTTCGTTGACCTCTAACCTTTAATCCAAGCCCATGCCGGACCCCCTTCCAACTTTTCGTCTTCATCATATGGTCAATATCCATTTTAAGCTGGAAGTCAAGGTCTGCGCCGATGAGATGCTTATTTTCCCCGGAATTCATATCCTTTTGACGATTCAACATCCAATGGGGAATCCCAAAGTTTCCAGGAGCTTCTAATACCTTCTCGATTTTGCCAATATCTTCATCGGTGATATAGCCTGTCCGTTGATCGGGATTGAGCCCTGCCGCTTCAATTATAGCGCGGGCTAACCGTCGCCCAACTCCCTTGACATTGCTTAAAGCCCTGTCAAGTTTGAGGCTTCCATCGAGGTCAGTACGAGCAACACGGATTATGTATCGATAAGACGATGACAAGTTAGCACCTCAAGTAGCACTAGCTCTGAGCTAACGCAATCGAAATACAGAACCGCTTTTAAATGTGTTGTCAAAGTCCGAATCCCTCCACGTCTATTCCAACTACAAAAGAAAGAAAAGGCAGCTAAATCGGCAACATCTTCCATTCTAAAAATGAGAGGGGCGAACTTTTCCTTGCAGTTACGCTCGTCGCCGAGGTGCGTTTTGTCTAAAACTTAACCAGGTTCTTACGCGTCTCTGCTCCTCAACTGCCCCTTGTTCAGGGGATTTCGTGCCAAGCCGGAGGGATGACCATAGACGTGGATGCATCCTGCCGAAGAATGGCTGGTGCAATATCAACCTAGTCGGGCATATTATTTCTTTGTGATTAACAAAGTAAAACACAACATCGTATTTTATTACTAGAAGACTAATCTCAATTGCCGACAAAGTTAAAGGGTATGCGTTGTTAGAAAACGGCGAGCCGCGGTAGCCAAGTGGTTTACGGCGCAGGCCTGGAATCTCGTCACTGAATCGGTGATGCCATATAGCCTGTGACTCTCGGGTCGCACGAGTTCGAATCTCGTCCGCGGCGCCACTTCTTTCTTCTCTTTGAGGAACAGGCTAGCTCATTTCTTTAGGTTTTTTTCGCCAACTGGAGGGATAAGTTCCGGCAGATAACACAACGCGTTTGGTATTGGCTACGATTCCTGAAGAAGCCTCCAGTATTTGTTGACTCTTTTGTTGAGCAATTCCGAGAGCGACTAATTCTCCTTTCAAGGTCATGAGTGTAACAAAATCACCTAGTTCGATGTCGTCGTGAAGTTGCAAAACACCTGTGACCGCTAGATTTGCGCCGTGGCATATGGCATCCACTGCGGTGTCTCGAATAACAATGTGGGGGAGATGTTGGACACCGTTCTCGAGAGGTTGAAGATATTGGCGGAGTAGTGAATCATCGTTTTCTTCGTGCCAAAAGTGATAGGCATCTTTCACATCATAAAGGGTCGCTAATGTCTTGCCTTCTTTGAAGGGTCCTGTGCGTGTACGCCGGAGTTCAGCCATATGAGCTCCACAACCAAGGACTTCACCAAGATCATAAACAAGTTTCCGAATATAGGTGCCCGCTTGGCAACCGACGCGAAAGAGCACATCTTGGCCTTCGATTTCAAGGATGTTCAGATAATAGATGTGGCGGGTGCGCACTCGACGTTTTACCGATGAGCGAACTGGTGGGCGTTGATAGATGGTTCCAACAAATTCCGCAGCCACTTCCCGAATCTTTTGAGGTTTTTCTTGTTTGTGTATTCGCATAATGCAGATGTATTCCTTACCTGACGTCAGTAGGGCGTTGGCAATTTTGGTGGCGTTTCCTAACATGACGGGGAGCACGCCTGTGACCTGGGGATCCAGTGTTCCTGAATGGCCTGCACGAGAAATGTTTAGAATGCGTTTGACCCAGGACACCACTTCATGGCTGGTCGGTCCTGGTGGTTTTTCTGGGTTTGGAAAGGGTTGACACCCCTTAAACCAAGCTATCCAGGTTAATGATGCCATCCTGGAATAGTTCCGGGATAGTTCGTTTTGAGGGAGACCGACCATAAGCGGGATTTGTGGTATCTTCGGCTCGCGTTACTAATTTCCGTTTCTTATCTGCAGGCAGCCACGATTTTGTCAGATCCAATGTCCTCCTCAACTCTCTTTCTGAGAGTGATATGCTATTCTTTTTCAGCTTCTTTCATAAACGGTGTAAGCTTCGCGTCCTTGATAGCCTTCACTATAGTAGCATCTTCAGCCCCAGCTTTGATGTCGACTTTCTTTTTTGTGGGATCTAGGTGGTCGACATTTGCGCGGCGTCGACGGACTCCAGTGATTTCTTGGGGTCCGGATACAAGGACGAAATTCTTGTCCACGCGTTCAACAACAACACATTTCTTTCCGGCCTCTCGACCGTGCGTTTTCACGCATACTCTTCCAACTTCAACTAGACTCATGGGAGTGTTTCCTCCACCGGTTGACAGTCAGTTGGGTGTTACCACCACAACATCATTCAGTTGTCGTCCCGGAGGACGCAAGATACGCCTTTACGACTGCGGTACAAATACTTATCGTAGCAACGGCGTTAAAATGCTCAGTATTTAACACGAAATCAAAAAGGCGAGTATCGGTCACATCTATGCCATAAAATTCCTGGAACCGGGTTTTTTGGCTTTCTTCGCGTATCTGGGTTTCCTCTAAGATTTCTTCATACTTCCGGTTTTCCCTTTCAGCAATGCGGAGAACACGAACCTCTAATGGGGCGCGAAGGTAGATGGTAATATCAGCATGCCTGCGAGCAACCCACCCGGCAATATAGGCATCAATTACGACATTGCCTGCTTCCGCTTCATGTTGGGTTCGATCATCGATTTCTTGATCGATTTGAGGATTATCTTCAGCAATCTTACTAAATTCCGTTAAGGAGAATCCCTTTTCTTTTGCTAGTTGGCGAAAAATCATACCGGCCGAGATATATCGGAGATTAAAGGCTTCAGCTAGGGCGGTAGCAATCGTGGTAGTACCTGCTCCATGCATGCCACTGACCGCAATTGTTAACCCCACGACAATACACGTCCGAGATTATGTTAAGCCGGTGGTCATGGTTGTTCCTAAGAATTTCTGAATGAGTAGGTTCATTGTGAAGCTACAAATGATATACCAGTAGATATAGAGTAACCCCATTCCACCGAGAGGGACTCCGGGGAAATAGAGTCCTGTATCGACCCATTGCCCATATTGCCATCCAAAGCCCAGACCAAAAGACCCAAGGATTTGACCAAAGTTAAGGGGGGCCCAAATCACAGGAGCAGGAATAGCGGCGGGAGGAAAAGCTAAGCCAGGATCGACAAAGACACCGAACATGATAGTGTACATCAACATGAAAGGAATGATTGTAATCAGCATAGGGACGAAGGACTGCTTGCTTACATCACCCTGTAATTTCATGATATAACGTTCGCGACGTTTAATTTTGAGTTCTAATTTGCGTCGGGCTTTAGGATCGGTTTCTTCTTTCACTTTCTTTTTCATTTCGTTGTACTTGTTAATCTCTTCTCGCGACCGTTTCAAACGATCATAATCGATGAAATGACGGTTCACTAAATTTGAAGTCAGTGAAATTATAATGCTTATCAGAAGCACTACGACTGCGGATAGGGGTGGATAAGCCCAGAGACCCAACGCATTGCGAATGGCTAGAGCAATATCGATGAAAATATTCTGCACGGTTATCACACTTTCAACAGTAAGTCGGCAAAGGCATTCGCTGCTTCCTCAGCTTTACCCTCTACGTTCTTAAGAATCATTACGGTTGCCCCGGTTAATGTTCCTACCGCGACAGCGGCTGACCGACACAACAACTGATGCGCCGCAATATTGTCAACTAACTGCTCATCACGTGTACGCGTCGGATCTTTTGCACGCCGCGAAGCAATGTTCTTCGGGTCTGCTTCAACTAGCACAATGGAGGCAGGACGAATGGCTTCAGCAACCCATTTCGGTAAGCCTATCAGAAATCCCCCATCAGCGGTCTGAATCAGGGTGTGAGTATCGACAATAACAACCTGCGTTTTGCTCATTGCCGCGATACGCTCACCAGCGAGTTTTTGAACCTCCCGTTGTTTTTTCACCGGCAATCGGCGCAGTTCATCACGGTTCTCGACAAGTCGCTTTTTTTGGGCAATCTCAAACATCACAGAACCGTAGGTAATTAATGAAACGTTAAGCCGATCTTCCACCTTACGAATCGCATCGGTCACCACAGTGGTTTTCCCTACACCGGGCACGCCACTGACTACAACGACCTTACGTATTTGCACTCAACAGACCTCCACCTGAACGGGCACACTCACTGTCATAACCTTAAGAGCTTTTCGAGCCCACAACAGACCAAGACCTAATGTCCATACACTGATCTTTGACTAGTCTAGCCAACGCCAAGGAGACCACGCATCATGGGATGCATCTCACCCAATTGCTCTTTCGCCAGTATCTCGAAGTATTGACGCATAATGCCTACGGCGAGCAATATTCCGATGCCTGTGGTTAAAGCGCCGAGAAAGTCTGCAAAGGCCGCGAGCCCACCAACGATGATGCCGCCAAGGAGTGCGACTGTAGGTATGTAGCGGTTGAGGATTTTTTCAATGACTTGAGGTGATCGACGGAAACCGGGGACTTGCATGCCCGCGCCGATGAGTTGGCGTGAGACATCGCGTGGTGAGATTCCTGAGACGTCAATCCAGAGGCGGGCAAAGCCGGCACAGAAGACGATGAGAAGTAAGGCATAACCGAAGGCGCGTATCCAACCAACTGCCATGCCTCCTGGGCCCACTTCAAAGAGGGAGAGAATGCCGATGGGGGGTGTGAGGAACCAGACGAAGCATAATGGATTAGGCACGAGGTAGTTTCCTCCGCTTGGGGCGGCGGTATAGCTGGCGATGAGGTTGAACCAGAAGGAGCTTTGAAGCCATGGAAGTTGAACCCAGAGGATTTGGGTGATGAAGAGGATGTTGGCATACAGGGCTTGGGTAAAGATTACAGGGATATTGGACACGTAAAGGAGTTTGATGGGATACTGTCCGCGGAACCCTCGATAACGGGCATATTGGAGCGGGATGTTCACTCGGTAGGACTCCATGAAGATAACGAGGAGGAAGGTGATGAAGGTAGTAAAGAGTCCGAGCATGCTGGCTCTGGGGTTCTGGGGTCTGAACCAGATGGTAATTGGGTCTGCTATGAAACCAGTGATATTTGTATCCGGGTTGAAGACAACTCCCGGATTCCAGTTATTGGCTTGCCATCCACTTAGGTTTTGAATCCAATATGGGATGATGCCCGTAAAGCCCAGCGGAGCATTTGGGAGATCTGAATTTTGGGCAGGTGCTATTGAAAACATTCCCCAAAGGATTTGAGTGCACACGTTGGCCATGATGAAGAGGCTAACACCACTGCCAAGTCCCCAGCCCTTCTGGATGGCTTCATCCATCATGACGACAACAATACCAGAAAACATGAGCTGGATAAAGACAAGAACCGCCTGATCATATCTTAATTGGGTGGGGACCTGTCCGTAGGCGCCTGCAAAGATGTAGGCGAAAGCCTGGAATGCGGTCATAAAGATGGCTAGAACTTTCTGGGCACCTGTATAGAGCGAGCGCTGATAAGGGTCAGACATGTCGACGCGGATAAGTTGGGAGCCTACGAGGAGTTGCATGATGAGCCCCGCAGTCACGATGGGACCAATACCGAGCTCCATGAGAGTTCCACGCGATGAGGCAAGGATGGTTCGGAGCCAGAAAAAGTAGTCAAATCCTAATTGCTGATTGATACCATAGAGGGGCATGCTAGCCATGATGAGGTAGAGGATGAGGATAACGGCGGTCCAGATGACTTTTTCGCGAAAGGAGACCTTCCGGTCAGGTGCCTTGACCTCAGGCATGATACGAATCAATGGACGCAGTGCGTTGAGAAAGCGACTCATGCCTTTTGCCCCACAATATTCCACGTTTTCCGAGTAAATCCGTATCGAAGGTGAACAGCGGAGGTAGTTACCGTTTAATTATGTTTTGGTTCAGTTCTTCACTTTTCCTTTTGTAGCTGTCGCTCGTTTCGCTTTTGGTTTCGAAGCTGACTTGGATTTTGGCTTCGAAGCAGCCTTTTTCGTTGTGGTCTTTTTGGGAGATTTAGGTTTAGCTTTCGTTGCAGATTTGGGCTTTGCCTTAGTTGTGGGTTTGGTTTTTGGTTTTACAGCGGGTTTTGCCTTGCGTTTTGGTTTAGGTGCAGGCTTTGGGGCTTCTCGCAGGGAAGGTGCAGTGTGTTTGGTTGGGTCCTGCACAGTTCCTTTGATTTTTCCTCCTGCGGCTTTGATTTTCTCGGCTGCTCGGTGAGTGAAAAGGGGTGCTGAAATCGTAAGGGGAATGCTGATGCGACCGGCTCCAAGCACTTTATCATAACCATGAGCGGCTAGATCGATTGAAATAGGCGTACCTTTGGTAGGGGCCTTTTTCTCCGTGAATTGGGCGAGGTTTCGGGCAATGTCTCCCACATTAATCTTCGTGTGTGTTTGGCGGAGTTTATCGTGACGGTGGAAGCCATGTTTCCCAAAGCGATCAGGATCATGGGCTGTGACGTAGGTCCAGTCATGTTTCTTGCCACCTGTTTTTCCTTTACCACCCCGTTGACCACCTTTACGATGTTGCCCTATCCGTCCATATCCATGTTGTCGGTAGCCGCGACGTTTCCGAACTTGTTTGGGTTTTCGTATTGCCATGTTCATTTCACCGTTTGTGTAGTTGAATTTCGAGGATGCCGTTGTTATAGCTTGAGGTGACATGGTTGATGTCAACTGGGGACGGCAAATCGATGTTTTTCGCATATTTCCGATCCTTTGATTCAACCTTGAGAGTAACTGCATAATCTGTGACGTTGATGTTGATTTCTTCCTTCTTCACGCCGGGGAGTTCAGCGATGATAATGACTTTATCCTCTTGTTCCATGACATCAATTAGGGGTTCGCGTTCAGAGCGCACTGTAGGGGGTGCACCTTCTGGTTTGAGGTTACCAAAGGGATTTAGTCGCATCTTGCCATCCGGACCAATGCCTGCGGAAAAACCCCATACCATTGGATTCTTTTCTAATTGCTTCATAATCTCTTCGAGCTGATGTTGGGCATCAGGTCCAAACATATCTTCAGGATTAACATCTGAGAACATTTTCATGATTTCTTCGAACATGCGTTGAAGAGCTTCGAATTGAGCATCGGTGGATTCATCATCCCACCAGCGTTTACGCTTCCGGCGATCATCTTCTTCAGCCATAATGGGTCACTCCTGTTTTCGTATCAGTCCTCTTATGACATTCGTTTGAGGAGGGCATTAATGTCGTCACCCCGATATCCGAGTTCTCCCTTCTGTTGGGTTGTACGCTTAAGGCTTCCATGAAAGCCCTTGGAAGGTGGATGAAGCCTAAAGACTTTCTTCAATTTCGGAAGCGCTAAAGCTTCCTCTTTTTTCGATACCAGGGCTTTTGCATATTCATCAATGGTCTTGTATTGAGAATGTTTTGCTATATACTCATCTGTGACTGGTTTATCACCAATTAGGCGACCCCGCTTTCGGAGTAGCCGTGATAATGTGGGGGCATCAATTTCCCCCCAGGTAATTGCGTCCTTGGCTTGCTGGAGCATTCCGAGAAAGGTTGGGCGCTTATCAAGGATCACTGCATGATTGACACGAGACAGGTTTAACAGTGTAAGGGTGTCCTTGGTTTCTTGGCGTAGCCCAATACCACTTCGTAGGCGGATGACTGCAACTAGTGGTTGCGGTTCTTTTGCATCTGTTGCCATGTTATTCGTCTCTCCGTGTCCAATCTTGTGGAGTCATGATTTGATTGGTTTTTTTCAGTGCGCGAAAGACTGAGTGGGCGAAATTAAGGGTCGTTCGAGTATGTCCACGGGTTCGAGACCACACATCGTTGATGCCGGCAAGTCGTAAGACGACTTTAATAGTGTCTGCAGTTACCAATCCCACCCCCTTTGGTGCAGGGAGAAGTTTAAGCCGAACACTACCGGTTTTTCCATTCACTTCAAATGGAACGGAGTGGGGATCGTTACAGCCGCATTCCCAGCTTCCACATCCACGGCGAACCGAGATAAGGTTAAGCTTCGCCCGTAGGATGGCTTTTCGGATGGCAGGACCAATCTCAGGAGCTTTACTTTCACCGATGCCCACAAATCCGTTTTCATTGCCCACAATCACCGTGGCTTTAAACCGTGATTTCTCTCCTGCATCGGTTTGCTTTTGAACCAAGTTAATGTCAATGACTTCTTCCTGCAAGTCAGGGAGAAGGACATCAATTATTTCAGGTTCTTTAATGGGTAAGGCGAGATGGAATAGGTCCTCCAAAGAGGTAATTTCACCAGCTTTTACTTGACGTCCGACTTTAGTAACGGGTTCCCATTCTTCGACTTCAAATTGCCGTGGACGTTGGGGACGAGACCGACTCATTTCGTTGACCTCCCACGAGTGAATTTCGATTCAATGCTCTTTTTGGTTGCATCGTACATGGCAGGGATTTGAGTGATGTCTACTCGCCCCTTCGACACCTTCCCAAATTGTCGTTGGAATGTGGAAGGTTGGTTCTCACTCAAGTCCTTAGCGTAACTGGCAATGTGCTCGCCTTGAATGCGTTTCTCTTGAGGAAACATTTTCTCCGAGCAAGGAACAGCCAGCCCGGCATCAATGGCACCTTTTATTGCAGAAAATACCCGAGACCCAGGAATAGGGTGAGCTAATCCAATATCAGCAATGGCGGCATTCGTTCCCGATTGAAGAGCTCGATGGCCTGCGAGGAAACCAGTAAGATACGCCGCTGGAAGATTTTTCACGCCTGCACGCCACCCAAATTGATTGAGTTGTCGCGAATCAGCGACGGCTATGCAGCGATCGCCTTCCTGTAAGGCTTCCATTACTTGAACAATAATTCGGGTACTTGTCTTTCGGACAACTAGCCGGTGTCGTCCAGAGCCCACCATGCGGCGTCGGGCGTGATAATCGGTTTTGCTTTCCCTACGTCGTCGGAAGGGAACTTTATATCGTGGTCCGTGTGCCATTTTTTATCGCCTCTTCATTTTGTTTTCTTGAATATACGTGTCAACTCGACGGATTGAGGGGAATACGCCACCCTTTGAGAGCCGGTATAATCGTCGGTAATCCCGTGGTTTGATAATACGTCTAGCTCGAAGTTTTTTGAGGTGCAGACGTATTGCACGTATCCTGAGCATCCAACTTTCTTTTCCTGAGCGTCGAGCCGTGCGTTTTCCTTTACGACTGCCAGCTCCTGAGCGAAGACCGCGTTTCTGTTTTTCATGGACGGCTTTGGCTCGTCCTCGGCTAACTCCCTGGATAGGGACTTTGCGAATCGCACCTTCGTGGATCAATCGTCGAATGTCATCGCGTCGAATAGCTAGCGCTACATCATCGAGTCGTTCCGGGTCTATCCAGACGCGGTTTGCACCGACTTTGAGGATTCGAGCAGCCAATTTGCGTTGGGTAGAGACATCCATCTCTTCTTCACCTTCTAGAGGATTTCCTCAGTGTCGAGGTCAAGGAGTTCTTTTACCTCGGATTTTAGTTGGGGATTCAGTACACGAAGACCAAGATCGTCCGCGCGGTCAAGGATTGCTAAGCGCTTTCGGTCACCCACTCGGTGGGCAATGCGAATTGCATGAGTTTTAGGGTGTAAGCCTTCCATGTCTTGGAGATTGTGAACTATGACTTCTTTATAGCCGGACGGATGGTAATCGCGGAGCTTGGCAGGGCTGCGGTAACCGATAGTAGGCATTTTAGGCTGACTCTTCTCACGTTTCCTAATCATGGAGTCAATTCCCTTTGGTCGTCGCCAGCCGGTCTCTAGTCGCTTATATCGCCAACTCTCGGGACGTCGGAACTGAGGTTTACGCTGATTATGTAGGCGTTTCTTATTGAGTTCACGTTGAAGTTTTTTGATTCGTTTACTCTTTTGCATAGCGGGTCACATCCGTGTTGGCTAAATCTTCCAGTGACGTTCACCTAGTTGTTTTTCGAATACGTAAATACCATCGTGGAACTTTCGGGGATCTTTACGGCGGAGTTTCGTGGAATGTTGGATATTTGCCGCTGTTTGTCCGACGAGCTCCACATCAATGCCTTCTAAGATAACATCGTCACCTTGCACAGTCACGGTTACGCCAGGTGGTATTTTTGCGTGGCGTGGGGCTTTTTCCCCATAGAAGTTTTCTATGATGAGCCGATCACCTTCTACTTTCACTGAGGGGGGGAAGTGGGCAAACACCACTTTCATCTTGTAGGTGACTCCATAGGTTACGCCAAGCATCATGTTCTTGATATGAGAAAGAACGGTTCCGACGAGAGCAATTTGACGGCTCCGTGGGTATTCTACCGAGACAACGATGTTATTTCGGACTTTCTTGATTTCGACATCAGCATGACTGAATTCACGGACGAGTTCACCTTTTTCACCCTTCACGGTTACTAGTTTATTTTCAATATTCACTTCGGTGCCTTCCAGGATTGGAGTCGTTCTTTCAAAATGGGTTGTTTTGGGTGGCATTTTCTTATCCGCTCCAGAGTTTAGTAGACATAAGCGATGAGTCGTCCTCCATGACCTTGTTCAATGGCTTCACGGTGTGTCATGAAGCCTTTGGGAGTTGAAACAATGAGAAAGCCAAATGCACGGGAAGGTAGAAAGCGCTTCGCCCATTCCTCGAAGGCAGTTCGTTTGACTGGATGATGTGGGCTAATGACACCACACTGGTTAATACGTCCTAACAGTTCAACTCGAAGCATTCCAGCTTTTCCATCATCAATGAATTCGAATTCGCCGACATAGCCCATCCGTTGCATAATACGTAAGGCAGCCCCAATTTTCTTTGATGCCGGAGCGATGATAACCTCGGATTTGCGAAGAGCCTCGTGATTCATAATGGTTGAAAACGCATCTGCTAATGGGTTCTTTACAGTCATTTTCATTTCACCTCTAGGTATATTTGCGAAATCCGAGTTCTTCGGCTACTTCTCGGAAGCATCGCCTGCATAAGCCAATATTGAAACTTCGAATGATGGCGCGGTGGGTTCCACAGCGTTTGCATGTGCGGTGACCTTTGCCTTGTTTTTTCTCTTTTGACATCAGTATTCATCCTCCAGTTCCGGTTGGGTAAACTGAATTCCCAACTCGGATGAGAGTACAGCCATGGCTTCATCGGGTGTGATCCGATGACGGCGCGGAACCTTGTGGCGTGCCCGACGTCGGCGATTTATGCGGAATCCAGGGCGCTCAGTGCAGATACACACATCCATACCAAAGATTCCCAGATTCGGATCGTATTTGACCCCAGGAATCTGTATGTGTTCAGCAACTCCGAAACTAACGTTTCCTGCATGATCTACTGCACTGCCTGGAATTTGAAAATCGGAGACATCTAAGGCGCGTTTAGCGAACTCTTTCGCTTTTTCTCCACGAAGAGTTACTTTGCAACCCATGGGTTCGCCTTTCCGGAGACCAAAATCCCGATTGGTGCGCTTCGCCAATATTTCTGTGGGTTTTTGTCCCGTTAATTCTTCAAGAATCGTTTTGGCTTTTGATAATGGTTCACCGGCTGTTCCCAATGACATGTTGACAACAACTTTGGAAATGAAGATTTGCCGCATTACGTTGTTCTTCTTGGCCTTCGGTTGAGGAGCTGGTTTTTCGGGCTTAGCAGCGGAATTATCAGTAGTAGCTTTCGCTGATGGTGTCCGCTTTGTTGTGCTTTTGGTTGGTGATACTTTCTTTGCTGTTGACATGATTAACCAGCCTCCGGAATAGAGACCAACGGTGCATCTTTACCAAGGGGAAACACGTACCGAATAGCAGTGAGAATGGATTTGCCACCGGCGGTTTGGATGGTACCCAGGCGGTTTTCTGTATCAATTTTTGTAATTTTACCTATGTTTCCTTTGTGATCGCCACCTGTGATGACGGCGATGACACCTTCTTTGAGAGGGATGTGTTCCTGAATGGTCTGATTGGGAACTTTGATGAGTACGGTGTCGCCTGGCTTGTACGGTATCTTGGGCTTAGCCTTGGGATCCTTTACTTCGAGTAAGATTGTGCGACCATCATGGAGATGGAGCTGAATATTCCCCTTCGCTACCGTGTTCTTGCCTGTAATTTTACAGAGTTTGAGATCCTGTTCTTTCTTTGAGATATTATAGAGTTGCAGGAGGTGTTGTGAGTCTGGGACGACACGCACTCGTGTTTTCGAAGTCGGGATCTCAATGACGTCCATGAGCCCAACAGGATATTTGTAGTCTTTGCGGATTTTACCATCGACTTTCACAAGACCTTGAGCGAGGACACGTCGAGTTTCTGCAAGGGTTGTGGTCAGGTTTAGCATATCACGTATGACCACCCCTAATGGGATGCCTTCATCCAGTGCGTGGGGTCCTGGAGTAGCACGGATGGTGAAGGGGCGAACTTTCCGTTTGATTTGCCAATGACCAGGAGCGGCCAATCGTTTCATGTGTTTTCTTGGACCTTTTGCCATGTTTCTAATCCTCCTTACTTTCGAGTCCTGCTCGGGCTGCCGCTTTACGATCAATGACGGCTTGTCGAGTCTTGTCAATTTTGAGTTTGGTAATCATGACGTTTTCGGGGCGAATTGGGAAAGGAACCGCTGAGCCATCCACTTTTTCTATGGTGATGTTTTCGATGCTCAGTTTGAGATTCTTCATGTCGATTTCAAGAACATCGCCTTCGGAATCGCGGAAAGCTCCACGCGTAATATAGACGGTGTCGCCTTTGTGAATGGGAATTCGTTTAATGCCATGTTTATCCACTAGTTCAGGAGCAAGCTTTGCTGTGAAATATTTGTGGCGACGATGCCAAGGTGCGGTGTATCGGGCTATACGCTGTTTTTTGGGTTTTCGTGAGGTCATTTCTTTTCAGCTCCTAAACAATAATGCTGGCGACGCTAGCGATGCGAGGCCAGCGTTCAGCGGCTTCTCTGGCAATGGGTCCACGGATTTCTGAACCTTGGGGATCGCCTGTCTCTGAGGTGATGACGATGGCATTATCTTCAAAGCGAATCCATTGCCCACCTTTGCGCCGATACGGGCGACGTTGTCGCACGATTATTCCCCGGAGGACTTGGCGTCGCATTTTGGGTGTTCCGGCTTTACAGGATACAACGACCATATCCGCGACACTAGCGGCGGGTTGCCGGCGAAGGCGTCCATGCCAGCCAATGACGGAAATAATTTCGACGATACGGGCGCCACTGTTGTCAGCGACTGTGAGTCGAGCGCTAGTGGGGAGTCCTCGGCTAATGCGTGATCGAGCTATGCCCGCCGTCTTTTTTCCTCGTTTGACCATTATTCGGTTGCCTCCCTTGTTTTAGTTCGTTCGACTACGACATGGGATACCGTCTTACTGATTTGTCGACATTCGGCGATTCGAACGGTGTCGCCTACCTCTAGAGGAATGCAAGGCGGATGATGGGCTGCCGTCATTGAGTGACTCCGAGCGTATCGTTTGTATTTTTTGATAAAGCGGAGATACTCGCGGCGAACAGTTACAGTGCCTTTCATCTTTGTACTGGCGACTATGCCTTCAAGGACACGTCCGCGAACAGGGAGCGTCCCATGAAAGGGACAGTTGGGATCCTCGCATTCCTGTTCGGGTGGAGTAACTTTTAGACCGATATTATTAGCTACCATCGTAGTTTTTTCGCCCTCCTTAAGCGTTCTGCTGGATGCCCTAAAAGAGCTGTCCCAGCGATTCCTATTGTCTCACCAGTCGGTAGAGACAATTCAAAGAAACTTGAGGTCTTTGGAACTCGGCGTGTTCGATAACCATCAAAGAGTGTCAGCATGTTTGGGGTATCCTCCACAATAACGCCAGAAATTCGGCGAAGCGCAGGATTTGTAGCTTGCGTTACCATGGCAGATAGACCAATGAGGGGACGAAGAGCTAGCCGAGATGTATACTGCATTATTATTCGCCGCCTCCTACGCTTTCAGCGGCCGCTCGCCGCGCTTTTTCATTGTTCACAGTAAGAATCCGTGCGATGTTTTTACGAATACCCCGAATAACCCCTGGGTTTTCCATACCAGCACCGGATAACATTGCCGCACGTTGTTTGGAAAGTTCAGCTCGGAGCTCATCGAGTTTTCGATCTCGTTCCTCAACAGTCATGCTCCGGATTTCTTCCATTTTCAATAATGCCATGTCCCATTCGCCTCCTCATCTTACTTCTTCGAAGACTCCTTCTTCGATTTTGAAGCTTTGGCTTTGGTTTCTTTGGGTTTCGACTTCTTTTCCTTCTCTGCAACCTTGCCCGTCTTAGTTTTGGGTTTATCGTCCTTCTTTGCGGCCTTGGGCTTCGCCTTCTTCTCTGTCTTTGCCTTCTCCTTCTTCGCCTTAGGTTTCGCCTTAGCCGTCTCCTCCGCCTTCTCCTTCTTCGCCTTAGGTTTCGCCTTAGCCTTTGGCTTCTTTTCGGGTTCTTTTTTCGGTTCAGCTTTAGGCTTCGGTTCCGGTGCTTTTGGTGCTGGTTTCTCCTCCTTGGGTGGAACGTCTTCAGGAATTGGTTCAGGTGAGGGGGCAGGAGTGGGTCCGGGGACTGGTTCAGCGCCTTCGTCAACAAACTCTTCGATTGATGGAGCTTCCTCGATGGGTAACTCTTCTTCAACAATCTCGGTATCCGCAGCTTCAGGTGTTTCGGAGGGTTCGGGAGCTGTAGGAGCGGGTGCAGGAACGGCTTCAACCTCAACTTCTCGATGCACAATGACCGGATGATCCGGTGCAACGGTGTCAGGGAGCATAATACGAACTTGTACGCCCAAGACACCTGGTTTCATAATCGCAAAGGCCAAACCGTGGCTCACTGCGGTGCGAATTGGTTCACCGGTTTTGGCTACGAATCCACTTCGAAACTTCTGGTATCGTGCACGGCGGCTGGTCAATTTTCCTGAAAGGGAGATTTCTACGCCTTTCGCCCCAGCCCCGATAATCCGGCGAAGCACACCATAGGCGGCACGACGGAAATGGTCACCACGTTCAAGACGCTGAGCTAATCGTTCAGCCATGATGGGTCCGTTAAGTTCGGGGACTTCTACTTCGCTGACTTCGATCTGTGGAGCTTCTAAACCAAAATCATGTTCTAAGGTTTCCGTCAATTCGCGGACTGTAGTCCCTCGGCGGCCAATGACCATGCCAGGCCGTGAGGCATAGACAACAACTCGCATCCCAAGCGGCGTCTTTTGGAGGTCCACACCAGCATAGCCGGCACGCCGTAGCTCTTGGCGTAAAAAGTCATTCACTTTGACCTTCAGCAAACCGCGATTGATAAAATGATCTTCAGCTGGCATTCTTATTCCTCCGTTAATACAACCTCAATATGTACCAGTTGTTCATTGAACTTGGTTGACCGCCCACGAGCCCGCTCGATAAAACGTTTGAGAACCCGACCAGGATACGCTGAAATATGGGTCACGCGGAGTCGGTCAAGATCCAACCCCTTATAATCTGCGTTGTTCTCAGCGTTGGCTAACACTCGCATAATCATTTTTGAGGCTTTCACGGGGTACCGTCCTGAATCCGCTTTGTGCAGCCCTTTCCGGTGTCCGACTTTCTTATCATGACGTCGGTAGGGGATGGCTTGACGCATAGCAATGACCTCCTCGAGGTATGATTTGGCGGCTTCCAAGCGAAGCCCACGCAATTCATTACAGATTTCTCGGGCGGCCTTCGGCGATATCCGAACCTCGCGTCCACTAGCCCGTGCGGTTTTGTCTGGATCCAGACCAATGATCGAGTAGCCATAGGAGGGCATAGGGTATCCACTCTCGAGATTACAACACTCACTTTGCAGGTTGCAGTAGCAAGAACGAGAATCATGTGACCCTCGGTGCTGGTCTGCACTCCCAAACAATGTGAGAGCGAGGAGAGCGATGCCATGTATCCTATATAAGAATTCTGCTAGTCTCGGCTTGAACGCCGCCTTATTCTAAGACGAAGGGCTTAGACTCGGATAAAATCACTTTTGGAAGCACGTCACGATGCTTTTTGAGAAACGCTATATCAGCTTTCTTATCACGTCCAGCGTCGGGGAGTAGTTCAGGGATGGTTTCAACCCTTGAGCCGATGGGATAGAAGCGTTCACACTTTTCACACCGCATCGCTCCCGTTACAATTTCGATGCCATGGAAGTACTCCACTAGGGGTATCATATCCTGGGAATCAGGCTTTTTCTTCGAAAAGGAGGCAAACATCTTCCGCGCCTTTGCCAGCCGCTGATCAAAGACTTTGTCCTTTGACAAATTATAGACTGGCTTCAATGATGGTTCACTCAGCACTCCGCGCTGATAATGAACCACCAGTTCTCCAGCTAATCCCTTCTTGTCCCGAAGCCGATTCCGCTTTACATCCATCACATACGTCGTCAACGGATGTTCTTTACAAATTGGACACGCCAAAATATTCAACAACCACGGCTTCACAATAAACACCTCAACACGCAACCTGTCTACGCTAACTGCCCTTATTAAAAGTAGCTCTTTTAGAGCCCATCAATAGCGTCTGAGAAGTCTGAAGTTATTCAAAAGCGTTGTACACAATGGATTTTCCTGTTCTAAAGTGTAGATTAATGACCCAGAGGGTAAGAGGTAGGTATATGCCTCACATAAGGATGCGAGTTGGGAGTAGTTGGTTAAGGCAAGTCCGAAGCCAACCGGTAAAAGTCGTGCTTTTATTATCAACGATTATCGGTGGATTCGCAATAACGGGCCTTTACTTGGATTTTCACCTTAATTCCCCCGCTCAATTACAGCGTTTTAGATCCCATGCTGAATTGGCATTGTATGTGCAAAATCATCACCCACCACAAGGGTATGATTGGGAATTATTGCTTGGAGATATCAACACGTTTACGCCTGGAGAAACGCCAGGTGGATTGCAGGGGACATCAGGGTATTCGACCACAAATGTTCAAGTTGAAGGCGTTGATGAGCCCGACATTGTCAAA
>JBHLPI010000156.1:0-3537 GCA_048939595.1 Promethearchaeota archaeon | reverse complement strand
TCGGGCGGTTGTATCTTGGGTTGATCGCAAGATACCGACAACGCGACAAGGGTCGCCTGGACGAGCGATGTCGACCAGATCTTCTCGAAGGATGCAGTCAAGGGCTCTTGGTAAGGCGCCTGGTGGTAATTCCTCAGGTTTTTCTTGAAGGCGGATTTTTTGCCAATCCACGAATTTTGAGCGTTCGGGAATTAGATCAAAGGGTCCTTTGCTTCTGCATGCTTCGTTCATGCAAAGAGTCGGAGGAATGAATTGGTTGGTTTGCTGAACCGTGGTAATCTCTAGACATTCTCGGCACTGGAAGACACCTTCGATGAGAAGCGGTTTGACATCACTGACACGAGTAACCAACGCATCAACCATGATTAATTGACCAATGTGTTCTGCTCGAATGAATCGGACGGAGACACGATCTGGAACTTCCTTGAAGCGTCCGTGGAGCTTTTCGACGGTTTCGTAATAGTCGGGATCAACGACACGAAGAATGCGACGGATTGCTGCTGATGCGGCTTCAATGGAGCGTTGGGGATGTTCTTTGGTTGCAGCAGCAAGTTCTGGATCGAATGCGAGTAAGTGATTGAAGTCAATCGAGATTGAAATGAGTTTTTCTAAGCTGATTCGGGCAATAGCATCGTTATAAGGGGTTTCACCATCTTCGGTTTTGTAGGATCTAAAAAATTCCTCGTACCGGGTGATGTAGTCGATTTCTTCAGTCACTAATTTCTATCTCCATTACTTCTTTCTGCCAATTACGTAAAAGACTGACGAGTCTATCAAAAAGCCATCGTTCTTCTTCTGTCATCTTCTTTTTTGTTTCGCGTATTCTTTCTTCCCGTAAAGATAATTTCATGATCTTCAGTAACCTGTTGGCAATAAGGTCACGAAGTAATGTTTCCATTTTCGCTTGAGCAGCTACGCGAACATCATTAGGAGCTTTTTTGTTTTGACGGGTAAGATGTTCTATAGCGCTCCGAACTTGAAAATAATAGTTGGGAGTTAATGGTTGAAGAACAGGTTCTCCGGCTTCCCGCCATAGTGCCTTTTGTAAATCCGGTACACTCAGGTCCGGGGCCTTTAATTGAATCATGTTGGTAGAAGCTAAGACAACTGCTACCCATCGAGGAACATCAAATTCACGCCCCTTTTCAACCGGACCATAGGTTGAGTCATGGATTGTGAACTCATCTATCGTCTTTAGGGCAACAACAGGCACGGAGGCATTTTCATACTGAAACCAAAGGGAGTCTTTCATATTTGGAGTTGCCATGCTTGATTTCTCCTTTCTCAACTTAATCAAAATTTCCTTCCAACGATTGGCGACGTTGTAAAATTTCACTAACACGCTCATCAAATATTTCCACGGGAATATCCATGAGGGTTAAGCGTGCACGGCGTCCGCGTTGGCCGGTTCCGATCCCTTCAACAACTTTCCCAATAATTCCTAGCGAAACGAGTGCATCGATGGTTTTTCTAAAGGTAGGAAGAGCCTGTTTCTTGACGCCGAATTCTTCGCAGATGAGCTGGTAGCGCTCATAGACACTTGCGATGGTTGTTGAACTGGAATTTTCTGCCTTTAATTCTCGAGTGAGTGCTGCGAGGACAAGAATTTCTTGGTCGCGGAGCCCATGAAGTACATCAGAACGTAGCTCAGAATAGACTTCTTGCTTAGCGCGCCGAATTAAATCAGGAGTGATTGGTCGCACATTGAGTCGATCCGCGGCTTTTCCAGCTAAATATAACACCTCGATTCCATGCCGAGCGTTTTGTGTGGATGCTGCAATGTTAGCGACCATCTGGATAATATCATCAGGTACAACGCCTTTGTGGAAAGCGAGTTCCGATCGGAATTTGAAGATCCTAAAGAGTTCATCTTGGTCATAGGCTGGCATATCGATTCGGTCATGGAGGCGCCCTGATAGCGGAAAACTAAGGGTATTTTGCCAATCAACTATACGACAAGCTATTAGAGTTGAAATGAAAGCCTGTCCATGTTTTGCCACTTCACTAGCGTGAATTAGACTGAGAAGGTCCTGACCGAGTAAATATGCTTCATCGAGACACAGGACCAACCGGATGTTTTCCCGTGACAGTCGTCGATTGATCATCGTTGTGATTTCTTCATCAGAAAAGCCACGACTAGTGACTTTGAATCGTTCGGTGAGTAAATCGCGGAGAATCGCACTTTTGGTCCGAAACATAAAACAGTCATAGTACTCGAACCGGACTTTGATGTCGCGTTTTGCCGCTGCTTTCTCTAGCCCCTGTCCGAAATATCTGATTGAGACCGTTTTCCCTGTGCCCGGTTTTCCAACAACAGCGACATTAACTGCATAAGCGCCATCCTTGTTGAGGAGAGATTTGAATGTATGACTCAGTCGGATTAGTTGATTTTCGCGGTTTGGCAGCTCTGGTGGAATAAATGCCGGATGAAGGGTCTCTTCGTTTTTAAAAACTGATGCACCCAATAGTGCTTTTTCTATGATATTCTCGCCCACGTGCGCACCCTCGAAACAGTCAGTTAGAGAAGGCTAGCCGCTTCACTGCACGAACAGAAGTTGCCGCCCATAAAAGGATTTTCCACACTAACGTAAAACTGACTAGGCTAGAACCGCATTGAAGCCTTCCTACTTCTTGCGTTTTTCCTTTCCTTTCTTTCCAAGCCACCATTCAAGATAGTCGCGACGGTGTTGAGATTTCGCGCGTTCCTCATCCTCGTGTCGATATGAGGACCGTTGTTCATCCCACAACCGGTCTAGCTCAGCACGAGACACAGCTAGCCCACATCGCTGACAGACTTGACGGCTGCTCTTTGGATCAAAGCGCATTTTTCCAGCGCATTCAGGGCATGTTGCCAAATATTTCACCGAATAAGTTCATTCAGAAGTACCTCAATATGGTACTTCTTAAATCCTGTCATGTTTGAGATCTATCTGAATTTTAGATTTTTCTTTACAATCCAATGGAAATTAACCAGTTATTTGGGTCGAGATCTCGCTGCCAGAAATAGAGTTTAGAATTGCTTATTCGAATTTGCAGTATGGTATGATTATCTTTAGATAACCCTAGTCTAGCGTTAATTTGTCTTTCAACCTCTTTTCGGTGCAGTTCAATATTTTTGGAGATTTCCCTTAGCCATCTAGAACTCTTACGTTGATTTTTATGAAATTTCGCAAATGCTACTTTGAATGGGTTCCTTAATGATATATAGAGCCTCTCGATTGCTTTCGAATAATCTGAGAGTGTAATTTCGTTATTTGTACCAAAAAGAGGTTTCAGAAACTGGTAAACCACTGATAGTTCAATGGACCGCTGCTTTGTTTCGTCATCAGCAGCATTAATGATTTCTTCGATTTCCTTGTCAATCATTCTTTCGGTCTTATCAACTGTAATTTTTTGGGTCTGGTTATTGACGTTTTCTCGTTGTTTATTAAGCTTAAAGGACATCTTATCCCTCAGAATTATTCGTAATTGAATGCGCGAATTTGATTCGTTTTTATGCTTTTTAGAGTTATGTTAAATTGTTATGTATAGTGAGGG
>JBHLPI010000155.1:0-3548 GCA_048939595.1 Promethearchaeota archaeon | reverse complement strand
TAAAGTAACCCCCCTGCCTTGTGGACAATTGAAGCAATGGTCTCAATCTTTTGTTCGAATAACCCAAGGGTGTTAGGATTTGTTAACATTAATCCCGCAGTGTTTTCCGAGACGGCCCTTTTCAGGGCTTGAATATCGACCTGCCCTTGTTTGTTTGATGGCACAACGACGACGTCAAAACCAGCCATTGCTGCACTTGCAGGATTAGTGCCATGGGCTGAATCAGGAATAAGGATTTGGCGTCGAGTTTTGAGGTCACCACGATCCTCGTGATAGGCCCGAATAATTAGAACCCCCGCCAATTCTCCTTGAGCTCCTGCCGCAGGTTGTAGCGAATGTTGGTCCATTCCCGTAATTTCGGAAAGCCATTGTTGTAATTCGAATAGGATGCGAAGAATCCCTTGTAGAGTGGAACAATCTTGACTTGGATGAGACTGAGAAAAGTAGGGATTCTTGATAACAGCCTCATTCAGTGCCGGGTTATACTTCATTGTACAGCTGCCTAAAGGATAAAGTCCCAAATCCACACAGTAGTTCATCTGAGATAACCGAACAAAATGCTGGACAACCTCAGGCTCTGATAATTCGGGTAACAGTGGAGGTGTTTTCCGCCGAAGGGATTCCGGTATGGATGAAATGGGATTAGGAAGTACTTTTTCAATTACTTTACCGAGTTTGGGAAGCGAATAACCAATTGCCCCAGACCGAGTTCGCTCAAAGATTAGCGGCTCGTCCCATTTTGCTTGACGAAACTTCATTGTTCACCCTCCATTGCTTGTTGAAACGCAGTTGCCAATCGATCTACTGCTTCCTGGGTATGCGTTTCAGTAACACAGACAAGGGCTGATTGCCCAAGGTCCGGAAAACTCTGATCCAAGGGCACGCCGGCAAGTATTCCACACTGTTGAATGCGCTCCAAAACTACTCGAATCCCCCATGTTGGATTACTGGAACTGCTTTCAATTGATACGACAAATTCCTTGAAGTGCGGAGCATCAAAATAAGGCGCCTTAATTCCCTCAACTGCATTAAGCTGCTCAGTAGCATACTTGCTAAGTTGAAGGATTTTCTCTCCAAGTTCCACCATGCCTTGAGGCCCTAGTAATGAAAGATAGACGGCTGCTGTAATTGCAGAATGCGCTTGGTTTGAACAAATATTCGAAGTAGCCTTTTCTCGTCGAATATGCTGTTCACGTGCTTGAATCGTCATAACAAAGCCCCTTTCACTCCCGCTCTGAGTTGTTGTCAAACCAATGATGCGACCTGGAAGCTGACGTAAAATCTTCCGATCATTTTTGCTGGCAAATATCCCTAATAGGGGACCACCCATATTCACTGGACTCCCTAGTGGCTGTCCTTCACCAATTACAATATCTGCTCCATACTTGCCAGGGGGTCGAATTACTCCCAGTGAAATCGGATCGACACCCACAACCAGGAGGGCTCCTGCATCATGCACAATATCCGTTATTGCGTCAACATTATCCTGTAACACACCATGATATCCAGGATTTTCAAAATACACACCAGCAGTGTGGTCATCAAGCAGCTCTTTCAAATGCTCAAGATTTAGTTGGCCTGTAAGATGATCATAACTAATACTCTCAACCTGTATATTTGCAGGTTTAGCATAGGTCCGTAAAACGGCTTGTCGATTCGGTGACACAAGTTGGGGAATAAGAAACCGATTGCGCTTAGTAACACGGCTTGCCAATAACGCAGCCTCTCCTAACGCACTTGCCCAGTCATACATTGATGCATTCACAATAGGGAGATCCACAAGCTCAGCCATAAGGCTCTGATACTCAAATAACGCCTGTAACATGCCTTGACTAATTTCCGCTTGATAAGGGGTGTAAGCCGTTAGAAACTCTGTACGATTCACTACGGCTTTAACTACCTCTGGAATGAGGTGTGGCCAAACCCCACCTCCCAAGAAACTAATGCCTTGTTCTGGATTCCAGTTCTGGGAAAGGGTCTTAGCGGTCTTGACGTTGACTTCACTTTCAGATAGCTCTTCAGGAATTTTCAGCCGTCCTTTCAACTGGAACTTCGCTGGGATATCTTTGAATAACTCGTGAATCTGCTTTATTCCAACGACTTTAAGCATTTCAGCCTCATGTTCACCAACGGATGGTAGAAACGAGTGACGAAAGTTGGACACTGACTCAACCTCACCACTGTTCGTAATCCCGAATCAGAAATAGCTTTCTCCGCAACTATGGTAATCATCTACTCAAGATTGAGTAGCTACTCTTATATATCTGGACATTTCAATGCGCCCTCTCCAAGGAGGTATCACGGTGGCAATTGATACAAAACCGAAATTGTACAGTACAAAGATTCTCGTTTATGTTGCTATCATGGCTGCCTTAGGTACCGCGGTCTCAATTTTAACAATAAATACTGTTCAATTAGGTGCCACTCAAATCTCACTGGATTTGAGCCATCTAGGAACTTTTATGGTCGCAATTCCAGGTGGAGCTATTCTTGCAGCAATAACTGGGGCGATCGTAGGCATCTACCCTGGAATTGCTTTTGGTTACATATGGGGTCAGTTAGGAATCGTTGGGCTCATCGGCCTACCTGTGGGAAAAGCTATGACCGGCTTCACAAGCGGAGTTACTCAAAAGACTCTGAAACGTCCCTTTCTGTCTGTGATTCTCGGGTATGTACCGGAGTGTATCTTTACAATTTGGCTCTTCATCTTCGTCGTTCCCTTCTTGACTCCTATACCTCCAGAATTCGTTCTAATTATCGCAATGGGGATAGTTGGGAAAGCCTGGATTGAGATTCTCTTCATGGCTTTTCTTATGGAGACGATCTTTTTGTCGCGAGGAATAGTCAGACTGCTAAAGACAATATTTACTGCGTGGGATTATACTCCGCTTACCGATATGTAGGGTTGATTCACTAGTAACTCGAACCAGAAACGGCGTAAGCTTTTTATGTCAGTGCAAGGATTGCCGGAGCAGTTCATCCTACTGGAAAAACCAATAATTACTCAGGAGGAACAATATCATGGCACAAATGCAAGGCGTGCCGGTCTTAATACTTAAAGAAGGAACTGAACGCGCCCGAGGTCGTGATGCTCGTGAAAACAACATCATGGCTGTGCGAGCACTAGCTGATGCAGTTCGCACCTCTTTGGGTCCGCGTGGTCAAGATAAAATGCTCGTGGATAGCCTGGGCGATGTCACTATCACAAATGATGGTGCTACTATCCTCGATGAGATTGAAGTTCAACATCCTGCTGCCAAAATGCTTGTTCAGGTGGCCAAAGCCCAAGATTCTGAAACAGGTGATGGCACCACATCGGCAGTGGTCCTGTGCGGTGAATTTCTCAAGCAAGCACTGGGTCTCATCACATCAGGCGTACATCCCACAGTCATCATCTCTGGATATCGAAAAGCCGTAGACAAGGCAAGTGAAGTTCTTAACAATATGTCCATCGATTGCCCTGTTGATGCCCGTAATAAGCTTCTGAAGGTCAGTGATACTTCAATGGCTAGTAAACTCATTGCTGAAGCCAAAGATTTCCTCTCTCC
>JBHLPI010000066.1:0-11402 GCA_048939595.1 Promethearchaeota archaeon | reverse complement strand
GTAAATTTGGATAAGTTTATTGGGGAAAACTCTACTTGGAGCATAAGAGGGTACATCGTATGAAAGGGGCGCGATTCTTACTCTGCCTTATGGTCCTCTCACTCGCTTGCAATCCGATTTTTCGAAATCTTGCGATACCCCTTCATGATTTCACACCAATTTCCTCAATGAATAATAAGCACCCTTTTGAAGAGGGCACAAACATTCAACCAACCTACTCAACAATCCAAGATCGATTGGCAAACGGAAATGCTCCTCGAAACTGGACAGTTCTCATATATATGGCCGCTGACAACAATGAAGAGGTTGAAGCCGTTCAAAACATCAACGAAATGGAAATCGTCGGGTCAACACAACAAGTAAACATCCTCGTCTATGTTGATTTTCGGTCTAACACCTCAACTCATAATCAATTTGCCTATACCTTTAACATCACTAAACAGGATCCAGCCAATCAAACAATAATTTCTGAGCCGTTGAATACAACACTGCCTTTAGAACCGAATATGGGGGATCCAGCTACCCTGCTTGCCTTTATTCAATTTGGACAGAATCATTCTGAGGCAGAAAATTATCTGCTCATTCTTTGGGACAAAGGAACCGGATATACTGGTGTGTGTTATGATGAAACCAGTGGTGGTGACCGGTTGCTTCCTCAAGAGATTGCTCTTGTCCTGAATAACAATACAATCGATCCCATTACAATTGTTGCATTTGATGCTTCATTCATGGGACAATTTGAACTCGCCTTTGAAATTCGGGATGGCACAGAGTTCATTGTATTCTCAGAAGAAATTGTGCCCTCACAGCATTTCCCCTATCAGATATTTCTGCAGAGTCTTACACTTTTTGAGGATTCAAGCCCCCACTTATTAGCAATCGAGATTGTGGATCGGTATATTGAAGCTTATTCACCAGGTGGAATCTATTTTTCTGCAGTCTCTCCACCTCCCTCTACCTTGTGTCTGTCAGCCATTAACACGTCTCAAATAAATAGGGTGTTCACCTTCTTTCAAAATACAGTTTTTTGGCTAAACTCTAGTTATAATACGAATTATTTCTACTCCGCTATCAGTACAGCAAGAGGATTAACCCAGCAGTTTGACATCCCTTATTATATTGACTTAGGTGGATTCGCATATCAACTCTTTACTCAAATTCCAATACCCGGATTCAAGAATTATGTTGGCAACCTGAGCCTAAGTATCCAAGAGGCCGTTCTCTACCATAAGCATCTCTCAGGAGCTCCAAGTGCTTCAGGATTGAGCATAAACTTTGATTATTATGACCCGGTTCTTCTTTCACTAAGAAATGATACCGCGTATGATGATTTCCTCGCCAAGTTCCTAACCATCGGGGAAACACACGAAACAACCATTCTCACACTCTCGCTTGGTCCTTTTGCGGGATATCTTGATGGGAAAGGAGATTCAGTGTTTTATCGATTCTCACCTGAAATTGCTGCTGAACATACCATCGAGGTCTCAGCCTTTCAACCCCGGGATGAAGACTTTGATCTTTACCTTTTTGACAGTAATTGGAATGTATTAACACGCTCTGTGGGATTATCTTCGGACGAAGCAGTACAATGGGCCCTGGTCCCGGGAACCGTCTACTATATCCAGGTCTATTCGATTGACCGTCCCGAAATTTTATCGGGATTGGGATCCTTTGAAGTGAACATCATCCCCAATTCACCCATTAATCCTGCTGCATTTGTCCTGCAAATCGGAATTATTGTTTTTATCATTTGTCTTATTGCATTCATCCTTTACGTTATTTGGCGAAATTGGCATCGCATCAAACGTGCCATTGAACGCTACAGATTGAGGCGGATGGCAAGACGCATACAGAAGGAAGCTTTGCAAGAAGCAGAAACAACTCCAGCTCCAACTAAATGTAGTAAATGTGAGGCACTGCTCCCTGAGGACGCCAAGTTTTGCCCGAATTGTGGTGAAACCTTTAATGAGACACCAGATGAACCAACGGACTAAGCCTTAATTAGCTCTTCAAGTTGGGAGAGGAACTCCTCAGCCTGTTTCATTCCAAGACCCCAGAAGTCTTCCTTGGAGATATCAAAGCCTAATTCCTTGGCGAGTGCCCAGGGTGAGCTGGTACTTCCTGCAGATAGTAGTCGTCGGAGTTTTGGAACGAAATCCTTGCCCTGTTCTTTGTAGAGTCGGTAGAGCGCAAAGACGAATAGATTCGCAAAGACATAGGGATAGTTATAGAGTCGGAATCGAGGGATATAGTAGTGTTGTTTGAAGGTCCATTCCCATTTACTCTCAGGTAACCATTCGACAGCATCACCAAACATTTTATCGCGTCCTTTAAGCCAGTATTTTGAGATAGTTTCCCCATCAAGATACTCACCTTGTTCAAAGGCATTGTACATGTCTATTTCAAAGAAATACCGAGCTGAGACTTGAAAGACGGTCTGTCCGAATTCGTCTAGAATTTTTGCCAAAACTTCAATTTTTTCTTCTTTGGTATTAGCTTCGGCGATGAGTTTGTCAGCCAATAGCAGTTCGCCAAAGATACTACCGATTTCCGCGATGCACATTCCAATATCAGTATTGATGGGTTTTAGATGGGAAGACATTAGGACGCTATGGACTGCGTGACCGTTTTCATGAACTAAGGTAAATACTTCACCAAGGCGACCATTATAGCTCATGAGAATGAACGCAGAATTTCCAGATTGCCAGGATGCGCAAAAGGCCCCTTGTCGTTTACCTTTGCGCACTTCTCCATCAATGTGTTTAGAATCGAACATTGTTTCAACAATTTTGGCAAGTTCGGGATCGAAGCTTTTGTAGGTGTCAATTGCGATTTGGCGTGCTTGCTTCCAGTCGAAGCTTCGGTCGGGCATATTAGGTAATGGGGCCACGACGTCCCATTCACTTAGTCTGGGTAAATTCATGATTTTGGCTTTTTGTTGTAAGTATCGTTGGAAGAGTGAGGTATGGTTAGCTACAGAGGTCATGAGGGAATCGAGGGTTTCTTCATCAATGTCATTATCAATGAGGCTCTGAGTGCGAGGAGATGTCCACTTGCGTTTCTTGCTCATTTCCATATGATCCCCGATAATCGCTCGAATACCACTTGCCCATAAGATTTCATCTGCTCCGAGTTTGTTCCAGATAATGCTTTTTGCCGCTTTTCGGACATCACGATTTGTATGCTCAAACAAGGCTATGATTTCTGTGAAAGGCATGATTTTGGTTTCGCCTTCAATCTCGATTTCAAATAGTCGAGTTGAGAGCCAATCGGCCTGCAATTGGGACCATGAGTTAATGCCGAAACGGTCTTTGAGAATAAGAAGTTGTTCTTCAGCATCGCTAAGAAGATGTGGAGCCCGGCGGAGGGCAATTTCTAGAGCATGTTTATACTCAGCCAATTCAGAGGCTTCGATGAGTTCAGGTTTCTTCGCTACAAGTTGGGATAGTTCAATTTCAGTAAATGCAAGAAGTTGAGCGATTTGCGACCCAATCCGGCGTGCTTGATCAGCAACTTGCTTCGCAGTATCATCGAGAGAATTCGCCGAATACAATAACCGAGCATATCTAAATACGCCTTCTTGGTGCAGATATTGTTCTTGGGTTCGGTCAAGGAATTTTTTCAGACCCTTTGCATCTAGAGAACCGATATTTCCTTTATATTGTTTAACTAAGTCTTGGGCTTCTTTGACAGATTGGTCCATTTGTTTTTTGAGTTGAGCTAAATCCGTTGAGGGGACCAGCGGACTTAGGTCCCATGCCTTGCCAGTAATCGTCATAATAATACGCCGTTTTATGCAGTGTTGCTTCTGGATAAAAGTGGCGTGGATGAGTTACCCTTAGAACTCAATTCATATTTATGATGGGCGAGAAAAAGGTTAGGTGTTAAGTTGGAAACAGACGCCACTGAACTGGTTGAAGATGTCGCGGAATGCCTTGTAGAGCTTTTCATATGTGGCGACTTGTTCAGAGTTTGGTTCAACTTCACGGTCATAAGTGAAGATTCGCTCGAGGTTGGAAAAGGATTTGAATTCACCTAATGCGACCGCTGCAACTAAAGCGACGCCGACCGTTCCAGCGTCTTGTAAGGTTGTAACCCTTCTCAGAGGAACATTAAGAACATCAGCGAAGATTTGCATCCATAATTCACTTTTTGCCCCGCCTCCGCACATATTTAGCTTGGTAATAGTATGGCCCATGCCTTCCAAGATTTCTTTGACCCATCGTGTGTTATAAGCTACGCCTTCAAGGACGGCTCGAACCATATGAGCACGGCTATGGTCAAAACTCAGATTCAAAAAGGCGCTTCGGACGAAAGGATTGATGAAGGGACATCGTTCACCAATTGGCCACGGGAGATACAGGAGATTCTGGCTACCCGGTGGAACCTGTGCTGCTTTCTGGGTAACAAGGTCATAGACGTCACATTCTTCTGCAGAGGCTTCTTCAATTTCTGCGGTACACACATTATCGACGAGCCATGCAAGGCATGAGCCCGCGCTCTCCATGTGCCCAGTGAGTAATAATCGACCAGGAATTGCACTCTCAACTGTTCCAGCACCAGCGAGATCGAATTGGGGTTCATCTTGATGTTGGGCGATCCACCCTGAGGAGCCGACATAGAGGTGTGGTTCTTTAAGTTTCAATGCTCCTGATCCAATCGGGACTGCTACCATATCTCCACACCCGCAGACGACTTGTGTTTCTGGGGTTAATCCTAATTGTCTCGCTGCTTCCGGTGAAAGAGTGCCCAAAATATCGGTGGTTTTCATTATTGTTGAGAAGTGGTCCTTGGAAAGCCCTAACCCTTCCTCGACGATTTCCCATTCTGGAGTATGGTTATCGACACGGAAATAGTTCCATAAACAGGCATGACTCCAATCCGTATAGAAGTCCCCCAAACCACATTGGTACAGGATCCAGTCTTTAACATCAACAAACTTGGCAGCTTTCTTGAAAATATGGGGTTCTTCTTCCTTAACCCACAACACTTTGGGGAGTGGATCTTTAGCAGAGACAACAGGAATGATGTTCTTGGCTAACATATCTGGGATTGAAAACTGGTTCATTAAAGGGGTCACTTGATCGACAGACCGCACATCAAGCCATAAAATGGTTTTCCGAAGAGGATGTCCCTTGGCATCCACGGGAATGACGGAAGCCATCATTGCATCAACAGTAAATGCCTTGATTTTTCGAGGATCGATTTTAGTTTGATTAATGATTTCGCGTGTCGTGGCCGTAATGGCAGCCCAGTAGACACGAGGGTCTTGTTCTGCCCATCGTTCTTGGGGATACTCAACCTGGTAGGATTGCTGTGCGGTTCCTTGCACACAACCTTGCATATCGATTATACTGGATTTGGTTGCACTTGTACCCAGATCACAGGCGAGGATATATTTCTCTGACAAATAGGAGCCTCCCGGATATTAAGGCACGTAACTTCGATAAAGGCTTATTCACAATCAGTCATAGAGTCGTTTATCCAAAGACGAGTTTCTCTTCACTGATGAGTAAGGATTCAGAGAAAGATATAACTTAAAATGAAACGCTCGAATGTGTTTCATCCAAGTGCGTTACGTATAGTTTGCACACAGGCTTCATTCTGTTCTTGAGTTCCAACTGTGATACGAATAAATTGTCCTTCAAGCCCCGCTTTACCCGTATAATCTCGGACAATAATACCGGCCTGTAACAATTTCTGGGTTATGATATTTGAGGCGGAAGTGGATTGAGTGTATTGGGTGAGGACAAAATTAGTTTTCGATGGAAACGTACGGACCCCTGAAAGTTCGTTTAGGGCTGTTTCTAAATAGTGCCGTCCCGTTTTTATTTCACGTTTCACATAGTCGAGGTATTCAGTATCTCCGAGAGCTGCAACTGCGGCCGCTGCTGTAATCCGGTTTACTGGAAAGTGGTGCAGGACTTTTGAGAGGTAATCTGTGAGATCAGGATTAGTGAGGGCATACCCTAATCGAAGGCCAGCGAAGCCAAAGGCTTTAGCCATGGTTCTTGTGACGATAAGGTTGGAGTGCTTATGAACAAGGTGGGCAAGCGTAGTTTCTGCAAAGTCGAAATAAGCTTCATCAACGACAATTAATTTATCTAGCTCCAAAAGACGACGAAATTCCTCTTCAGATATGCAGTTTCCTACAGGATTATTCGGACTAACTAAAATGATTTCTTTGACTTCTGGAGTCATCGCATCAAAGACTGGATCAAGAGACCAGCTGTAATCAGGTGGAGACCGAGGAACGTTTAGCGCAACTCCACCAAAGATTGCTAGGCGAAGGTGGTAGGGACTATAATCGGGAGGAACGAAAAGCACCGTTTCACCGGGATTGAGGAAGCCATAATAAAAGGCATCGATGAACTGAGTTGATCCATTTCCAACGACAATATACTCCTGGGGAAATCCCGTGTAAGTTGAAAGGGCTTGCTTCAAATCAAAATAGGAAGAGTCAGGATACCAATGCGCTGTGTCAAGAGCGTCAATGGCTGCTTGTCGAGCTTTCGGTGAAATCCCGAAAGGAAGTTCATTACCCATGAGTCTGGCATAATCATTTCGGATCGCATAAAGGTCCCGAAGAAGTGCGGTGGGGCTATATGCTGCGCCGTTTTTGATGTGCGGTTTGAGAAGAGAGGTGATGTCGCCCATTGGTTAGACCATCCTGAAGGCGGTGAGGATAGGTGTTCCCTACTGGCTACGTCTTAAAGCCAATGGTTGTACCGAAATCCTTCTGTTTCGATTTGTCGGCGTTTTCCACTATCCGGCTCGCTTTTAAACGGAGGTCGCCCTAACTTCAACCATGGCGGTATATGACGAACTCATGGCAAAATACCGTGAAGCAGCGCTTACTGGATCGATTATTGCGATGATGGGGTGGGATATGGAAGTCTATATTCCGCCCAAAGGGTACCCTCTGCGTGGTCAACAACTGGGGCTACTCAGCCAGATGCGCCAACGCATGTTATCTAGCCCTGAAATAGGAAAACTCCTTGAAAAAGCAGAATCTGAAACGGAGTATAAGAAGCTTAATGAAGTTCAGCAACGCAACATCTACCTCTTACGACGGGAACACGACCTAATGGTGAAGATCCCCGAAGAACTAACCGTTGCCTTGGCTCAACAATCGACTAAGGCGAATCAGGTCTGGAAGGCGGCCAAAGAGAAGAATGACTGGAAGATGTTCCAGCCAGAACTTGAAGAACTGACGAAACTACTGCGGAAACGCGGAGAAATCGTCAAGGAGGTTCTCGATACACCGACTTTATACGATGCATTCATTTACATTTTTGAACCCAAAATGACTCAAGAAAAAATCACAACAGTATTCACTAAGCTTCGAAATGACCTCATTCCCCTTGTTGACAAATATACTCAAGCTGTCAAAGGAAAAGACTTTGATTTCATGAAACGTAAGGTCCCTGTTGAACAACAACGACAAATCTCAACGGCACTATGCGGGTTCATTCACTACGACACTACATCCGACAAAGCAGGTGGACGAGTCGATGAAACTGAGCACCCCTTCACCACTGGATACTATGATGATGTCCGAATAACAACCCATTATTATGAGAATAACTTCTCCGGCTCATTTTACTCCGTGTTACACGAAGGTGGACACGCGTTGTATGAACAGAATTATCCCCCAGAAGGAAAATTCCAGCCCTGGGGCGATGCAACCAGTTACGGTGTCCATGAATCCCAGTCACGATTTGTGGAAAACATGGTTGGACGCTCAAAGGAGTTCATCACCTACTTCCTTCCGAAGTTGAATAAAATCACAAATAACACCTTTAAGGATATCAGCGTCGAGCAAATGACCCAAGCAGTAAACAAGGTAGAACGCTCGAAAATTCGAATTGAAGCCGACGAAGTTACCTATTCATTACATATCATTATTCGCTTCGAAATCGAACGAGACCTGTTCGCTAATAAGATCAAAGTGTCCGAATTGCCTAACATTTGGAATGAAAAATATGACAAGTATTTGGGCGTAAAAATCGAAACCAACTCCGAAGGTGTTCTGCAAGACACCCACTGGTCATCTGGATATTATGGCTATTTCCCCAGCTATGCCCTCGGAAATATCTATGGTGGGCAGTTCCTTGTTGCCATGGAGAAAAAACTTCCTAACTGGCTGGACCTTGTTGCATCAGGCGATTTTGGACCGATCAAACAATGGCTTGTCGAGAATATCCACCGGAAGGGCGATTTGTATGATCCAGAGGACTTGCTTCGCCACATCACCGGTGAAGAACTGAGTGCAACACCATTCGTGCAATACCTTACAGCCAAATACAAGGGCATCTTTGGATAGGACAAATTCCAGAGAAAATACAGATTAAATGGCACCCTTCAAAGATAGAAAAGGAAATGGGACCCGTGCCCATTTGCCCGAGCCCCAAGAAGTATCGGGCACGTGCAAGACTCGTAGCAAACAGCTTAGTTTCGACAAGCAAACCAGTAAAGGTACTTAACTCGAGTTGCCTGCATTTGAGCCCTGCTCGCATCCCGAGGATAATGATATTTGTGCATTTTGAGTATCACCGATGAAAGCATGGGGCGCCGCGCTATATAAGGCGGACTCACCTTCTGGGCTCACTTTCAGAGGTCACATAATGTAACTATACTAACATGTTGTTAATTCTGATAAATCCATAGAATGATTCAAATTGCGAGGTTCTATTGTGGGCTCACTGTTATCGAAGAATAATGACTTCTATATTATTTTGAATCCTTGAAGTAATTTCTCAAAAAATAAAAAGCAACGATAAATGCGAACATGAGGACAATTAAATGCCCTAAGAGGGCTAGAATTAATTGTGAGAAGAGTGTGGATTCGATGGGAAAAATACCAAATAATTGACTAACGATTAAGTATGCAACAAAGCAGGACCATAAGATTATAGGAATGAGCAGGAGAATTATTGGTATAAAAACCCACTTTCGTGATTGCCTTATCTCTGAATCGTTGCTATTCATGAACCAATTCCCCCAATGGAATAAATCCATACACTATTAATGTTTTTCACAGGAAATTAATCATGACACATCGAGGGGCTGGACAAGTATTAAGAGAATGTAGTAACTGGTACTTTCTTGGAATGTTCATTTGGATTGGCATTATTATCTTTATCATCTTGTTCGCAGGAGGCTTTGGGGAAGTGCCTTCGGAGTTCTTCGTAGTTCGCCTTTTCTTTTTTGGCATAGTCGGAATTAGCGCACTTGTTCTCTATTCGGTTCGGAGTTTTCGGAATACGAGCCCGCACAGAAGTAATTTAGGACTTACGATGTGTGAGTAACTCTTCATCTTCATGTCACAAAAAGTGACTATAGTCGTATTTTAGAAATCTTTCAGAAAACAACCCTAAGACTACCAATATTGCTTTCTTCCACCCGGTTGAAGGTATGTATTTATTTAGTGGCGAGCTTGAGGAGAGCTATGAATCACCAAGCCACTAAACCCTCTACACTTGAAAAAGACAAAGAGTTGTCTCCACGTGTTGCCCTATGGTTTTCTATGATGCAGGAGGTGCGCCAAAGGCTGCTTAAGAAGCTGGAACCACTTGGCGATGAAGAAATCGATTATACACCAGATGATCAAAAAATCGAGACCATTGGAACCCTCTTACTCCATATCGCAGGGGTAGAGTGGAGCTGGATTTTCGGAGACATTGATGGTAAAGAGGTGGAGTATGAGAAGTGGAAACACGCCTTTGCCCTGGCACCAGATATGAATATTCCGCAATTGAGAGGGCAAAGAAAGGACTTCTATCTGAAGCGTTTATCTGAGGTTCGAAAAGAAGTTTATCAGCGGCTAAAGCAGTTTCAAGATGATGACTTGGATAAGCTTGTGACTAGTGAAGGTAAGAAGCACAGTATCGAATGGATATTGTTCCACCTTGTTGAACATGAAGCTATTCATGTTGGCCAGGTCTCAGTGTTATCTAGGTTATATAGAAAGAAATCGGAATCTTGAAGAGTAGCCATTGATGATATAGCTAAAAAAGCGAGTAATTCCTTGGTTCTAAGAGAGGAGTCTGATGCAAAATCTGGCTGTCTAAGGAAAATTTATGAATTGTATTGGAATTTATTGTTGACTGGAGCTTTCTTAAGGGCAGTATAGAATGGTGTTACTAGGAGCAATTGCTTCGAAGGGTCTGAGGATACACTATGATCCACCATGTCTTCATCATCGATGCACGAGATATAATGGTAGTAGAGAAGCGATTTTGGATCATCGATGTGAATCGGCAAGAAGTGAATGAATTTGCTGCTCAGATAAAAGCCAACCAAGCGGTCCTAATTGAAGAAAAGGGACCCACAAAATACATCGGGCAGCCCTTAGGCCGTGGTGTTGTGGTTCTGTGTGCTGAACCCGTTGACGAGGATACCACACTGCTCGAAAAACTCGATAAGGTAGCCTTTGAATTTCGACGTGTAATTAGCTATAATGAAGAATTCGAGGTCTTCATGAAGAAACTGGACCAATATGTGACTACAAAGTTGAAGGTCAGCTTGCTCGGATATGGTGGAGTGGGAAAAACTACCATCCTCCATCTTTTGAATGGTGGAGTGATTCCACAAACCTATATTCCAACAATTGGGATTGATATCCAAAAAGTGGAGGGCACTCGAATAGGGACCTATGAGCTCCTCGTCTGGGATTTTGCTGGACAGGAACGATTCCGTAAATTGTGGAAGATGCTCTTCTCACGGAGCCGCATCGTGTTTTTAGTCACTGATTCCACTCTTGAAAACGTGATCCAGAGTAAAGACATCTTGGACTTTCTAAAAAACCAGGGGGTAACCAGTGAAGTGGTTGTTATCGCCAATAAGCAGGATCTTGCAGGCGCGTTACAACCAAGCCTTGTTCAGCGGTTAATGGGTGTGAAAGCCTTTGGATTAACAGCTATTGATCCCAATGATCGTGAGAAAGCTTTAGATATTATCCGTCTGAGTCTGGAAAGGACCATTGATTGGTCGAAAATGGAAGTAGATGCCCTCGAATTTCTACCCTAAATAGAAATTAGCTTTAACCATTTATATTCCTCAATCAGACCTTAGTAAAGCCATCGTATTTAATTAGGAACAACCGCTCCGAAGAGTATGGTGACTACGATGGCAACCCAATCTGATACGGCTTCAGAATCCCAACAAGGAAAGTTTCTTGTGAGTAAAGTCAAAGCCTCAACCAACCTTCGGGCTGACATAGAGAAGGCAGTCGAACTCATTGGAGGATTTGATACCCTCATCCAGCCTGGAGACCTAGTTACAATCAAACCCAACATGAATACTGCTGACCCATACCCAGCCTCGAGTGATGCAAATTTCATTCAAGCCCTCGGTGAAGCCTTGCTGGCAGCAGGAGCAGGAAAACTCCAAATCATGGA
>JBHLPI010000154.1:0-3596 GCA_048939595.1 Promethearchaeota archaeon | reverse complement strand
ACGTTGCCATCTGCTAGCAGATTGACATTGTTGATCATGGGGTAGGCACCCAGGAAATCGCGGAAGGTTTCGCTGGGCGGATGGTGTTTCAATGTTAGGATGGCGGTGAAGAAGGAGGCGCCAAGCATGGCGTAGCTGGGGATGAGGAAATAGCGGCGAATCACCTTCGCTTTTTCCAGCTTGAGAATCCGGTTACGCACAGCTGTAACAGAGAGTCCCAGTTTTCGCCCGATGGCCCGGTAAGAAATCCGTGCGTCCTCTATTAATGTGTAAAGAATCTGTTTATCAGTTAGGTCCACAGGCATCCTCTTGCCACCCGAGCATTACACCTTACCATCTTATGGCGTAAATATGCAACTCTTCGCAGGATGTGAGGGGATTTCCCCAGGATACTTTATCATTTGATTCCGATGGCAAATACATTGGAAGCGTTTGCCACACCGGTTTCTTTTGCACGTGCTTTCAGCTGTTCGGCTTCAGCAACGAGTTCAGTAGTCTGCTGGTGCGGTTCTAAGGATTGGAGGGTCTTGTCAACCCCTTTAATGAATGACGCAATGATTGATTCGGATTTTGGATCTTCACAAACAAATCTGTCCCCACAGAACAGACACTTCACACGCCATGAGGATTCCAGCATCACAAGATTGGGGAAATTGAGGGCTTCCAATTCAGTAGCGATAGCTTGCCTTGTCAAGGTTTCATGATGCGTCAATCCCTGTATTCGATCGATTTTGGCGGTCCAATGGTGTTCCAGGATATCAGTGCATTGGGCTTCACTCTGTTCACCATCTTGATACATTTCTTCAACGATGTAGTGCCCTCCAGGCTTTAAGATGCGTTTCATCTCTGCTAATACGGTGGAGACATCATCGAGATGGTGCAGCGAATTTGCGATAGACACCGTGTCAAAGGATTCGTCTTCAAAGTCCAGATGTGTTGCATCCATTTCTAAGAAGCGAACGGCGTGATTTTGGAACTTTTCACGGGCTTTGGCTAAGTCGTCTTGGTTGATATCGATGCCTACAAAGCGGCTATATGCCTTCAAGGTTTTCATGAGCGTTTCGATGAAATCACCTTTGCCAGTAGCTACATCCAGAACATCGCCCCCCGAAATGGTCTTTAAATGATACGCAATCTCTCGGGCACCCGATGTTTCCAAACTAGGTAATTCCTTCATTGCTAATCCATTCACCTACACAGTCATTAAATATTCAGGATGTGAATTTAACATGTACAACGGTTGCGACCTTCAGCCAGTCGCTTAATCGCATCATCGTGCGGGTTTTCCATTTCCACTTCGGGTTCTTCGGGATTTGACTAAACATGGGAAGCCAATCGAGTACGTGAAGACGCGAGGACCATTTAGGAATTTGTTTCCAAGCATTTCCTAGCCCGAAATGGAGGTCAAACCCTTCAATGCCAAAGGACCGAAACCGCCGCTTCAAGAGACGAAGCCCGAACCGTGATGGCATGTCGAAGAAGAGTTCACCACCCGGTAATTGGAGCGCCATAGTATCAAGAAGATTCGCTACTTCTGATTCGGGGAAATAGTGAAACAATCCACCGGCAAAGCAGAACACTTCTTTTTCAGAAGACAGGGTCACTTCATTCAGCCAGGAGGTGTCAAAGACGGATGTTGCCAAGTAGTGATTGCGTTCAGTTTCAACAAGTAACTGTCGACGATACGCAATTGCCTCGGGTAAATCTAAATCATACCATTGGATTCGCCCGTTATCCACTCGTGAAAAAGTTGTATCCAATCCACACCCCATATTCACGATAGTCGCTTGCGGATGGGAGATGAGAAAATTCTTGATTGCGTCATCAAAGATCCGGGCACGGATTAGAAAGGTCAATCCATAAAACTCATCGATAAAAGCTTCCATGGCTGAAAACTCAGCTTGTGCATCTGGATACTGGGCCTTCACCCGTTCAAAGAGGCTCACCGAAGGATTATCCACTAACACGTCGGGATAGCGTTGGCTGTATGTGGCCCTTGCCCAGAGCGGACCTACCATTGTCGCTTCAAGACCAATCTTCACAGAACCTGGCAATACCAGACCTCCACAGCGGCTACAAGACCTGACATCTTACAAATACCTATACCCAAGCAAGCTTTGCCATTGGCGTTAATTAAATTGGAAGGCTCAATAATGAAAACTGAAATAACGGGATGGAGAAGACCTGTCTGCCAATAATCAGCTATTATTGAAGCAGCGGACGATTATGCTAATATCCTGCTGATTATGTTTTTGAATCCTTAACAATAATTATTATAGTCTAGGACACTGACATCCACACTCGAGGAATGGTTATGACCAAACTACAGTTCAATCAATGGCCTTGGGAACTGATCATGCTCACTTTCCTTTTCACCTTGAGCGGCATGTGCTTCATTCTCATGATTCTCACCCCCTCCCTTCCCCCACCCTACTATGTCATGTTCAATGCGCTCTGGGGAACGGCGGGTGCAATCCTCCTCGCCGTTGGTATATACCTTACCTATCGTCTCAAGACCTTCATCCAAGCCCTCCTCCACCAAGAACCCCCCGATTACCACCAGCTCAACCGCACCTTTCTCATCTTCTTTCTCATCCTTCTTCTCATGCTCCTCGCCGCTAATCTCAGCTGCCTTTTCGTCATTGGAGGACCTCCAATTCCACCACCTCCACCATCAATCTTCTATGGCTCAGCGATTAAACCACCCCCGCTCTGACACAGATCAACCGCGTAGATTTTTATTTTCAAATTACGTGAAGCACTTTAGGTTGAGTTGAATGGCGACGGCTGGTTATGCCCGATTTGAAATCGAAGGTCACATTGAAGAAGTTATCCAAGTGTTGGAACCACGGTTTGGCAGCTCCTTCACCCGAATCTATGAACATAACGGACGATGCGTCCTTGCCATCCTCCTCACAGATCAATACGCTTTTTTGACCAATAGCCATGTTGCTGTCACAATCATTCTTCGTTCACACGAGTATTTGGTCATCATGGATGTCATCGGGTACGGTGGCAGCCAGGGCTTGTTGGGCCTTGACTACGGATACAACAAAAGCATTGTTCGTGATGTCCACAAACACCTAACCAAACTCGGCTTCAAAGTGACTAGGATCCAGTTCACGGAACTCTCTAAACACCTCGACCACCGTGCAAAACAATATCCGCGAACTGAAACGCTCCTTCCAAATGAACCAGACTATATCTAACTTCCATTCATCTAGCTAAAAGAACAGAAGAAAGACAAACCTACCAAAAACAGCTACCTCAGGTCCACTGGTGCATCATGCTAGCACCTTGCGACTTATACGCTTCAAAACCAATATACACTTGAGTCAGAGTTAAAGAGGCAAGTTGCAATATTAGAGGCTTATGTTGGTATTATTAACTGGAGCCTTTGGGAACATCGGAGAAAGTACACTGCCAGCTCTGTTCGAGCAGAACCATAAGATACGATGCTTTGATTTGCACACAAAAAGAAACGAGCAAACCTCAAAGAGACTGCAAAAGTATGGCGATTTTGAAACTGTTTGGGGTGATATTCGAGATACTGAAACAACACAGAACATTGTCAAGGACATCGAGTGCATCATTCA
>JBHLPI010000153.1:0-3609 GCA_048939595.1 Promethearchaeota archaeon | reverse complement strand
CAATGGGCTTCACCCCACACTCCAGTTAAAGGAGATTTGAAAGCAACCATAAACCGTCCAGAAGGAGAGAAAAAGGCCCCTGTTACCGGACCTACGCCAAAAATAAGTGGATTATTCGGATCAAGGGGATCGGTACCTGGCTTAACGCGATCCCATAAAATGCGCGAGGCGAAACCGGTTCCACCAATGTAGCTTTTTGCGAAGTCACGATCCAAGGGTATTATTTCGACTTTGGATTCAGTCAAATCAATATCTGCAATTCGTCCAGCGTAACCATAGTAAACAGCGTCTTTGCTCATTTCTTCGCGCCTCCTGTGATAATATGAAGATAATCTGCGGCTTTCTTGACACCCTTTTCTCGAAGCCGATCAGTCAATTCATTAGGTTCAAGATACACTAAAGCCTCTCTGGGGCAAAACTGGGCACACATTGCATAGCCTTCACACAAATCGCATTTTACGGTGCGACCATCGGCTATATCAATGTGAATCCCACCAAACGGGCAAGCAATCAGACATTGATGGCAACCGATACAATTTTCCTGGTTGATACACACAGCGTTTGTTTCAGCATCACGATAAATTGCGTCGGCAGGACAACTTTCCATACACAATGGAACCTCACAATGCTGACAAATCACAGGTATGTTGATTCCGCTTTTTTCATTGCGTATAATCGTAAGAAGCGCCCGGGAAGGGTTGTATTCTTTTTCGTGACGGAATGAACAAACGAGGGTACAGATTCCGCAGCCGGTACACTTCTCTGGGTCAACCACGAGAACTTTGTGAGCTGATTGGTTCATGTGAATACACGCCCAGAAAAATGGGGCATGGAAGCCTTAAAGGCTTATTCGATAACCATATTCATCTAAAACGATATGTTTGGAGCGTATTCTCATGCGTACTTTAATCAAAAATGCAACGATTGTAACGATGGACTCTCAACGCCGCATTCTGAAGAACGCAGATCTTCTTGTTGATAATTCAAAAATCGCAGCCATTAGCACTAGAATCAAGGAGCCTGCTGACCAAGTGATTGATGGAACCGGTCGGATGGTTCTGCCTGGATTCATTTGTGGGCATACACATTTGTATGGAATTATGCTTCGCGGTGCCCCGCTAGATATTAAACCGACGACCGATTTTCTCCAAATTCTTGATCGGATTTGGTGGAAGGTGGATTCAGCATTTGTAAATGAGGATGCGTACGCAAGCGCCCTTGCATCCTGTTACGAGTTTATTCGCAGCGGTACAACATGCTTTGCTGACACCTACTCCGGACCCGGTTCCATTGAGAGGGTCTTAGATGTCATAGCGAAAGGTGTCACAGAAACAGGGATGCGAGGGATTCTGGCCTTCGAAGCCACTGAACGCAATTCGAAAGAAGAAGGAGAACGTGGGCTTAAGGAGAATGTTCGTTTTATCAAGAAGCTCCAAAAGACCCCAAACTCTCTTCTTTATGGGATGTACAGTTTACACGCGTCTTTCACTCTTAGCGATGAACTCATACAGAAGACAAGAGAACAAGCAGATCAACTCCCCGCACCTCTTACCATTCATACTAGTGAAGGACTGATTGATGTCTATCACAACATTGAACGATATGACAAACGCACCGTCGAACGGCTCTTCGACTTAGGAGTGCTTGGACCAGATGTTGTTCTAGCTCATTGTGTTCATGTGAATCGAGATGAGTTGCAGCTGATTAAGGGTAGTGGAGCTTCAGTGGCTCACAACCCCATGAGTAACATGAACAATGCAGTTGGAGTAAGTCCGGTGAAAGAAATGTATGAGCTAGGGATTCCAGTATGCTTAGGGAATGATGGATTCATCTTTGATGTGGTTGAGAATATCCGTACCGCCTATCTGATCCACAAAGTGCACCATCTTGATACACGAGTAACAACGCCGCAACAAGTTATTGAAATGGCCACAATCAATGGAGCCCAAGCTTACGGTCTTGGAGACCAATTGGGATCCCTCGAACCCGGAAAACTCGCTGATTTGGTTCTGCTCCATCCTAATCCCCGGATTACACCAATTTTACCTGAAGGTGTTTACGGATACATTGTATACGGTTGTACCGCACATGATATTGAGCATGTGTTCGTGAATGGTAAGCATGTTGTCAAGGACCACCAGGTGGTGTCTGTGAACCCTGATGTGGTTGAAAAAGCCCTTGGACGCGTCGTTCCAACATTATGGGAGAAACTTGGAATTCATCTTTGAAGGGGATGCTAGCCGCCAGCAACAGGCGGGAATAGTGCAATGACATCTCCATCTGCAAGTGGGGTATTTAGACCTTGCAGGACATGGAGCCCGCGACCATTGACAAGGACCTTGATGTAGCGACGCAGTTGACCTTCTTCGGTGAAAACTGTGTTACAGAATTTAGCACCTCGCTCTTCACAGAGCTGGCTTAGAAGATCAAGCACGGTACGCCCATTGAAATTCACTGTGATTTGGTGAAACCCGAATTGTTCAGTGAATGGTCCAATCGTTCGGACGACAACGTGCATAACACGAGTTCTTCCTGCACGGCTCAAAAACCTGCTGGTGCCATTATTCGGTGATAAACCCAATCCTTAAGAAGATAAAAAATGCAGGCTCAGTGCTGATTCAGATGGCTGATTTGATTATTGACGGAGCTACTGTCATTACTATGGACCCACATCGACGGATTATTTCTAATGGCGCTGTGGTTGTGGAAGATCAGCGTATCATTGCTGTTGGAAAATCTCATGAAATCAAACAGCAATACAATGCTGACACCCGGATCCCGGGGAACAAAAAAATCCTCATACCTGGTTTGATTGACTGTCACGTCCACCTCGCTCAGGCACTAATTCGAGGTTCGGCAGATGATGTGGATCTTATTCCCTGGCTTCGGGATTATGTTTGGGTTCTACAAGGGAACTTCACTCCGGAAGATGGGAAGGTCAGTGCCGAACTATGCATTGCTGAGATGCTTAAATCAGGCACAACAAGTTTTCTTGAAAGCATGATTCACAAACGCTACGGTATGGATGGAATCGCGCAGGTTGTTGAAAAAACTGGCATTCGCGGTTGTCTGTCCAAACTTTTCATGGATTGGACAGGGTACGCAGATGAAGAAGCCATTATGTATGAAGGGATGATTGAGGATCCAGAGGAATGCATCGCAGAAACATTATCTATGTACAATAGATGGCAAGGAGCAGCAGATGACCGAGTCTTCATCTGGTGGGGTGCTCGAACTCCCGGTGCTGTAAGCCCTGAACTATATCGCCGAGTTGCAGACTTGGCACGTAAGCGTCATATGGGAATTACAATGCACCTTGGAGAAGTGAAAGATGATGTTGAGTACACTAAATCGCAATTTAATCAGCTCCCTGCCGAGTTTGCTCGGGATGTCGGAATGATGGGGCCTAATGTCGTCTTGGTTCATGGCGTCTGGATTAGCCCAGAAGAGTTTCCAATTTATGTAGAAACTGGAACCCACATGTGTCACTGTCCTGCTAGCAATTCCAAACTCGCCTCAGGCATTGCTCTAATCCCGGAAATGCTCAAGGCAGGAATCAATGTCTGTTTGGGTTGTGATGGGGGACCTAGTAATAATGCCTATGATATG
>JBHLPI010000065.1:0-11561 GCA_048939595.1 Promethearchaeota archaeon | reverse complement strand
AGGTAAATTCATTGGGGAGCGTATCTCTGTAACGGTTGTTGATCTCGAAAGACCAGTGAGTTTCATTTGGCGAAATCAAGAATACAAAATCATTGAAATTGAAGCAAGCAATCGTCGTTTGGATCTTCGAAGCACTTGGTATCGACGAAAACATCGGGATTATTTTATCGTTCAGGTCGAAGATGGGAAATGGTATGAAATATACCGCCATCGTGTTCCAGGTAAACCATATTGGGTGTTGACCCGCGAGCTACCCCCAGCAACATGAATATCAAGTATCAATCTCGCCGGGTTCGGATAATCGAAATATTAGAATCTCATGCGTCGGAGTCCACGAAAGGGTTTCTATATACTGAAATCCGAACGGCGCTAATCGTGTGACTAACCATTCCGCCTTCCTGATCGGTGAATAACCGAGCGCTTGGGGGGTGAACCGAAAGGCAACCCGTCCATAAGGCCTCAAGACTCGCTGAATCTCCTCAAATAATGTCTCGGATGATTTCACGCCATTCAATAAACCCGTGACCACTGTTACGAGAGTGAAGGTGTTCTTTTGGAATGGCAAAGGCTGCTGTACATCACGGCAAAGAAAACGGATCCGATTCTGTGTTCCTTCTAAACGTGCCTGACGTTGAGCCTCTTGAATCATTTCTTCTGACCAATCTATACCCACTATTTCTCCACGGAATCCACGCTGTCTGGCAACAAGACGGGGGAAATGACCAGTTTGTGTCCCTAAATCTAGAAGGCGTTCGCTGGGTTCAATCCGAAGTCGTTGAATCAGGTGTTCCCAAAGTTCCCAATCATCTCGAACTTCAAAGGTGACAGAGCGTCGGTTATATCCCCAACGGATTAAGCGTTTACCAAAGTACCGCCCTTCTGTAGCAATAATGAAACCTAAGACTGCAAGAATGATGCCAATTATTCCGAAGGCGAGGAAAAGTGGCCACATTGTGCCCGAAATGTATTGAGTTGCATGCAACTTAACTTCTTTTAGGAAGATGCATCATAATAGTGGAATTCAACAGGACGGGTTTAGAATGACCTTACCTGCTAAAAGAATTGGAAAACTTGCTCTCGCGATAGCACTTGTAGTCAGTATGTCTGTTATTCTCATTGTTCCGTTGGATATTATTCCCCCACTCGGTGGTCTCATTGATCCTTTTACAGGTATTTGGACAGTGTATCAAGATGCTGAGCATCCCCCTTATGCTGCTGTTCATGTGCCTGGACTTTCTGCACAAGTAACAGTTGTTCGGGATGATTGGGGGGTTCCTCATATCTATGCAGCCAACGAACGAGATTTATTCTTCGCCTTTGGATATGTCCAAGCCCAAGATCGGCTTTGGCAAATGGATATTACACGCCGACAAGCCCGAGGTCAACTCGCAGAAATCCTTGGTCCCAGTTACCTCGCCGCAGACCAGTTTCTACGAACTCTTGGCATGGAGCAGGCAGCGCAACAAACCATTGACCATGTTTTCGCTCAGCAAGATGAATATAATGTAACGCTCCGAGAAAACCTTTCAGCTTTTGCTGATGGTGTGAACTTCTATATCACGAATATTGGGCCGAGCCTCCCACTGGAATTTAAGCTCTTGAATTATCGTCCAAAGCCCTGGACTCTTTTAGATTCCATCTCCGTGGGCCGTATCCTCGACTATGGCTTATCTTGGACTGACTCGGATCTCCGGTTTGCAAACACAATAGCAGAATTGGGAAATGATTCTGCCTGGGAACTGTTTCCATTGAATCCTCCCCTACAAACGCCGGTCGTCCCTGAATATGGGGTGAGTTACATTCCTCCTCCTTCCTGCGATATCAACTCCGCAAGCATTCCTGAGTCGCTACAACAATCTATCTCAGATATCCTAAGCTGGACGGAAAAGATTCCTGATCCCGATAACATTCTTATCCGTTGGCAGGGTGACTTCATTGGTTCAAATAACTGGGCAGTCAATAGCACCAAATCCGCCACTGGGAAACCCATTCTGTGCAATGACATGCATCTTTCCCGAGATGTCCCCTCCATCTGGTATCAAGCCCATCTTGTCGCTGCTGATACAGGACGGAATATCTATGGATTCGTTCCCCCAGGGGTTCCCCTCATCATTGCTGGGCATACAGAATATGTTGCCTGGGGCTTCACTAATGTCGCCGCTGATGTTATCGACTGGTACTATTATAATATCAATCCCGCAAATCCAAATGAATACTGGTACGATGGGGCATGGCATACCTTTGACGAAGAAACCACTATCATTCCCGTAAAAGGTGAAGCACCCTACCATCACACTATCCGCCGTAGCGTCCACGGACCAATTATGTCCGATGTCGGAGTAAGTTACAGTGACCATGTTATCGCTCAACGGTGGACAGGCGGTGAGCCAAGCTACGAAATGATTGCACTTGACAAAATGACTATGGCACGAAATTACACCGAATTCATTGAAGGACAGAAATTTTGGTGGACGATTTCACAGAACATCGTGTTTGCGGATGTCGAAGGCAATATAGCCATTCGTCCCACTGGACATTGGCCCATTCGAGCTGAATGGTATGGCGGACTCCCCCATAATGGATCTGCAGGAGAAGGTGAATGGGTTGATTATATCGACTTTGATGAGCTTCCCCTCTCCCTGAATCCTGATCGGGGTTGGGTAGTCAGTGCCAATCAGCTAGCAGCCATGCAGGGTCCATCAGCATATCCCTACTACATTCATCAAGGATATGCTCCAGGCTACCGGGCACGACGTATTATTCAGCTGCTCGAAAACGATACTGATGTTACCGTTGATGACATGAAGCATATTCAAAATGACGTTCTTGATACAGCTGCTGAAGCCTTTATTCCCTATCTTATCAATGCGTTTGATAACGCCGCTGCGTCCATTACGAGTGATCCAATCCTTTCTGCCGCAATCGATCAACTGCGTACTTGGAACTATACCATGCTCAAAGAATGGGTTGCGCCAACCATCTGGCGCGCCTGGTTTGACTACTATTTTGAAGATGTCTTCGGTGACGAATATCCCTCTAATCGTGGAGGACTTCTGTGGCCCTCCCCAATAATCTTAGAGAATCTCACTCGATTCAATCCAAATTCATTATGGTTTGATGATGTGACTACAACCGGCACAACCGAAACCCGTGACGATATTATTGTCCGATCCTTCCAATCTGCGATGACCCGATTAGCTGACGAAGAGGGAACCGATGTCAGTCAATGGACTTGGGATAAGTTTCACTTTGTTGTTTATACTCACCTGGTGGGTGAAGCTCTTGGGCACGCCCCAATTCCTGCCGATGGTAGTGGAGTCACTGTAAATCCATCCCGTGTCAACATGTGGGCCCGGGAGCAAGGTGCAGCCACAGGTGGTCCAAGCGAACGTCTCATTGTCAATCTAAAGGAGCCAATGCATGCGCTCAGCGTAATCCCTGGCGGTCAAAGTGGGAATCCTCTCTCCTCACATTACAGCGACCAACTCTTCCAGCTGTTCCTTGTCGGGGATTACCACATCGACTATATGTACTTTGATATCGATGATCTTCTGCTTTTTTCATTTCGAATAGAATCCATTCTCATTCTCACGGGGTGATACCAAATGACAACTGCACAACAAATCTATGGCGCGTTCGCTCAACAGAATTTACTCAAAACCTTTCTCCTTACCCTCGTTTTGACAATACTTCTGCTTTATCTAATTAGTTGGTCTGGGGCAATCATTGCTGCAGCACTTACGGGCTTCTTTGTGCGTCGATATTCTCGAGCTGCCTTAGTGGGCTTCGTGGGTGGTCTTACTGCTTGGGGAATTCTCGTTGGTATTCATGCTGCCTTGGGCGGAATCGTGGTCCTTGATCTCTTCGGGGCTCTTGCAGGATTAGAAGGCATGGGCGGTGTTCTTGCTGTAATCATTGTTCTCATCGGTTGTTTACTCGGACTCGCCGGATCCCTTCTCGGCAACGCGATTTTCAGTTTTGTCGAACAATACTTTATACTCAGCCCCGAATCCACAGAATAGCATTCGCTCCTCGAATGCCTATAGGTCTGCTTAAAGTAGTGGGTACGCTAATAGGCGGTTTAGATCGATCTTGTGAAAACGCTCTTAGCACTTCACTTCTAGTATTTCCCCAAACGCTTAAAATATCAAATTGTGATGATGGCGCAGAAACGAGACAATGAGGCTCTTCCCCCATGAAACGGCTGGTTCACAATGGTATCCGTGTCACAAGCCTTCCTAATCCTGCCGGAATGGTTCTTACAATCCGTGGCACTGACTATGAACTCGATGCCCAACAGGAACAAATGGCAATGGCTTTGGTCGCTAAACGGCACCTTGATTACTGGGAAGACCAAGTCTTTGTTCGAAATTTTCTTAAAGATTTTAGTAAAGCTCTCGGTATTAAACCGGTCCTAAAGCCCCAAGAAGTGAACTTAGATGACTTATTTCAAGAGGGTATCAAACGGCGGGAGCGAGAGCAAGCACAAAAAGAAGCCATGACTACTGAAGACCGGAAGGCTTTAGCGGCACAACGGAAAAAAGATCGTGAAGACCTTCGTGAACAGTACGGGTATGCAGAAATCGATGGAGAACGAGTTGAAATATCTAATTGGACTGCTGAACCCAGCTGTATCTTTATGGGGCGTGGCAAACATCCTCTTCGCGGGCGATGGAAACCAGGTCCCCAACAACAGGATATTACGCTCAATCTAAGCCCTGATGCTCCTATGCCTGTGGGCGATTGGGGCGGACGTATCTGGCAATCAGATAGTCTTTGGGTAGCCCGATGGGAGGACAAGCTTTCTGGAAAAATCAAATATATTTGGGTTTCTGATACAGCTTCAATTAAACAAGATCGTGAAGCACAAAAGTTCGAGGTTGCTCAACAGCTTGCAAAGCGCATTAAAAACGTGCGCCAAGCAATTCAGGAGGACATGAATTCAAACCAAGCCCGACGCCGAAAAATCGCAACTGCTTGTTATCTAATAGATATGCTGAGTCTCCGTGTAGGCGATGAAAAAGATCCAGATGAAGCAGATACTGTTGGCGCTACAACGTTGCGACCTGAACATGTCACCATAAAGGAGGATGGCGTTGTTGAGTTTCAGTTTTTAGGGAAAGACTCGGTCCCTTGGCACAAAACGATTAAACTCCCCCAAGAAGTTGTCAAACAATTACAATTCTTAATTGAAAATGCCCGGGCTCCCAACACCACGAACCGTGACGGACCTGGACATCCAAGCCGTGATCGGCCTCAAATTTTCCCTGATGTCAAAAGCCGAAATGTGAATGCTTATCTTTCAGAGATAATGCCGGGACTAACCGCGAAGGTCTTTCGTACTTTTCATGCAAGCAGTACCGTTAGGACTGCTTTGGCTCGATCAAAAGTTAAATTTGAGGATCCCAATTGGGTGAAGAAAAACGCAGCCAAACGAGCGAATCTCGAAGCCGCAATTGTGTGTAATCACACCAAGCAGGCACCCAAAGGCTGGAATAAACGCTTAGAACGATTTCGTGAACGACAAAAGAAAGCCAAAGCCCGGATGGAAAAAGCAAAGGCTAATCTGGTAGCCCGGCAAACACGCCTTAAAGAGCGGGAAACGAAACAAACCGCAAAACTTGAGGAACTAAAAGTGAAGGGGAAACCGATTCCTCGTGGTAAGAATCGTCCTTATGCCTCTTCTATTGCAACTGCGCGACGGAGTGTGGAGGTTGCAAAGGAGCGCCTCGCAAGAGCGAAGGACGCACAAGATAAACTCAAAGCCCAAGTTGATATTGCAAAGAAAACACGGACCTGGAATCTAGGAACTAGTCTGAAATCCTATATTGATCCCCGCATCTACCGTGATTGGGGTCGTCAAGTGGATTACGATTGGAAAGACTACTACTCGACGACTCTTCAACGAAAATTTGGCTGGATTGATAAGGAGTCCGAAACAACCGAAAACTAACTATGATTTTTTGGCTTTGTCATGGTTAAGGCTCTAATTTTACTTTGAAACGATTGCGCCGCCTTGGCTGGATTCTTTGCCTTCGTAATGCCTCCCCCTGCTATCACAATCTCAACAGGGTATGCCATGATTTTAGGCAGGTCTGCTACGCGGATGCCCCCTGCTACGGCAAGACAGGGATGCCCACGGAGTCGGGCAACTTGGTCCAATTCTGATAAAGGTGCACGTCGAGCGGCCCGCCGGTCTAATCCACTGTGAACACAAGCATAATGAATGTGTGTTTCTTTGTATGATAAACCTACGATGTCAGCAAGTCGGCTTATTGGGATGCGGGAGACAATGAGATCGGCCATTATTTCTACACTATATTCGTGAGCGGCTTGCAGTGCCCCAAGGAGTGTCTCGTTATAGGCATCAGCTAACACCGTGACCAGGTTTGCTGAGGCTTGCGCCGCCATTTGTACCTCAAGATATCCTGCATCAGCAGTTTTGAGATCCGCGCAGATTGCTTTATCCGGATGGGCTTTACTGAGGGCTTTCACGGCGCCAATCCCTTCAGCTTTAATTAAAGGAGTACCCACTTCCATAATGTCCACATAGGGTGCGACTCTTTCGGCCATTTTCAGAGCCTCGTCGAGGCTCTCGTAATCCAATGCGACTTGTAAACGAACCATTACTAGGACTTCCTATACACTCCTCGATTCTGCTATCCTATAAAGGCACTTCTGTCCATGAATCCCTATTTTATGATCGCTCTTACAAATATTAGAAGAGCGATTTTGGCGCTCTAACGCGAAAGGATAAAAGGTGAAAACTAGCACACTCTCTCATATGAGAGCGCTAACCTGTATTGCAATTCTTTTTGGGATTATCGCAATTGCCTCAGGATTCCTTGGACTTATGTTCTTAATTGCCACCGTTGGAGATCTTGTTGCAAACCAAATGACTGCCCTTGTGCTCTTTGGAGCCGCTGGGATTATGATTGTCGTTGCCATTATCCTTGGATACATTGGGCAACGCCAACCGGAACGAGTTGTCGTTCAAGCCCAAGTCGATCTGCCTCGGGACTTCGACGTCAGCCAGATCAGTTGTCCAAACTGTGGCGGAACTCCTAGCCGAGACAATCTCGCCTACGACCCTCGCATTGGCGCCGTAGTCCTCACCTGCCCCTATTGTAAAAAAGTTTCACAACTCGTTGAAGATGTGAAATGGTGAAATCGAGACGGAAAGAAAAAAAGTCTGTCTTTACTAATCCCATATAAGACACTTGCCCCCTCATCCCTTGAGAACTCTGATTGAGCTGAACACACAGATGGTTCATGATTCATCAACTCCATCTTCTGAAGAATTATCGAGTGAGGAAATTATCAAACAACTCAACCAAATACTCGATGACTTGAAAAAGGAGGGAAAGGTGGTTAGGATTCAAATTTGCCCTAAATGTAAATCGCCTAACATCCGGGGGCAGGAAACCTGGTATGATATCGGAGGCGCCATGGGGATTTCTCCACCCAAATACAGGTGTCTCCACTGCGGTTATTGGGGTCGAGTTATTCTTGAAGCTACCAATGAAGAATTCGATGAGCGCGTTCTCGATACGCTCATTGGAACCGATTTGGAAAGCGCCCAAAAGCTCTTGAACGAGATACACCAACAGACAACCAAGAATAAAGATCATTAAAAGGACGTGCACATTTCTTGACGCGAATACGGCTTCTACCTTTTGCATTGCTGGTTTGCCTTTTCATCACTCTGGCGAGCCCATTTATTCTAACCCAAGGCATTCACCCCACTAGCTCGATATTGGATGGTGCCACATCCTCTCGCGTTACTCCTCTCAACTATGATTTTCGTGTTTTAAACGAGACTGTCCACGTGCTTCCTCAAATGGACGCCTCGGCCCTCATCAATTATTCAATCACCTTTGAAAATTATGGCACTGACTTCGATTACATCGACATTGGCCTTCCCAATTCCTATTATGTGCTCTCAAGTTTTCGGGCCTTTTGGTCCCTTGAAGGCGCCTCGTATGTTGAACTTACCACCATCGAGCCATCTGAAGTCGTTAGTATCGGTATTCAAATCCTCATTCCTTCCGCGCTCCGCCCGGGAACGGGGGACAATGGCACCCTCCTTGTCTGGGGCAACCAACAACGCATGGTCTACCTCGATACCGACCCGGCCACCCCAGGTTATGTTGGATACGAGTTCACTCCAACTTGGTATGACTCGGCTTATAACCGGGGCACCGATTACCTCGGCTGTCATCTGCATTTTCCCAACGGCTTTTACAATGGGACGTTAGCCAAATATCATTACGCGGCCCCTACTCGCTTCTACTGGACCAATATTAGCCTTGTCTATACCTGGGAATACACGAGTTTATCGAATTATCAAGGGATTCTCCATGGGATTAGCTTCCCGTATCACGAATCCTACATCACCACTTACTATACCGATGGTGGCACCACGGGCGGCTTTGACATCTGGGCCTTCTTAGACGAATACGGTGAATTCCTCGTCTACATCGTGATTTTCCTCGTCATTTTTGGCGCGTGCTGTATCAGCGTCATCAAAAACGCCGCTCTCGCAAGATTTGGCCGCCGCCTCGTCAAACGGGGCTATCTTCCCCCCGCTGTCAAAGTTGAAGCCCTCGGGATTCGCCGAGGCCTCACGGTCGTCGAAGCCGCCGTCCTCAACGAAACCCCCCTGGACCGCGTCTTCACCATGATCGTCTTTGGCTTACTGAAAAAAGCCCTCGTCACCGTGCAACGCGAAGGCAAAGCCAAACCCACCTTCCACGCCAACCCCGCTGCCATCGCCAACGCTGCCAGCCAAAAAGGCCGGCTCCACTACTATGAACGCCTCTTCCTCAAAGCCATCACCTCCTCCGGCAACCTCCACAAAACCCAGATCCGCACCATGCTCAACACCCTCATCAAAACCACCGCCCGCAAACTCGAAGGGTACAGCCGCACCGACACCAAAGTCTTCTACACCCGCATGATCGACCAGGCCTGGCACGAAATCGACCTCGCCGCCACCCCCGCCGCCCAAGCCAGCGCCCTCACCGAATACGCCGAATGGCTCCTCCTCACCCCCGACTACGAACACCGCATCAAACCCTACCACCACTACTACGTCCCCGGCTGGTACTGGTGGTGGCTCTACGCCGCCCACCCCCGCCCCCACACCCTCACCCCCACCGCCACCCTCCCCACCGGCCCCATCCACCCCACCACCCCCATCACCCTCACCAACTTCGCCAACGCCACCGTCCTCGGCACCCAACACTTCGCCAACTCCGTCGTCACCGGCTTCCAAACCCTCGCCAACCAAATCGCCACCGCCTTCCGCCCCCCACCACCCCCATCAGCGCGCAGCTCCTACTCAGGACGCTCATGCGCTTGTGCATGCGCTTGTGTTTCGTGCGCGTGTGCCTGCGCAGGCGGGGGACGGTAGATATGGGTTATATTTATTAGGGATGGAAATAATAGTCCTTCGGTTAGTATGTTTGATGAAGTCATAAAGGAGAACCGAATCCCTGCAGAAGTTCACACCATTCGAACAGTCGAAGCCTTGGAGAAACGGCTTCGAAGCTATTACTTCTTCAGAGGTTTACAGAAGTCTTCTTTATTCCTGAAGCGGATGGAAACCTGTCGTCATTACTTGTATGTGCTTGCTGAATCAGATAAGGAACGAGCACCAAGTTCTATCGCTAAGGATTTAGGTCTTCATCATTCCATTCCAAATCGTTGGATGCAGGGACAATTACCGGATCTAATTCGTCTCGCTATTCAAATACCTCAACAAGAGCCAAAAGCAAACCACAAATGGCTCCCGTTACGATTCGAAAGTAAGTTTACTCCTACCGCGTTCATTCAAGTTCCTGTGAAGGTTCACGATTTCAATCAAATTTCATCTGTAGTGAATCAGATCTCCCCAGTTCAACTAGACCATAAAGGTCTAATTACAGACGAACTCCAACACATTTCAAAGATGGATGCATTCGCATATGTCCTTGGGTTATTATTGAGGCGTTCGGAAAAACAAGGGTCTTACGAATTACCGATGAAAATAGTCTTTGCACTTTCAAAAGAATATGGTTGGGCAAAACAGGCGGGAGAAACGGTTTGTTTCCTATTGGGCCTCTTAGGCATTCGCACAAGTAAGATCCGAGGATCTGGACCAGAAGAAGTAACAAAAAATCGATTCAGTTGGCGAACAGGTCGTAGCCCATTAATATCTTGGATGCTGCAATCAGTACTTGGTATTAAAAAAGCAGGGGATCTTACATCCTTAATGAAGTATGCCTCTTGGCTTCACAGGGCACCTTTTGAAGTCCGATTGAAATTTCTACAAGCGCTGTTCGATTACTCTGGGTCAGTAAGTGTTTCCAGCCAAGTAGTAAGCCTCACTTGTACGGGCTTTGAAAGGTATGTATTAGAACTTCTAGAAACAGTTGGTATTGAATCCGGTCAAGAAGGGTATCAAGTACGGATTCGTAAAAAAAGGGCAATCAATCGTGCTGCTTTGTTACCCATTTTCTGGCAAGCAACATCCCGACGCAAGAACATTAAAAAATTAGTCGAGATGTTGGCCGCGCGGCAAGGAAGAGGTCGGAAAGCGTATCCTCCTCAAATTGTTAAACGGATTAAAGAACTAGCAGATGAAGGTTTAGCTTTTGGAGCAATTGCAGAGAAAATATACGATGAATCAGGAATCTCCCTTCCCAAAACAACCATTCGGAGGTTGTCAACAAAATAATTCGGTTTTGTAATCTCCACTAACGCTCTTGACTTGTTTTTTCCTTTATTCGAATATGATAGGATATACTACTTCTGTCATAGGACATGCCAAATTGATCAAAGATGTATTCCGCGATATATCCAGACGACTTTTTCTGTTTGTGTAATTGGAGAATTATTTTTGAGATTTTTTTGGGGATAAGCCGCTCTCTCTTTCTTTTTCGTGCCTCCATCATTTCTGCGATTTTAGTTGCTTTAGTTTGTCGAGACACTGCAAAGCGGAATAGGGGCATTTTTTTAGCTTGAATAATTCCTTTTTGGGTCCGAATTCTAACGCGTTTCCCATCAGTTTCGGAATGAATGTTAAGGCTGTGCAAAAGGTCTTTGATGAGTAGGATGTTGGGACCGGCGTAGATGCCGATGCATTGGTCGCGGGTGCTTGCCCATCCGTCTCCGTCAGCGAAGCCTTGGAGAAGGGCGATGCGGTGTTGATGGGGTGCGGTGAGCAGCCATCGCGCATAAAGCGGGTCGTAGGTGGTGGTTTGGTGGGGTTGGAGTCCGAAGCAGGTGTGCAGAATCCATGTGCCTAGGGGTGTTTTTTGGCTACGCCAGGAGTGGCAGGTGTTGTGTCCAGCACTGGAGTCCCGGTCTTTGACTTGTTTGGCGTGGATGCCGAGTTGACCGAGGTAGTAGCAGGTGGCGTCGCCGAGGGTTTTGCTCCAAGTGTAGTTTTTGGAGAGGGTGAGGACGAGTTCGGTGGAGGAGATGCGGGGTTTTGATTTTTGGAAATCGCTGGCGATAATACCGAGGAGGTAGTAAAAGGCGTCGGTTTTGTTGGGTGGTCCGAAGTGGGTTTGCCA
>JBHLPI010000064.1:0-11582 GCA_048939595.1 Promethearchaeota archaeon | reverse complement strand
CATAGGCTGTGAAACGGAAAATGAAGGAATCCAGGATCCAGATGATGATGAAAAAGAGCAAGAGACCGATTTGGATGCTGTGGTTGTGCGGGGCTTCCCCAGCGACGTGAGGGTGTTCGTGCGGCATGAGCGTCACTTCTTGATTTAGGAACACCTAAACAAGATATATAAGGTTTTACTATTAGTCGCTTACCCCAAAAACATGTGAAAGCACAGACCGGACTAATAACTTGCAGATGGGCTGGTTGAGTAGAGTAAAAGGACACCCAGGATAAACCCAAGAACAAAGAACACAATTGAGATGATGCCCCCATACGCACTGAAGAAGGCGACAAGGCCAAGCATCATGACCATCAAGAATTCGGGAAGGAGTCGATAGTTCGCGACGATGAAGAAGGGAATTGACCAAAATGCAATACCGAAACAAATGCCGAGGATAATAGCAGTGATCGGTCGGTTGATTTTTCGGGCAATAATTCCGAGGGCATCATTAATGGCTTGCATAAGAACCACGTCTGACAATGCTTTACAGTTAGGGGTTATTTAACTGTTCATCCTATGACAACTTGTTCGGAAGCAAAGTTGCCTTGAAAACGCCCTTTAACCCTAGTACAGAGCTAATTAGAGGTATGACTTGCACACACACCACAGGGCTTTTCCAGGTTAACAATCAGGCACTACTTTTTTCGGGAATATCGGTTGTCTTTTTGCAGAAGAAAGTGAATAAGAAACAGACACCAATCATGAGTGGAAGCCAAAGCCAATAACCGAAGACAATACTGAAGATGACGCCTAAGATTACTCCTAAAAGGATTGCGAGAATTACATTGCAGTAACGTTTCAGAATTGTCATCGGGATTTTTGCCTCCTTGAAGGAACTTTTGAATGCTCCTATCTTTTATAACATTATTTCAAATGATAGAATTGCAGGATTTTATGGTGGGATAACATGGCATCAGGATATCATACGACTAACCTTCGAGGAAAGCTTCATGAATGGGGAGCTTCAATCGTGGGGTTTGCTTCTCTCGAAGGCCTGCTCCCATACCCCTTGGATGAATTTCCTTGCGGAGTAAGTATCGGCGTCAGACTTTCCAATAGTATCGTCGAAGAGTTAATTATTGGGCCCACCAAAGCGTATGCCTACCACTATCATGCCATGAACAGGTTCCTTGATGATTTAGCGATCCAGACCATGAACTGGTGTCAAAAACAGGGGTTTCAGGCATTCCCGATACCTAGCTCACAGACTGTCAACTTCAAAGAACATCAAGGGCATTTGTCGCACAAAATGGTGGCCACACGGGCCGGATTGGGTTGGATTGGAAAGAGTGCCTTGTTGATTACTCCGAAGTTTGGTCCGCGACTTCGATTAACCTCAGTCCTAACTGACGCCCCACTGAAGACAGGAAAACCAGTTGAAGAGAGTTCATGTGGTAAATGCCGAGCTTGTGTGAAAGCGTGTCCTGTGGAAGCAATTCGAGGTCCGAATTGGTCAGTGAAACATAATCGCGCTTATCTTCTCAACGTTGATCGATGTGCAGCAAAAATTGACCAAGGAAAAGAGGAAGTGGGCGCCCCAGTATGTGGCGTATGTATCCAAGCGTGTCCAAAAGGGCTTGTGCAATCTAAAGATTAGCAGATTACGATTTCATGCGGGTGCCTTGAAGAATTCTAAACATGCTAGTTGCTTGTAAATAATATCGCCTCAAGAGCTGATAGGTAAAGAATGCATATTAGTAACACCCAAGCAATTTCCGGAAGAATCACAGCACAGAAGATACAACTAACAGCAAGGATAATGAGTACCAGAAGGAGAAGCCGCGTGATGGCTTTATTTTCAACGTTCTTATACAATTGCACCTTTCCCGAAGTTTTCATTTCTTGACACCCCTCATGAATGTCTAGAAAATCTGGGATTATAAAATTAAGGAAACCGAGATCTATAATGCGTTAAGGAAGCCCTTATGCGAGTCCTGTTGAGTTCACTTTTTTTGTTCAGCACTGTTGATAGAGGCGCTGAGCTTCACTTTGCCATCTTTTTCGTCTAGTTCGACGATAATCTGAGCTTCAACCTTTTTGGTTTGACCGGTTTGAATAGGAAGGAGCATAAGCTCGGCGATGCCATCTAATAGTGCATTGTCATCTGCTTCGGCACTCATCACATCACCCCGCTGGCGACGTTGTTGCTCATTGTGTTTGTAGCGAAATTTCCCTAAGAAGGCTGGTATTACGCTGTATTTAAACCTCAAATGATTGCGAAAGTCAAAATAAGAATGTATCAACCGCGAGAAGCTGGTTCGCAGCTTTGTATGGAGGTTTCCGCTAATCTGTCACGATTTTACGTCATTGAAGCGTAAACACACCGCTAAAGGCTTGAAATGACAAGTAGGAAACGGAAACCGGTCATCCCCCGCCTGCATTTTGGTATTACCAGCGGTTAAATTTCAGGCGCTAACTGGATTGTGTGTCAATTGATACCTAGGTGAACCTGATTATGGGTGTTGAAGGTTTGGCTTTTCAATCTCCTCCGAATCCGATTCGTATGCTTGTGAATGAAGCGATTGATCGCTTTACGGAATTTGTGTCCATTGAACGTGGCGGAAGTCATAAGACTTCTCGGGTATACCGCTATGATTTAGAGATGTTTTTTAAGTTCATTGGTGTGTCCCCACAACAGGTGCAATCTCATCATGTCCGGATGTTTTTAGCGCATCTAAAAACTGAAAGAGGCTATTCGAATGCATCGCTACGACGCAAACTTGCTTGCCTGCGGTCCTTTTTCCGATTCCTCTACAACGAGGAAATCGTGCTAGCTGATCCGACCAAGGGTATTGCCACTCCGAAACTTGGACAGCGACTTCCCCGCACAATAACACCTGAAGAAATAAACCGGTTGCTTTGGGCAGCTCGGAACGCCGAGAAGAATGCTGTACGGACTCATACGATTTTCCAAGTGCTTTACAGCACGGGAGCCCGCGTTTCAGAGCTTTGTGGCATTAACATTGAAGATATTGACTTTGCCGAAGGAACAATTCGTGTCCACGGGAAAGGGAATAAGGAACGGATCGTGTTATTAACGGTTCCAGCTATGAATGCGATTATAGAATATTTGCAGTTTCGACCTGCAGAGGGACCCCTCTTCTTGAACCGGCGAGGTCAACGTCTCTCTCCATTAACGGTGCAGCGGACAGTTCGAGATGTCGCGAAGCGAGCGGGAATCACTTCGAAGGTCACACCACACGCTCTACGGCATTCCTTTGCCACCCACATGCTAGAACGAGGAGCGGATGTACGGGTTATACAGGAACTCCTTGGCCATTCGAACCTAGCGACTACGCAGATTTACACACACGTTACTATATCCCATGAACGGGCTGTATTTCAACGTACTCACCCATTAGCTGAAACCGATCCGGAAGGAGCCTACTAACCCACGCGTACTACGGAGAGCTAGAGCCGTTACGAATCTAGCTCTCCAATATTTCTTCACTCCTGCCTTAATGCTATTCGAGTTAGAAGTGTGTTCAGACCATTAGAGGTAAAAATTCTGTACAAGCCTCACCAATATAATATAACGAATTGCTAATGTTTTCGATAAAAAGAAAATAAGGGATAATTCCAGCTTGTTTGTTTAAGAACTATTCTTTTAAACCATAATTTAATTAAAATAATGCAATATACTATAGTCTAATATAACCATATATCATAAACTAGGATATTCGACACATAGAAAAGAAGTACGGTTACGGAAAAATAAGCTATTGTTCTGGTAAAAATATAAAGCAGAAATCTAATAGAACAATTGTATAAATAAATATATGTAATATCAATACATCATATTTTTATTTCACCAAAATCCCAATAAAATCTTAGCTTTTAAGAGGACGCGATTCCCATCTACTACCAGAACCACGTTCGTGACCGGCATGTCGGAAATCGTCACTATCGAGCAGCTTATTCGTACCATGAAGCGTAGCTCAGACTCAATTGAGCGAGCCCAAGCAGCCCGTGGGATCGGACACCTTAAAGACCCAGACGCGGTAGAGGCCCTCTTGGAAACACTAGGGGATTCTGACAATGAGGTACGCCAAGCAGCCATCTGGGCGTTAGAACAAATCCGAGACGAACACATGATCGAAAATCTAATCGATGACCTGAATCATGCCGATCCAGATGTCCGTCGTGGTGTAGCCTATGTTCTCGGCGAGATTGGTGATCGCGAAGCTGTCATTCCCCTTTGTAAGGCCTTAAAGGACGGGAACCTGTATGTACGAAAAACGGCAATCGAATCATTAGCAGCTATCGGTGATTGGAAAGCCGTCGACCCGATTATTGCCCGGCTAAACGATGATGACTTGTATGTGCGTCAAGCTGCTGCTGTGGCTTTGGGGGAAATGGGGGAGATGCGGGCTGAAGATGCGCTCCAAAAACTGCTTCAGACTGAAAAAGAGCTTATTGTGAGGCATGCCATCAAGGTTGCTTTAGCACGACTCGCTGGAGGAGACACTTGAGTGTATTAGTAAACGACTTTGCCATTTTTCACCTCAATAGAATCTGTGAATCATCTTATTGTAACAGAAGATGCCTAACTCAAGCTATTTACCCACTGATCATTGATAATTCAGTTTATTAGTTAATAGTTCACATCAATAATTAATAAAAATTGTTACACCGATAATTATAATCAATTATCTAAAAAATACATATTTGTATTATTATTTTCTACACACCGAAAGTATGTGATATCAATTTTAATCAGTTCAAAGGTTGAAAAAAGCGATAAACGTTTAATCAACATATAGTTTTAGTTATTCGTTCTTAGGAAAATAAGTAAGCAAAAAAATAGAGTTGTTATTTGACTAATTTTTTAATTATTTTGCATAAAGTTACGAAGAAATATTAATTAAAAATTCCTTTGAACAATATCTAAGTGTGTCAAGTAATTCTAAAATAGGTCAGAGCGCTAACACTCGTCTATTCCCAGAATGAATTGAATTTTAATTGGATACTGACTTTGCCCAATTGACATTGACTTGATAAAAACTCGGACTCAGGGAGATAAAGTCCCCCTGAGTTAAAGGCGATAAGAGGAGTTAGAGCCAGTAATTTCGTTTTACATTATCTTTGCCCCGCAGGCTGGACAGAAACTAACGCCTGGTGGAACTGGTGCACCACAGTTAACACAAGTTATTTCAGGATATGCTTTCGCGGGTTCATCGAATTCATCTGGTGGCGGGGGAAGTTCTTCAGGCGGAAACTCGGCCTTTGGCGGGGGTGCAGGGGAGGGCGGTGAGGACCTAAGACTTCCACGTCGGAATATTCCGAGAATCCCTTTGATAAGCCAAATCAAAGCATAAATTGCGATGAGAACGATGATGAGGATTACAGGAATTGACCAAGGAATATCCTGCATGATGGTGAGAATGAAGTCGATTAAACTGCCATAAACAACTGTGAGGAGTGCTTCATTACTCGTTTTATGCCATACACGGGCTGACACATCTTCGAAGGATACGTTCGTTCTCAGAGCGATGTAGCTCCCTTCACCAAATACTTTGACATGATAGATGTGGTTAACACTGTCTCCTGGGTCGATTGAGCTCCAGTTTGCGGTGAGGCTTCCAATGACTGCCAGTTGACCGTATGTGTACCCTTGGTAAAGGATCCAACTTTGAGAATCATCCAGATTCACATTAAATACTGTTTGAGTAGGATCGATATTTTCTAAGGTAATTGTGACAGTAGCGGTGCCTCCTGCGAAAATGGGTGTCGTGATTGTCTTAGTAATGCTGAGTCCTGGTGGGAAGTCCCCTTTGAAGTTAACGATGATGTTTGGAACACTTGAATCATTAACCCAGTGTTCGGTTGAACGAATTACCATGGGACCTTCTGGACCTGTTGTGTTTACCATGTCAGTAGGTGTGTAGGAGGTAATGTTAACCCCGGTTGGAAAGAGCATTGTGAATTCAAAGGCTTCAAGGGTGGTTCCTAATTCGATGTTTCCAGTGTGCCCGGTGAATGCATTCACATCAAAGGTCTGTTCGGCGGTCCCAAAGAATTTGTCTCGATGTTGGCTGCTCCAGGCCGCAACCGTTATTGCTTCCGGCATTTGCATGGTTGATTTCATCGGTAGTGGAGAGGAACTACTACCCATGACAGCGAGATTGATGAAGCCCGAAATTCCAATTCCACCAATGGCGTCTTCAGCCAAAGTACTGGTTACGAGTACTGTTCCACCATCACGAGATGCCCCGAGGGTTTCCATATAAGATTGGAACTGGTTTCGACCTTGGATGGCAACGGGAACCACACTGGGAACCCCGTAAAAACCATAGGCTTCTAGCCCAAGCGTCATATTGGAAACAGGCAGAGCGAGCCCAAAGATACGTTCAAAAGGAGTCGCCAAGGTCTCTTCAAATTCTAGGTGAATTGCATGTCCCCAGTTTTGAATCTCGGTGGGACTACCACCCATGAAGACCATGAGGATAGCATTAGGAGGGAGCATATCAAGCACTTCATTAAGCATATCGAATTCTGATCCGCTAGTATCATTGGTTAAAAGGCTGAGGAGCCCATCAAGAACTGTTTGGTATTCACCCCACCGGAAAATCGAGAGCGCTAACAGGCATTCTTGGTAAGGAGGAGCAGAGGTCGTATAATTACCCACATCACCAACAGCCATGATAGTACTCGTCATAGAACCATCAGGATTGACTACAAAGGCAGTAAGATCTGCTTCACCTTCCATTGTGAAATTCTGTGCGCGCATCGTTGTATGCAGTGATGCTGTTTGAAATGTCATAGATTCAGTATAAGTCGTTGTTGTAAAGCCCATCGGCGTACGAGCTGTTAGTGGTAAACCAAATCCACTCACAAGGAACAGCAGAGTGAGAGTGGTTGCTAGGAGAATATATTGCACATTTCCGGTAATCATCTTTTCCTGGGTGTATATACGTTTCATAACAGTCATCTCCAGTGCAGCTAGTTTTCGACCGGTATGAGTAACCGTCCGATGAAACCTCCAATCATCATTGCTACGAGTAAGATGATGAAATTTAGTATAGCAGGCAATACAATCGTATTCAAAATAAACGATTGAAGAAGCGCCAATAATGCATTAGGATCAGGCGCACCTCCACCAATTACATCCCCAATACCACCGGTGAGTGCATTAATGAGTGGACCAACCACTGGGGCATTGAGAATATCAAAGAGAGAAACATTTGGTGGGATATTCGACAACATGGCCATCGGATCAATTCCTCCACCTCCAGACACCAAGAGCGGAATAACCATAGCCACAATGCCAACGATGAGCATGAGAAAGGTTAACCCGAAAACGAAAATTGCTACAGGTATGGCACCCCAAATGCTTCGGATAAATAACCCCGAAACAATTCCGATTACTACCCAAATGGCGATGTTCGTTGTGAAAGTCAGGGGATGTGCGAAGATGAGAAACATATACATGAGAAAGAACCGGAGCCAAGGACCAAAGTAAGGCGCAAGCCATAAGATGATGTTATTATACTCAATAGGAATCATGACAAAGGCAAGTGAAATCGTAAGAAGAAAGCCTACAGATAGTCCGATAAGTTTTCGTCCCATAGTCTCATTCCTACCTAGCTAGTAGTTACATTTGTCTCTCCAAAATCACACCTTTAAGGTTTCTTGCCGACAAAAAGCCCCCAGGTATCCTATATGTTTATCTCAATAAACTCCTGGAAGATACTCAATTATTTGCTTTGCTTTCGACGGCGTCTTCGCCGTATTTTCCGGGCACGTTTCTTTTTCCATTTCTTTCGCATTATCTACCTGTTCCACTGAAGTGAATTCAGGCGTTGATTTGGTAATTCTTTCATAAAAATGATATTAGACAACAGGTCATTTTTCCTTCAGCGAAGTTTCTGCTACGGATTTGAGGGGTCCCCACAAGGTGCCAAGGGGAAAGACAATTTGAAACACATACAGGAAAATAAATTGAGCAAGGAACATTGTTAATAATCGGACAGCTAAGAGCCCAAATTCACTAAAGAGAAGCAATATCGATAATTCGATTTGTCTAATTGGAGCAGCGAAGAATTTAGTAGTAGCGAATCCGACAAGATTGACTAAAAAAAGCCCGAAGCTTAGAATGAAGATAAGGAGCATTTGGATGCTTCGTCGGAGCGCTCTTTCAGCACGGTGGTGAAGGTTCTGGACCTGTTTATCAAAATTATGATCAATCACCAATTGCATTCTCTTATTACAAATATAATGACTTACTTCGAAATCGATCATGAAAATGATGAAACTAAGACCCACGGAATAACAAATTACCAGATACAGGGTCATTGCAGGACCCCAAATGGTGAATATTTCAGAGGGATATTCAAGCAGATAGATAACGACCACAAAAAGAAAACCGAGGAGTACACTAACCACGGTGAGCATCGTTTCGAGGTTGATATCAGGTCGTTGAAGCTTGGTTGCATTCATCACCTTTGGTTTCTCCGGTTTCAATTTTCATCGAGTGCTTTGAATGAAGGATTTTATTTTATTTTGTTCGCGCTCCCATTTTTTTCGGGAAGTGCGTAGTTGAAAAAGGTCAATGTCTTTGTAGATGATCGCTTCTTTGCCTTTGGGAATTGTTCGTTCTTCGCGTTCTTTTTCTGGGCTATAAATGAGTGAATCACCAAATTCGGCCACATTAACGAAGAAACTATACGCGTAGATAGAGCGTCGAGCATCAAAGTGTGTTGCTTTAAAATCAGCTGTAACGGGCGTAAAGGCGGGATTGATGATGATATCAATGGGTGGTTCGAAGTTTTTCAATTCCACTCGGAGGTCCATATCTAAGAAATCTCGGCAGATTATCACAGCAATACGTCCATATTCTGTATTCGCGATGGTAATCGTGGTTGGCGTATCGCCAGTGTTTATACCTTCAGTAACGCGCTTTTTCTGGAAGTGAATAATTGCTGGAACATGCTTAGTTTGTTCCCATTGCAAACCTTGAGGAGATATGATACTGCTGATATTCTGTTGTGTCTCAATATTATGATACGAACCGGGGATTAGGTACATGTCATATTTCTCTGCAAGGCTGTAAACCTCCTCACGAAGTCCCGAGTCGCTCAAATCAATCGTTAACTCTGGAAAAGCAAGGATCCGGATATTATTAGCTGCAGCCTTTTTGACCATGGCTCGGAGGGAATTGCGAATGGTGTTGATTTTGGCTTGACGAATTTTGAAGAGCCCTGGTGCCTGTTCCTCATAGAATTCTTTGAGAATATCTCCTTCCTGTGATAGACCAATTTGGGCGATGCCTACTCGAAAAGTACTTTTCGCCTGCTGTTTACCATCAGCGAGAAAGTCAAGATATTCAAACCGATACTTCTTTTTATGGCGTATTGCAACAAGACCTTGTTCATCTATCATTTCAGTGACGGTTTCTTGAATCATGCGTTCAAGAAGAACATCAAGCTTTGTTAGTTGGACCAATTCCTGTTTGGAAGGATTGTCTTTCATGATTTGATCCCATTTTTGCATCTGGGAATCAAGGAATTCTCGTTCCTTTAAGAGCGTCTTTGCTAGCCTGTCTAAACCAGTTTCATCAGCAATCGCCTGAGCCTGGGTGAGGAGCTTATTCGCTCGACCCATATCCATTTCGATCAACGCTAGCTTAGATTGGAGTAGATAAGTTTCTGCTAGGAGGGATTGCGAGGCCTGCTCCTTGGCAATTCGAAGGAGTTGATTTGAGAGGTGAGAAATGTCGGAGATGAGTTCTACTTCACCAGTGAGTTTGAGTTCAGAAAGAAGTAATTCGGTAAGGTGAATCATAGCCGTGACTGTTAATGAATGATCACGGACCTCATCTTTGACGACTGTTTCCAGTATGTCTGCAGCCTTGAGTTTCTGGCGGGTGCGATTACTCGATTTGAGAATAAGTGCTTGGGCGACTTGGTAGCGTTGACTAATTACTCGATTCTTGGCGCGAGTATCAATCGCCTTTAATTGGGTTATTGTTTTTTCAACTAGATCAGAATCCTGCTTCTCAAGAGCTACCCAAACGAGTTCAAAAAGAACTATAGCGGTCAGGAAATCATTGCTAAGATCTTTATAGGTCCGCAAACTTCGTTGATAATAATCCTGAGCCTTATCATACTCACCTTTTTTCCTATAGACCCCCCCAATGTTCGCTTGCAGTAAGGCTATGGACTCTCTAATTTGTAACATTTCATAAATTTTGAGACTTCTTTGGAAATGCTCAAGTGCTAGATCTAAATCACCTTTCAAATCCGATATATTACCTAGGTTGTTAATTGCAAGAGCTAAATCCGATTGGCGACCAGTTTTTTCACTGAGCTTCAAACTTCGTGTATAGTAAATTTGTGCTTGCTTTAAGTCACCTTTGAATTGAAAGACTACACCTAAATTCAGAAGTGACCGTGCAATATCATGCGGATTTCCGATTTCTTCGGTGAGGACCAAACTCCTTTGCTGAAATTCTAGGGCTTTATCAAGATCACCAAGCCGCGTATAGCAGTTTCCTAGGTTGGATAAAGCAACAGCTATGTTCCGCTTGATGCTAAGTTGTTCAAAGATTTCTAAAGCCTGATTATAGAATACTATCGCCTGATCAAATTCACCCTTAGACCAGTAAATGAGCCCTAGGTTGTTTAGAGAAGAAGCAATTCCTGTTTTATCTTGTAAGGCTTCTCTAATTTCTAAACTTTGCTTATGATATTCAGATGCGGCATCAAGGTCCCCTTTGTACCAGTATAGGACGCCTCCCTGGTGGAGTAATTCCGCCTTCCTCTCGTTGACCTCCGTCGCGCTCTTTGATTTGATCGTCTCGAGGCGGTGCAAACCTTCTGTAACTAGTTCGAGGGCTTCAGTCATCTGTTCTCTAAGGCGAAGAAGTTCAACTCGAAGAGTCATGCCTTCCAGGAATTGTAATGGCGTAATTTCTCCCTGGGAATAATCTTTGATTTTGTTGAGTGTGGATTCTGCCTGGTCTAATTCACCTAAATCTATCAACAAGCGGGCTTGGATTAGTTTGCAGGCTAGTTGGTCTTTAGGAGGCAATTGATCAGAGGGCATAGCTGTCAGCTTAGCCATTGCTGAACTATACTTCCCTCGCTCTCTGAGCTGACGAATGGCGGCCAATTGCTTCTGAACTTTCGAAGGCAAATCAGATTCATCCAAGGAATAATCGTGGGTTTATTCACGGGGAATCTTATATTTCTTTGAATTGGAAGCGTATCAACACTGTCTTTCTGAGAAGGTGAGGGGTTAAAGGAAGTTGATTGCATAATACACTAAAAAGCGACTCATGATTGGAAGTGATCGCGATATTTCAGCTTTTTACATTAGCAATATATTTCCTCATGACAGCTATTCCGACAATAATTGTAGTTGCTGTTGTCTTCTGGGCAATTGGTGGAATGATGAAAGACCTCACTGTGACGCCAAAAAACGCCTTTATTGTAGCAACTATTGGAGCAATCATAGGTACACTGGCTAATTTTCTAACTCTCTTCCTCATTATTTGGTTCATGTACATTATTTCATTGCACTTACTTGAAGACTACCTC
>JBHLPI010000152.1:0-3650 GCA_048939595.1 Promethearchaeota archaeon | reverse complement strand
TAGATGTCTCGTTTAACAAGATCAAAGATGTTGCTGTATGCGGTTATGCCTTCTTGGTGAACAGCTTCAAGAATGCCCCGACAGCCGTCAATGGTTAAATCAATCTCAGACTCGATTTCATCGAGTCTAGAACATGCGGTTTGATAACGCGCACAAGGGTATTCACCATTCCCAAAGTTAGCTAGATTAAAATTCGTCGACACTAAATATGTCCCGTTCCCTATCCGCGTATATGCGAGTTCTCCATCGGTTCCCGCACTAATAACGACAGCATCCCCTGTTGCATCAGCAAAATGAAATTGACCCGGTAAACTCGATCCGAGATAATGGGTCTCGAACCACTCAATTGTTCCATTCACAGTGCTACATTCCCACAATATCTGATAGAAAGGATACGCATATGGGAGCTCTCTCTCGGGATACGGATTTAATGGAGCCTCAGGAAGTCCATTACCATCACAGCAAAGCCCCTGATCATTCATGCCCCCTTGTGGATACCCATCAACTGGTTGATCATTATCATCAAATCCAAAAAAAATCGCACCATGAATCGAAATCGCTTCTGAAGGGAGTTGCAATATCTGGGACGGCATCAGCCATACATAGGTACCTGGCAGGGAGTAATCCTCATTATTGGCAAAAAGCGTGGTATTGCCCAGGGTGACTGTAAAAATCGTACACGACGACATAGTGTCAACAGCGAACGAATCACCATACCCTCCAATTCCTATGAAATCAAATGTTGTGCATGGTACTCCTTCGATAAGAAAAAACCCCGAGGTTAACAGGAACAACGATAATATTAGGAATGTAATGGATTTTGAATCTGAAAAGCTATACCGCAAAGTACGCACAACCATTTATTTTTCCCTCAATAGCTGCCATAATCTGTCTGATCTACGGCGTCCTCATGAGGCATTTTCCAAGACTCACTTAAAAACTCACGTAACGCTTCCTTCGAAAGGCATCCAGGATCAACACCCATCAGGATATAGAGGATGCTTATTGTTAGCGGATTCTCAAGCAACTTGAGAAGCTGTCTTTTTCGCTCCCTACTCCGCCATCCATTCACTGTTCATTCCCTCCATCTTTTTCGCCCTTCGGCTTGCACTCAATATTAAACCAAAGAAAAGTGTCCACACTAACACTGTAGCACATATGAGGAAAAGACTCAACAACGAAAACAAAGGAACTAGCCCCACATAAATGAGAATGAATCCCGACATTGGCAGAAAAATCCCCAACATTCCAAAGATGGGTAAACAAATGAAGACGCCCCGGTTGGGGGATCGTATCATAAACCATTCTGTTTTGAGGAGCAGAAGGGATGAAAAGCCGAGATTATAGCGCCTAACCAAGGTTCCTAAAATCCAAAGCGAACAGCCAACACAGAAGAACCCAAGAACAATCAAGAACGAACACACCCCCATCATAAGAGGGCCCCTGAAAGGATTATCCCCACCACCAAAACTCGATATTACACCCAAAAGGACTCCATAAAGAAGTGCAACCGAACCAAAAGAAATTCCAAACTGGCCAATAAAGAGCGTTAACTCCTGTCTTGGATTCATAGCAATCGCAGCGTACAACACTCCATATCGATCAAACTTAGAATCCTGACTAACTTGATCAATGAGAACCAGCGCTTTTTCTCCCAAATCGGTAATCCGATAAAACCCATTTGTGCGCTCAATAAGGCCCGCGACTGCAAGTTCCTTTAAGTGATAATTAAATCCCCCGCTCTCCAAATCAGGGTCGAGGCCAAGGAGTGCCATCAGCTCCGTATAAGTCGCTCCTTGTCGAACAACGATCTGCTTCAAAATTACTCGACGCGTTGAGTTCGAAAGTGCTTTGAGAACGCATTCCCGTTCTTTATGTTTGAACTCCATTTTTTATACCAACAAGAATTGAAATTCAAAGATATTTAAACAATCTTCACAAATTTTTTTGACACGACTTGTTTCGACCATGTCAATTGAAATTACTAAACAAGATATTTACAAAAAGGAACGGTGTGAAACAAATCTATCTTTCACGTCGTTAGTACGAAACTGCATGTATGTCTTCGAAAGTTAATTGAAATGCAAATAACAGCGAGAAAAATGGTTTGCTTGATAAATAAAAAACAAGAAGGGCTTAAGAGCAGGATTTAAACTTCACAAAATAGTAACTGTGAATCACTAAAATTCTAACAAATTGTGAATGGGGTGGTGAGCTGATGGATAAAGCTCTCAAAAAGATTGTTCGACAAATTCAAGCATGTGTTGGAAATAAGCTTGATTTTATTGTTTTGTTTGGGTCCAGAGCGCAAGGAACCTCCTTACCAATCAGTGATATGGATATCGGTGTCAAGGTGTCAGCTTCAGAAAATGAGTATGGTAAGCTACAACTGGAGCTTGCAGGCTTTTTCACCTCTGATGCCCACCCAAAGATAGATATTGTACTCCTAGATGCCGCATCCTTGACACTAAAGTATCGTGTCATCCGAGACGGAAAGCTCCTGTATCAGCGAAACGCAGATCTCTGGCCCACCTTTGTCGAAGAAGTCCTTTCACGTTACCCTGATTGGAAAATCTATCTCGATCACTACCTAGCAGAGGCCGTATGAGTGTAAATGAATGGCGATTGATACTATTGTGTTAAAACTTCGATTAGACAAAATTCTTGAACTGCTCCCACACCTTAAAGAAATTCAAAAGAAAGGAAAGAAGGCTTACACTGAATCAAGGATATTACAACTTGCAACTGAGCGCCAACTTCAAATAGCGGCTCAAGCTGTCGTTGATATTGCCACCCATATTATTGCACACAAAAATTGGGGGGCTCCTGAATCCTACACTGAAGCCATCACCCTTATTGCAACTAATCGCGTTATTGATACTGATTTAGCCCAAGACCTCCAAGACCTAGTAAAGCTGCGAAACCTCATCGTCCATTTAAACCTAAAAATCGATTCCGGTCTTCTCTATCAAAACTTAACCAGATATGTACAGAGTCTCGAAGCGTTTGTGGCTTCAATGAAACAATTCATCAAGCAAAATCAAAAGAAAAAATAATCATCTCTTCAAGGAAAACCAATGACGTGAAACAAATCTTCTGTGATTTGTGTACTGCTAAGATCTTCTAACCACCAAACCAAATGACAGCAAAGAAGAGCATTTCAAAGGAAAAGAAAATACATAGGAAACCCTACACGTTCTCATTGTAATTAGGACTGATTTCATTGATGGAAATTACGTTAAGCGTCTTGTTTTGGGCGTATGTGATGGCCTACTGTGTACATGTGATCGAAGAAGTAGCCGTTGGAGAAGGCTTCATTGAGATGATGCGAAGAACCTTTTGGCCAGAGTATTCGGGGCGGATGTTCTTCGGGTTCAACCTCATGATTTTTCTAGTATTCGTAGTCGGGATTATCGTGTTTGAAGTGTTTGGAGGCCTTTGGGTAATTTGGCCATTGAGCTTTGCCTTTATGTTTGTGACAAATGGGTTCTGGCATCTGCTCCAAACGCTCGTGACCCGCCACTTTGCGCCTGGCCTTATTACAAGTCCGTTTTATTGGATCCTGATGTACTTCATTGTTAGATATTTTCTGATACCCGGCGAGCTTTTGCTTCTCTCCTTTGTGATTGCCGCAGTTCTTGGAACTATTA
>JBHLPI010000063.1:0-11891 GCA_048939595.1 Promethearchaeota archaeon | reverse complement strand
AAAGGAGTTGGTCAGACCCTATATCGGACCCTTTCAAGAGGTCAGTTTCCAGAAATTGAATTGCCAAGTCGTAGTACAGGCAATATCCGATTTGACCAAGAGTTAGGCCAGTATGTACTTGCAGGAAAAACCGTAACTCGATCAACGAAGAATGTTGGTCAAATCCGAAGTTTCAGTCAATTAGTTTGGGTCATGCGGTTCCTCAAGGAATTACTCACGGAAGGGAAATCTAGTACTCTTCGAGATATTTATTACCAGTCTTTTGGTTTTGGCGTGAAATTTGCCCAACAAAGTGAAAGTGATACAACAATCACCGATGTCGAAGCCAAGCTAAGGACACCCCGTGAGTCATTTCGCGTCTTTCCCGAAGAACGCGCAGCAATTTATGGCGATTTGACCGTTGAATATACTTCGCCACCCAAATATTCGGGAAAGCAGGTCAACTTGACTGATCACCCTGATGGGCTCATGATTGGTCCATACCTAACATCTGCAAAATTCCTGAAATGTAAAGCCAAGAAGGTAATTGCCATAGAATGCCTCAGCCCAAATACGCTTGTGCAGATGGCAGATGGAAATATTACGTCAATCAATGAAATTGAACCGAGTAATATTATTGCAGCTAATTTTGATGGATGTCAAGTTGAACCGGCAGAAGCTATTGCAGTGGCTTCACGTTTACGCAGAAAGGGAGAAAAAATCTTTCAAATTGAAACCGGAGGAATGGCAATAGAAGCTTCCGAGTTACACAAATTCTTTGTCTTAACAGAAGATGGCATTTGTAGCAAACCCGTCAAAGAGATTAAAGAAGGAGATTGGATTGCTGAAGCGTATCGAATTCGAGTGAATACTAAAACACAGCCACTTCCATCAATAAAAGCCAAAAAACATTGTAGAATTAAAGAAAAGGGACTAACAGCCCTACAAAACGAACGGAAAAAACAAAGAATTTCACAGATGGCATTAGCTAGACGAGCAAACATATCGCAGATGTCACTTAGCAGAATCGAGCGGGGTTTACAAGATCCTGATATGTTGTCTTTAAGAAGAATCCTCCAGGAGTTGGGCTTGAAATCAGATGAGTTTATACAGCAAAATGTAGTTTCCTATTCTAGATCCAAGCAGGTAAATATACCATCATCACTAACTCCGGACGTTGCGGAATTTTTGGGTTATCTACTCGGAGATGGTAATATTGAATACTCGTCTCATCATTATTGGATACAATTGACTGACCGAAATAAGGACACACTGAAGCACTATCAAAGACTTGTAAAACGCGTTTTTAAATTAGAAGGAGAAATGGTCGAACAAAAAAGGAACAGACTAACAATATATTCTGCACCTTTTGCACATTATTTAAAGAAATATTTCTCAGAATTAATAAGAAAAAGTCCTGAAAGAGACATTAGTCCAAGTATCCTGCAGTCTCCTTTAGACAGCACAAAGACCTTCCTGCGTGGCCTCTTTGATGCAGAGGGTTACATTATCAATCACAGCCTTGAGATCAGTATGTCGTCTTCAAATGTTATACGTAAAATTCAGTTACTTCTTCTTCGCCATAACATAATTTCCCATTACCGAAAATATTCCACTCATAAAAGTAAGAATCTGATACACAGGTTACAGATATGCGATAGAGCAAGCCTTCAAGCATTTCAAGACAAAATTGGTTTTAATCATCCCTTAAAACATCAAAAACTTCTAGACTTATTGAAAGGCTTGAAAGACAAACCTCTTAATCCTAATCGCCCTCAATTTCCGCCCATTGTAAGAAAGTTGATCAGAAAAAGATTCAAAGAGCGGGAATTATCAATTCCTTCGAAATTCTATGGTAATTCACGGGGCATTTCACGAAAACTAGTTGAAGAAGCAATTTCTCACATGGGTAGTGAGCAAAATCTCGAAAAACTTCTTAATGGTGACTTAATGTGGAGCAAGGTACGCAATATCAAAATCCCAAAGGACCAGCCACAAGAAGTCTGGGACCTTTCAGTTCCAGGCCATGCTAATTTCATTGCAAACGGGATTATAACCCATAATTCGGGAGGAATGTTTACTCGATTCGTTGAAGATGGAGTCCATGAAACTCATAACGCTATTCTTATTCACACTGCGGGACAGGCACCGCGCAGTGTTCGCCGAACGATACGAAGGCTCCGATACGAATTGAATTTGCCAACTTTTCTTTTCGTGGATGCCGATCCTTGGGGAGCGCATATTGCAATGGTTATAATCTCAGGAAGCGCTTCGGCAGCGCACTTACGGGGACTTGCTACACCAGATGCAATTTGGATGGGTGTTTGGGCCTCAGATATTCAAAAGTATAACCTTCCGAGTGACCCATTTACTGATACAGATAAAAAACGCACACAAGATCTGCTAAAAGACCCACGGTACCAAACCAAATTCTGGCAAAAGGAACTGAATCTATTCCTCAAGAATCAGAGAAAAGCAGAACAACAGGCTTTCAGCCGGTATGGACTCAGTTTTGTCACTGAAGAGTATTTGCCCAATAAATTTAAGGAAATCACTAAACTCCAACAACAAGGTATTCTCTAAGTTCTAGTTCCTTCAACATAATCAAAGATAGCGAAGGCAGAATTCTTTTGTACCGTAAGACTACCATTCTTACGTCAAACTCCTCAGGCTGTGACGATAATGAGCACCGTTAACTTTCCTTATGGAACCGAACAGATTCGATTAAAGATTCCAGATCGCAATTTCCTAGGTCTGTTAGACGCCAAACCAGTTAAAGGAACTGCTGACCCAAACAAAGTAGTAACTGAGGCGATTCTTAATCCCATCGGCTCTCCTCAATTAACCGAAATTGCCCAACCGGGACAAACCGCAGCCATAGTCGTTGACGACCACACCAGAGGCTTACCCTGTCATATTCTGATTAATCCTCTTATTGAACAACTTCACGAGGCAGGAGTCAAGGAGAAAGATGTCACCATCATTTTTGGAACAGGGACACACAGAGCAACAACACCGGAAGAACAGCAAGCCCTTCTATGCGACGTGTCTTGTCAGCAACATCGCGTAAAAGTTCACAGTTGTGATGCCAAAGATTTAGTTGATGTGGGCACCACCTCGTTTGGAACCAAAGTGGAAATCAACCCAACATTTCATGAAGCGGATCTCCATTTACTCACTGGGGATATTGGCTATCACTACTATGCGGGATTCGGAGGTGGTCGAAAAAGCGTATTACCTGCGATAAGTAGCCGTGCCACTATCAACAAAAATCATGGCATGCTAACACACCCCAAAGCAACCACGGGAAACCTCGAAGATAATCCCATCCACCTTGATATGACTCAAGCTGCCCGTTTAGCTCGAACCGATTTTATTGTTAATTTCGTACGAAACACACAGAAAGAAATCGTCACTGCCTATGCAGGTGACCTAGAACAAGCTTTTCTCGAAGGAACCCGCTTCGCTGATTCAATGGGACGAGTGAAAATCAAGGAGAAAGCAGATATCGTAATCACCAGCTCCGGATACCCGAAGGATATCAACCTCTACCAAGGCACGAAGGCAATGGTTCACGCACTTGGTGCAGTACGAGATGGCGGGGTACTAATTGCTCTTCTTGAATGCCGTGAGGGAATCGGCAACCAAGTCTTCGAAGAATGGGCGCACAAATATCCATCTTTTGATGAATTAAGTCACCAGATCCAAACCAATTTCATCATGGGAGGACACAAGATCTTTTACATGGCCCAAGGTGCAAACCGAGTACATCAATATCTGATTTCTAATCTTGATCCCAAAGAGTTGGAACAGTTTTATTATGTTACTCCCTTCAATTCAGTCGAAAAAGCCCTAGAAGCTGCCTTAGAGCAAGTAGGCAACGATTCTACTGTCTGGGCAATGCCACATGGGACTGATGTTTTGCCTTCAATTTAGTTAAGGGATTCTTACCTGTCATCAATCGAACTCAAGGAAATGGGAATAGAAACCCCATGGTTAGCGGGGGGAGAAGGAGGATTACCATAACATAAGAGAGCGGTCCCACAATTTTTCTCCAAGTGCTAATCGGAGATACGTCGTCGATTGGTCCTGGGTGTCTTCCGGCAAATAGAAAGAAGGCGATCATTGCCATAAACCAATAACCAAAGATAAACAGAACAAAGATGCCAACAAAGGAAACTAACCGGTGGTATCGGCTGCCAACGAGGGCTCGTGAAACATGCCCTCCGTCAAGCTGACCGATCGGGAAGTAGTTGAGAGCAGTTATGAGAAAACCGACCCATCCTGCAAACGCAACGGGATGCATATACGCCGTATATCCTGAGGGAATTCCAAAGGTGATTATCGCCCAAATCCAATCAAAGAGAAGTGGTGTAGGAAGTCCGCTGGGAGCAAGTCCGATGGATTGCAGCCAAAGCATTAAGTCATTTAATTCAGTTGGACTAAGAATGGGGCTTATTGATAGCCCAATCACAACAACGACGACTGAAACGAGAAAACCAACGACAGGTCCACTAATCCCCAGATCAAAAAGGCTATCTCGCGTTGGTGGAGGCGATCGTTGAACAATGAGTGCACCAAAAGTTCCATAATAAAAACCTGGGATGAAGTAAGGCAGTGAAGCTTCAATTCTATGATAGCGACTTGCCCCTACATGTCCAAATTCATGAAGACCGATTATTGCAAGGAGAGCAACTGTATACGCCATTGTTACAATAAACGGATCATAGGGAACGCCGAGAATATTGACGTAAATATACACAAGTGCGGGACTAGTAGCAAAGAACCAACCTGCAAAAAGAACAGTAATGACTGTAGCAACAAAGAGGATGATATTCATTGTATAGTTACTGGCTCGTCGCGGCGGAGGAGCAGGAATAAGTTTGATGACGGTGCTTTTTTCACCGGTTCCAGCAAAAAGCTCAACGTGACGTATCACAGCTAAAAGATTGTGGGGTTTAAGACGTTTCGATAGGCGATTTGATCGCTCTTTCATTTTCGAGTCAACTTCGACGACAAAAATTGGGAGATTATCATGAGCATCGATGTATGCGTAGTTGACAACGAATTCTTCTTTGACGATATCTCTTAACTTCAGAAGATAGGTATCGGGTATGAAAGTGTCTCCGCCTGAAAATGCAGTAGTGTTTTCCATATTTGGATCTTCATCAGGTGGAGTTTCTTCATTCGACAAAGGCAGTCACCGCACAACTCTAGGCACGCCTGACAGTTAAGGCACAAAAAGTTTTCCAAATAGTCAGGCGGTTACTTTTTAATGAGGCATGATAAGGACTCTACTAGCTGATTGCATTGACTGAGCTCCAAGGCATTGTTGTTCGAAAGGCAGAACCGACCGATATCCCAGCGATAATGAGGATTAACCTTGACACTCTGCCAGAAAATTATCCTGAGTACTTCTTTCGCCAAATTCAAGAACGATACGCTGAAGCATTTTTTGTTGCAGTAAAAGAAGGGAAAGTAATTGGCTATATTATGTGCCGAATGGAGGGGGGCATTTCGCATTTTGGATTACGGTGGGTTCGTCGAGGGCACATCGTGAGCGTTGCTGTTTTACAAGAATATCGTCGACAAAATATTGCATCGGAGCTTATAACACAGTCTATGAAAGCTTTAGAGATGGTATATGCGGCCAAGGAAGTTATTCTTGAAGTACGGATTTCAAACCAAGCAGCGGTGAAGCTTTACGATAAATTGAGGTTCAAACGGATTCGCACTTTGCGGACATATTATCGAAATGGTGAAGACGCCCAGCTGATGGCAATAAAACTTCGCTAGCGCCGGATTTATGAACCATTGGACGAATTGTCTATGTTCTGAAGATTAAAGATGATATGCTCGAAACTGGGTGGTTGATGTTATGAAGTTGAAGGTTCAGATTTTAGATATTGACACTGGTGGCGTACATAAAATATTACTCAATCCCATTGAAATAAACCATTTAGCAATGTTTGTGGGAGAACGCGTTCTCCTTAAGTTTCGTAAAAAAGAGACCGTGGCAATTGCGGACTCCACATCCTTAATTGAACCAGGAAAAGTAGGAGTATTGAATGAGGTTCAACGTGAGCTCAATGTCAATGAAGGGGACCTCATCGATGTTTCAAGTGATGTTAAACCTACATCCATAAGAGCAATTCGAAAGAAGATGGACGGAGTAACATTAAATCAAGATGAAATCGAAGCTATTGTAGCCGATTTAGTCACAGGTCGGTTAGCAGACATCGACATCGCTGCCTTTCTAGTTTCCGAACAAATCCGAGGATTAACTCTTGAAGAAACTGTTCATCTCACCAGGTCTATAGCTCAAGAAGGAGAGCAACTAGATCTTGGTGTCAACGTTTTTGATAAACACAGTATCGGTGGAGTTCCGGGAAACAAAGTTTCGCTAGTTATTGTACCAATCGTAGCAGCAGCAGGACTCCTAATCCCAAAGACAAGTAGCCGGGCAATAACAAGCCCGAGTGGAACGGCTGATACAATGGAAGTACTTGCTGACGTTGAATTTAATTCAGAAGAGTTGCAAGAAATTGTAAACGAAGTCAATGCGGCTATTGTGTGGGGTGGCTCGCTAAACCTTGCCCCTGCAGATGACATCTTCATTCAAATTGAACATCCATTACAAATCGATCCTCGACCCCAAATGATTGCCTCTATTATGGCGAAAAAACTCTCAACTGGAATTCAATACCTAGTATTAGATATCCCAACAGGCGACGGATGCAAAGTCAACACCATGGAGGAAGCTCGAAAATTAAGTCACGATTTTATTACCGTTGGCAATGAACTGGGAATTAATGTTCACTGCGCCATGACCTATGGTAGCCAACCTGTAGGGCATGCCATCGGTCCAGCACTCGAAGCCAAGGAAGCATTAGAAACTCTCATGGGAAAAGGTCCAACAAGTCTTATCGAAAAATCAACAGGCCTCGCAGGAATTCTTCTTGAAATGGGTGGACTCGCAGCACGAGGAGCTGGACGTAAATTAGCAAAAGAGATTCTGAGCAAAGGAAAAGCCTTGGAGAAGATGAGAGAGATCATCAAGGCTCAAAACGGAAAATCAACCATCACACCTCAAGAGATACCCGTGGGAACCCACACCTATGATTTACACGCGCCAACGGATGGCTACGTTGCCACACTACAAAATCGAGCCTTAGTTCGTATTGCTCGAGCAGCAGGAACCCCCAAAATACAAGGTGCGGGACTTTACTTACATGCTAAGATTGGTTCCCGTGTGAAAGAGGGAGATTCCGTGGTAACTATTTATGCAGAAAGCGAAGCAAAACTAAGTGATGCGATTGACGTTGCCAAAAGCTTAATGCCTTTTACTGTAGAAGGAATGCTCCTCCATACAATGACAGAGACAGAAGAATTCTAATAATGAGCTGGTTCAGTTGACTTCATACGATGCTAACAACATCAAAGACTCGCGTATTTTATCCAGTGAACCAGCAATTCACAAAACATTTCATATCTCACTACGAGAAGCAGTCGCAGCTTTGATCATTTTCGTTTTCTACCTGCTTTCACTCTTTGTTTTCCAAAACATATTGTTATTAATTATTGGAACAATGGCATTTGCAATATGGTTAACATTTCGCGCTTCGCATTTCGCCATTGAAGGATTGGAATCGTTAGGGGCCATCGCTGGATTAAGCGCATATTTTATTGGAGCCCTCTCATCCCTTGCTTCAAACACACCTGAAGCAGTTGTGAGTGCACTGACCGCTTGGCGCGGGTACACCTTAGGAAATCCCGAGTTGGTGGAAATAGCTGTTTTAAGCGTCATTATGGCGGCAGGATTTAATATTCTGCTATTAGGAATTGTTGTTGTCCTTTCAACACGCAAAACACGAGAAGTAGAAGTTCCAAGTGAAGTCGTTAAGGATGATGCGGATTTAATACGATGGACCATTGTGGTTATGGTTCTTCTCGTGGCATTTAGCATCTTCTTTTATATGGATTTCCTTATTCATGGTTTAACGCCTGGAATAATTCCTCTGCCTCCAGTTCTTGGATTTTTAATGGTGCTCTCATATGTTTTTTATGCGATCTATAGTGTCAAAAAACCCTCAAGAAAGGATAAACTAATTCCTAAAGCGCGCCACTCTAAAAGGAATTCTGCAGCGTTTGCGATTATCGGGTTTGTGGGGATATTCATTGCTGGGTATCTCTTGACGGGAGCAATTGAACTAACATTTGATTTTGTACCTTGGACAGGTTTAGGTATAATTGGATCTCAGCGTATTGCTTTTATGGCGTTAATGATTGGAGCTGTGGGTGCACTTCCTGAACATGGCATTGCTGTGATTGCTGCTACTAAAGGTAAGGCGGATATCGCTATTGGTAATACATTAGGTGGAACAACCCAAGTCTTGCTTCTCATTGTAGGTGGTGTGGCCATGTTTCTGCCCCTTCCGCTGGACGCGGCAGTTCTTCTCCAGTTTACCACGGCAGCAGGATCATTATGGTTCTTAAAACGTGCCTTAACTGATGATAAGAAGGTAGACATCTTCGAGGGAGCTATGGTCTTGTTGATGCAGGCCTTCGTCTTCATCCTCGCGTTGTTGCCCATTTAAGATAACCGCAGAATCGTATCCAGACCTGTTTAGCTTAACAAACTCTTTTAGGTAACCAAAAGAGGGTCTAAAATTAGTTCTGAGTAATGAACTGGCGGGAATGCCTTGTCTTTTGAAAGCATGGAAGGAGAAATGATTCAAATGCCAGCCACAATCCTAACCCAGTTAGGATTAGTAGCACCTTCAGTGCTGGCACCAAGCATCAAGTTATCAAACTTCATTCCAACAGAACGAGTGGTCTTAGTAAATCTTGATAACTTCGGATTACTCGAAGTTGTATTGCATAAACCGCAATTCCTACTCAAAGAAGCGCGCGTACTCTTGACCTTAGAGACGAAGAATGGATTTGCCACAAATGTAATCCATGAACTAATCCATGGAAATCAGGCCGATGGATTCAATCTATTTTCCTTTCTCATTCATCAAGGAAAAACAGCTGTTCTAATAGATCGAGAAAACCAGCGAGAAAGCGCGGGACAAGCAACCTTCCATACTGCTGATACTGATATGCGTACTTATATTGAAACAGCAAAACTACTCAATCGGTCAGATTTCCTCTATATCCATTTCCTCGACTTTGATACGCTTTATAAAGACCATACTAGCCGACCACCGTTAGAGTTAGCTCAGAAACTACTTCACCGCACAGATCGTTGGCTTCTCGGATTTTACAAACAGGCCCGAGCCAATACACTTTTTCTTATCCTCGGTAATCAGGGACAACGTGATTATGGTTTGAAATACGAAGGCAAATACCAAGATTGGGCAGCTGCAAATGTGCCTATCTGCCTCGTTATTTACAAACCTACCGGAGAATAAGAAAATGACCAATCCAATTGAATTCGAGAACGAAACCGAAGAAGAACCACGCGAACCTCTCGATCAGCTCGCAACGATTCTATTTCTTGTATTTGGCGGAGCTTTAGGGTATTTACTCATTAGCTACAGTTATGGATTATACCCGTTTATCGTTGTGGACCCGATTCAATCACTTCTTCCCACTTGGGATGCGGTGATTACATTCATTGCGCTGCTTATCATCATGTTTGCAGGCTTGATTGGTGGGATGGTTCGAATGCGATATTCGATTTACCTAGTTGGAGCAGTCAGTCTGATTGCCATTTTTGTGGTTCTGTTTTACGCTATGTTGGCTGTAAGTCAACTAGTAGGTCCTTTGCCTCCATAACTAGGACAAGATAAGCCTAAAAGCAAGTTCTTCATTTGATTCATGTGATCGGAGCTATGCCTTCATGACTCTTGCTGATTTGCTTGATAAAGAGACTCTTCGATTTCTCCTCTTCGGTGGAAAAGGGGGGGTAGGAAAAACCAGCAATGCGGCTGCATCAGCACTTTGGGCTGCAAGACATGGGCGAGAAACACTCGTCCTGAGTACAGATCCAGCCCATAGTCTGGGAGATTGCTTTGCTCAAGACATTAGTGGAGGCGAGGTCATCCCCATTAAAGGTGTGAAGAATCTCTATGGGTTAGAAATCAATCCTAAAAAAGCATATGAGCAGTATAAACAGACTGCCCAGCAATCTAGCACTGATGAAATGGAGGCGATGGGAGGGATGATGGGTCTCGAAGATTTCGCGGATATGTCCGCTCCGGGATCTGACGAAACCCTTGCCTTTGCAAAAGTATTGGAGTTCATTCACGAATGTGAATATGATTTAGTTGTTTTTGATACAGCTCCAACCGGTCATACCCTTCGTCTCTTAGGACTTCCAGAAATGCTCGATAGCTTCTTTGGTAAACTCATCAAATTTCGAATGCGGTTCAGTAGTATGTTCAGCCGATTGAAGGCTGTCTTTGGGAGAGGAGATCCCACTGAAGAAGAAAATTCGATGGAGAATCTTGAGAAGCTTAAAGCGTCTATTAACGAAGCGCGCGTTGAATTGACTGATCCAACCAAAACAAGCTTCGTCATTGTCATGATTCCTGAAGCCATGGCAGTATCCGAAACAGAACGTCTTCTCCAAACCCTCTACGAATATGAGATTCCAAGTAGTCATATCATTGTGAACATGATTTTTCCTGATATTCCCGAATGTAATTTTTGCAAAGCTCGAAAAAACATGCAAAACCGATATCTTACTCAAATCCATGACATCTATGACGATTTTTCAATCACTGAAGTTCCATTGTTCGATGATGAGATTCAAGGAATCCCTGCCTTAACCCAACTATCGAATTTATTAGCAACGGGATTACTTCCGGAAAAGGGTGAAAAAGAATGAGAAAGAAACAACAGAATCTACTTGTCGCAATTATCTTAATGATTATCATCCTTGGCAGTGTGATTGTTGGCGTTCTCTTATTGAGCCTTCCCTTACTCCCATAAAACTTAGCAAAGTTTATTAAGCGATAAGAGATGCCCTCTAGCAGTTCATCTTTTTCGAGGTGCCCAAGATAACATTTCGATGCGCTAAATGTGGGAAAACACTTTCGTGCCCGTACTGCCAAACTCCGGTTCCCTCAATGCCACCCAGCAACAGGTGCCCCCACTGTGGAAAGCCGTTTGCCACGACCTTACCTTCCAGCAAGTGCCCATTCTGCGGAGCCCGGATTATGTATAAAGAGCGCCCCCAAATCATCAAGAAACTTACGGCAAGGTAATCCTTGCAGCAGAGTAGCCCGTTACCGGCAGTCCTCAACTTTGAGCTTATTTCCCAAGAAACTCCGTAAGCTTTTATAGGGATTGCATTGGATATCCCTAACACCATAACTCTCTGAGGTAAATAATGTCAGAAATTTGTCCTATTTGCAGTTTGCCTAAAGATATTTGTCGCTGCCAAGAATTGGCAAAGACTGAGCAACGAATTAAAGTAAGCGTTGAAAGACGAAAATGGGGACGAGAAGTCACCCTTATTGAAGGCATTAACAGCCGAGAAATCTCACTATCTGAACTAGTCACAAAACTCAAAATGAAATGTGCCTGCGGAGGTAGTGCAAAAGAAGGGGTCATCGTCCTTCAGGGAGACCACCGTCATCATATTAAAAACGTATTAAGCGACCTTGGATTTCCCGCGGATAACGTCGACATCGCTTAGCGTTGCAAATCTCTTAGCTAGTCTTGACAAGATCCTTAGTTTGCCATTGGCAAACAAAAAAGAGGGGACGGTATAAACCAAGTTTTCAATTCTTCAAGACAGATAGGAAACCTTTTTGTGGAAGCACTCGGTTCAACAATTCTCCGTGCCGGGGCACCGTGCCGGGATTAAGCTGGTGAATACTTACCAGCTCCCGAAGGTGTAAACTGGTATTTACCCAGGCGCAATGGTAGCATTGAAGCCTGTGGAATCCCATTAGTCC
>JBHLPI010000151.1:0-3735 GCA_048939595.1 Promethearchaeota archaeon | reverse complement strand
TATTTGTGAGTTTTTGGCTGTTTCAACTAGGGCAGTAATTTGTTTTTCGCTTACTAATTGGGTGTCTTCACACGGAAAGGCTCGATCTAATCGGTGCCATTTGGCTTTACATAATTTGTTAAATCCTAAAAGATCCCAGCGTTCAACATTGGGGAGATGGAGGCGAATGAATGCCGCTATGGCGGCGATATTATTCGGTGAGTCTGTTAATCCAGGGATTATTGGGGTTCGAATCCACACTGGCTTCTCCTGTTCTCCAAGCCATTTGGCATTCGCCAGGATGGGTTCTAGCGGTACACCAGTATACTTCTTGTGTAGGTCTGGGTTCATCTGCTTCAGGTCAAGTAGAACTAAGTCGCTTTCTTTAGTTATTTTTTGGAAAATCTCCTGCGAAGCATATCCTGCAGTATCCAAGGCTCTATGTAGTCCTTCCTTTGAAAATCGCAGTAAAAGCTTGTGAGCAAATTGATGCTGAAAGAGGGGATCACCACCACTTAGGGTAACGCCACCACTGGACTCTTCGTAGAATGGCTTATCCCGTAACACTTCCGCCACCACATCCTCAACAGTTCTTTCTGATCCAAGAAGTTCAAGGGCTTTAGTGGGACAGACTGGGATGCATGCACCACAACCATCACACAAATTTCGAGTAATCTTCATACCATCAGCGGTCAAGGATAAGGCGTTATTTGGACACGCAGAAAGGCAGTGTTGTATACCAATACATCGATCTTGGTACCACACGAGTTGGGGGGTTACGGTCCACGTTTCGGGGTTTTGACACCACTGACATTTTAGTGCGCATCCCATTAGAAAGACGGTTGTACGGATGCCTGGTCCGTCTTCTGTGGAGAAACGTTGAATATTCAAGACTCGTCCAGTTTGTGTAGTGTCCCCTTCTGACACGCGGAGATCTCCATTTGCTTTTAGAGTGTATGACTTACTCGGTTGATGATTTCATCCTGTTGCTCTTTCCCAAGGGATGTGAAATATGCCGCATAGCCTGTGACACGAACCAGCAGATTCCGATATTCTTCGGGCGATTCTTGGGCGGCATGTAGAGTTTCGGGAGTTAAAACGTTGGTTTGGAGGGCAGTGCCGCCCACTTTTCCGTAGGTTCGTAGGAATGCAACGAGTTTGTTCTGGTGTTCTTCATCCCGAAGGGAAGCTGGACTAAATGTCATAGTATGGGAGGCGCCGTTGGGTTGAACTTCCAATCCAAGTTTACCCACGCTTATTGCATTGGCTGTTGGACCTTGAAAATCCCGACCCGGAACCGGGCAAACGCCATTGGAAATGTATTCTCCTCTGCGACGTCCATCCGGCGTTGAGGCTAGTTTAGGAGCGAAACTAATGAAATAATTCCAGCTAAGGTATCCTCCCCGGTACCTTCGACCGCTTGCGGGCGCTGTATGTTGGATGACATATTCACCCCAAAACCGTGATATTTCCCGGGCGAGCTGATCAGCTTCTTCATCGTCATTACCGTATTTGGGAGCATGATTGATTAGCAGCTGTCTTAGTTCTTCATCGGATTCAAAATCTGTTTCAAGCCCTTGAATCAATCGGTCCATTGAAAACCGGCTTTCTTCGTAGACTAGTTTTTTCACAGCAGCCAATGAATCCGCCGCAGTGGCTAGGCCAAGTGCTTCAACGGTAATGTAATTGTATTTTGTGCCTCCAGCACGACAGTCTTTTCTGGATTCAGCACAACCATCGACAAGCAGTGAAAGATATGGGGTGGGATCATATTGGACGCGAATCGCATCCGCTAAATTATTAGCGTGAATCGCTCGCTCGATCAACGCTTGAAGTTGTTTTTTAAAAGCTGCCTTAAATTGATCAAAAGATTTGAATTGAGACGGATTACCTGTCTTTGGACCGAGTTGGGTTCCCAATCGCATATCCTTGCCATTAGTCAAGACTAATTCTATCGCTTTCGCCACGTTGACATTAACATCCACAGTTCCTGAAACATCGTTACCAATCATGGTGTTTTCTAAGCAACCAACAGGAGCATAATCCCATACCTCGTCTTTGGGCACACCCTGCCAAACTAATCCTGCCATTGATTTTTCATCGAAATTCATCAGGAATGGACTTCCTTGGGACTGGGATACGAGTTCTGCGACTCTTTGCAATAAGGCATCTGATGAGTTGCCATGGAGCCGAATATTCGGCTTGGGTTCGAGCATATTCAGGTCTTCAATAACATCGAGAATCAACCATGTCAAGTCATTGCTGGCGTCTTCATGGTTTTGGTCGATTCCTCCAATGGTAATGAGTTGTCCAAAACTTGAATTGATGCCCTGAGTACCACCCACACGTCCTTGGAAATCATACGCATAATTGTGCTTAATCCAGTAACATTCCATGAGCTCTTTCGCAAACTCACGCGTAAGAACTCCTTTGCGAAGATCCTTTTCATAGTATGGATAAAGATACTGATCAATTCGGCCTGGACTCGTTCCCGCACCAGGGTAACTCTCCGCAGCCATAACCAGCATGTGGGTCATCCACAATGACTGAAGTGCTTCCCAAAAGGTTTCTGCGGGGTTCCATGGGACCTTACTGGATATTTGTGCAATGGTCGTCAATTCTTTCTTACGCTTCGGGTTCTCTTCGGTGCTTGCTAATCGCTGTGCTTCACGTACATAACGTTCTGCGAGAATTCGAGGCGCTTCGCACGAAAGAATAAGGGCAGTTAACCATGCTTGGTGGGCCAGATCTTCCGTGGAGCTAAGCAACGCTTGGCATTCCTCTTGGATTCCTTTGAAACCTATCTTGAGGACTTTTTCGTAGTTAGGAACTAAGTGGCCTGGAATGGCTCCGTAATTGTACTCACCGGTCTCACACCTAAGCTTCAATTCCTTGTAGAACTTTTCTTGTTGCTTATCCCATCCTTGTTGCTCTTTCCGTGTCAACACTTTGCTGAGTGCGGTGTTAAAATGTCCACCAACGATTAACTCACCATCTAAAATTACAACAGGAAGATGCTTGCGTAGAACCTCATTGAAGAACAACGCGCGGCGTTCTCCAATCGTCCTCTGAAAGTTTTTCTCATCAAATTCTACGGGTTCTGCAAGGGCTCTAAGACTGTCCCGAAAACCTAACATGAAGGGCACCGCTTCGGGAGTAATTCCCCAATTATTGAATCCATACACTTGATCCCACGGACGCCCAGTGGTATACGGTCGCACCTCATTTGAAAAATAGGAGGCACGTTGCTCGAAGGAAAAATATTCATCACGGAGTCGTTTCACGCGGGGGGAAAGGGTGGTGGAAGCCTTCCACAATGTTTGCGAGGATTCACAGCTACCTGTCATGTGGACACCAGCCAGGATTCAAACTGAGTACTAGTTTGCGAAGGGTATTCAAAAAAGGATTGTCCATCTACCGATAACAATGTAGGTTCCTCTCAGGTACAACGCGAACGGCTCTTTGTGCGATAAAAAACCGAAAGCTTAATTTATTGTGGTTGATAAATCCGCAGGCTGGAGCCGTGAAGAGCTACCAAAGAGTGCGAAAGCCTTAAGTAGCTCAATGTGCGTCCCTCCTTTTCCTACCAATTCAGCTCATATGCTATGCATATGGGCGTCGAGCCTAGGAGGACCCGTCCTCTCCTCGGTTCTCACGATGATGGCTATGCATAGGTCGTATACCCTGGATAACGCCAGTCAGAATCAGTGTGGGTTCTAAGTAGTACCAACACAACAACGCCACTTGGTGGATGAC
>JBHLPI010000150.1:0-3750 GCA_048939595.1 Promethearchaeota archaeon | reverse complement strand
CAGCGCTGGACCCAAAGGTTATTCATCAGATTATGGAGGAGAATCGACTTCCTAACACATCACAAAAAGCATAAGTGGCACCCCTAGCTTTGAACACAGTAGAATGAAGAAGGCCGACAACCCGTGAAGGACCAAACCCAATCAGCCTCACAGGAACTCATTCGAAAATATGCACTAGCCAATGCCATCAAATTTGATGGGAAGGCCAGTGCAAAGGCGGTTATTGGCAAACTGCTAGCTGAACAACCTGAATTGCGACCCAAAGCTAGGGATATAATCACCCAAGTAAATCAAATTGTAAATCAAGTCAACCAGATGTCCGTTGCAGTCCAAATCTCAGAGCTAAAAACACTTGCACCAGAATTACTCGAAACGACCAAGGAACATCGAGTTAGAGAGCTACCACCATTACCAAATGCGGTGCAAGGAAAGGTTATTACTCGATTACCTCCCGAACCCAGTGGATTTCCGCATATTGGTCACGCGTATGCAGGCTATATTAACTGGTATTATGCACGAAAATATGACGGAAAAGTAATTCTTCGCTTTGAAGACACCAACCCCAGAAACGTTCATCGAGAGTTTTATGATGCCTTTAAAGAAGGATACCAATGGATGGATATCGACTGGGATGAAGAACTTACTGTATCCGATGATATCCCCTATTTTTACGGACACGCAAAAGAATTACTCCAACGCAATGAAGCCTATTTTTGTGCTTGCCCAGCAGAAAGGATTAGCGAGCACCGAAGAATGGGCACCGAATGCCCACACCGCAACACAAAGAGTGTAGAAAACCAAGACATTTGGGAAAAAATCCTCGAAGGCCAGTATGCTGAAGGCGAGATTGTATGCCGACTTCGAATTGATATGACCCACCCAAACGCAGTTATGCGGGATCCGAACATCTTCCGAATCATCGACTACCCCCACCCCATCCAAGGTGATCGTTACCGACTCTGGCCTACTTACGATTTCGCCAATGCCTTAGAAGATTACCGAAATGGCATTAGCCATGTTCTACGAAGCAACGAGTTCGCCACAAGAGGAGAACTCCAGACCTATATCCGCGACCTCTTTGAATACCCCCAACCCATCATTCAGGAATGGTCACGTTTTGCCATCGAAGGAAGCCCCGTCAGTAAACGAAAAATTCGACCGCTCATCGAATCAAAGACGATTAGTGGTTGGGACGATATTCGTCTTACAACCATTTCCGCCCTTCGTCGTCGAGGTATTTTACCCGAAGCTATTCGCGAAATGACTCGAGAAGTAGGACTTAGTGTAGCACAACCCATTCTTGATTGGTCCGTTCTACTTGGAATTAATCGAAAAATTGCCGACCCGATAGCTAATCGCTATTATTGCGTTACTCAACCAACACCGGTCAAAATTAAAGATGCTAGACCTTTTGTTGCTGAAATCCCACTACACCCTAATTTCAAGGATCGGGGAAGCCGACAGATTTCAATTGAAGACCAAGTCTTTATTGATGGACAAGACGCAATTCAACTCAACAAGGGCGATATTTTTCGGTTGAAACATGCTTTCAACCTCCAAGTTGAAGGAAAGACACCCAACACTTTGAACTGCTCGTTTGCTGGTGATTCTTTAAAACAAGCATCAATGAAAATCCAGTGGGTCACTTCCAATTCCATTCCAATACAACTGTCAATTCCCGATGTGCTCCTTATCAATGAAAAATATAACCCCAAGAGTCTGCAGATTGTGAACGGCCTTGGGGAACAGCACCTCAAGAAGTTAGAAACCGGCACTATCGTGCAATTAGAGCGTAAGGGTTTTGGTTATGTTGAACAAAATGGGGAGAAAGTCAACATAAATATGACCGAATGAAGTATGGCGCAAAGATTTTAGAGTGCTAATTCTAAGTACCGTATAGCTCAACTGCGTAGTCGGGGGTATAGGCTTAGCAATGGCAGAGGAAGTACAGCGTGCACTTGACAATCTTCGTTTCGACCGAATGGTCAAAGCATTCTGTATCATTTCTCCCGAAAATGAAATCTATCAAAGCACCCTTGATCCTGACACACAGGCTATGGTTAAACAAACAGTGAGCCTCTACAAAGGACAAATCAGCCAACTTACGGTCAATACCGAAGCTGGGCTTGTAGTAATCTCAAAAATTGGTAGCAATTGGCTTTTGGCAGTACTATTTCCTCCCAACCTATCATTAGGTATTGCAGTGGTGAAAACGAAAGCAACGCTCTTGGCATTACGGGAACTTGACTTAAACATCATTAAAACTATCCCAGAAGCACCTGCAGAACCAGCACCTACTACCCAACCTAAACCTGCTACAACACCACCAGTTCCTCCCCCTCAACCACCACCGACACCCGTTCAAACCCCTCCTGCCACACCTCAACCGAAGGTTGAGGCAAAACCCGCTGAAACCACAACTCCCTCCCCTGCGCCACCTTCTCCTGAGCCAATCCCTCCACCTGAATCTCAACCCACAAGTTTTGAACCAGAGCCGATGCCCCCTCCAGTGGAACCACCTCCACCAGAACCAACAGAAGTTGCTGCACCCCCACCACCCCCACCCTCATCAACTAGTGATGAACGAATCGATCTGGGATTCATCCCCAAAGGTGGCGAAGATTTACTTGCAGCACTTGATACAGGTTCAACTGTGGGGAGTGCACTTTACGACAAGTTTGGCCCGTATGCCCGAGATGTCCTCTTTCTTGTAGATGGAAAACGTGATGTCAAGACCATCGCTTTCCTTTTAGGACTCCCAGAATATGCCATTGTTGAAGTGCTTGAGTTCGCCATTAGTAACCGGATCCTAGCCAGTCCTGTATCTGCATAGCCTGAGTTGATTTCACCACGCACTTGTTATTAAAAAATGAAGCCGGAAGGGCAGTTGAGGGAGGAGGGATGTTTTGGAGGGCGAGGACGACTCAGACCTGAGGCCTCTTAGGGAGGATTCTGCCTATGAGGTTTTAAGTTGTTTTAAAACTGCGTTACTGCCGCATCCGGCACCAAAATTATCTCATACAAGAATTTAACTGTTACAGTTTTTCTCAAATCGATATCAAAAATATTGCGATTACCATAAAATGATTTATGTGAAACTCAAAAGTCATCATGATGTTTCTCGACAATCGTATTCTCCCCTTGACATTGGACGCAAATTAAGGGAACGGATCGATACATGGCTCCACATTTAGAACAGATAGATTCTATTCGAGTTGGAGCCTTCAAGGGAGTAGGCTGTTGATGGCGCTGAATTGTAAACGGGAGTGTAATGAGCGTTGCAAGACCTAACACGATACCTAGAGGGACGAAAGTCTGCCAAATTAAGAAGTTAACCAAGAGCCCAAGAGAGAAACCTGGCAAATAGATGTATTTGATTGCAAAGAGAAGCCACGTTCCTGCAGGTAACAGAATTGCCGCGCTAAGAGTAGAGATGGTGATGTTTAGATTTCGAATAGTGAGGGCGATAAGTATAGTGAGAATTAACCAAAGAAAAAGCGAGAATTGAAAGAAGACATTGAGTAAGAGATCGATTGTTGCCATCACCCATGCGAGTTCATACAACTGAAGCGGGTCGATGAGGGGAAGATATGTGCTGTAGACAAGATTTTGGAGCACGTGACCTTGAGTAAGGTAGATGAGAATTGCGGTTCCAATACCCATGAGAAGTCCGAGGGGGGCAATCCTTGAACTCCTAAGGCTAGGCATAGTAGGAGCCTTTGAGTTTTGGCTTATTAATGTGGTTCTAGT
>JBHLPI010000011.1:0-39584 GCA_048939595.1 Promethearchaeota archaeon | reverse complement strand
AATCCGCCAAAACCAAGCCAAAATCCGAGCTCTCGCTTCTGAAGACTAGTAATTCACTACCATCTGACCAGATAACGAAAAAAGTCGATATTCAAGATGTTAACAGATGAAGGTTAATCACTACTCTCCCATTGCGCTAGCGGGGGAATCGATCGTCGACTTCGACGAAACGCCCACATTAATAGCACTACCAGAATGATGACGACGACGCCAATGATGAAATTCCACATCAGCACATTTGGATCCGGTGGCCACCCTGGATTATAGAACCGATAGAGAATCAGGATCGGTGCTGCAATCAAACTGATTAGGTTTACCACTTTAATCATCGGATTCAAGGCTGGACCAGCCGTATCTTTGAGGGGATCACCAATTGTATCGCCACAGACTGCAGCCTTATGACGTTCAGAACCTTTTCCAGTCCCTGCTTCGGGTGCACAGACCTCATCTTCAATGGACTTCTTGGCGTTATCCCAGGCTCCCCCAGCCACTGACATATAGACAGCTAGTAGTAACCCAGAGGCAATCAACCCTGTGAGAAAGCCACCCAAGGCTTCAACCTGCAGTAAGAGACCAATCACTATTGGTGTAATCACCGAGAGAATCGTCAAGCTGATTAGTTCCTTCTGCGCAGCAGCCGTTGTTATAGATACCACGCGATCATAATGCGGCTTAACCGTGCCCTCCATCACCCCAGGAATCTTGAACTGCTCACGCACTTCCTCAATAATCTGTGATGACGCACGACTCACCGCACGAATCGCCAACGCAGAGAATAACCACGGAAGCGCAGCTCCAATCAACAACCCTGACAACACAAGCGGATTATCAATCCGAATCCCAAGTGCTAGCGGATTAGACACCCCAGCTGCTTCGGCAGCCCGACCTACATCCACAACGAAGCTATAGAATAACGCACTCGCTGCAATGACTGCCGAGGCAATCGCGACATTTTTGGTAATCGCCTTTGTCGTATTCCCAACCGCATCCAAATCAGCCAAGATCTTCCGCGACTTCTCCGGCATATCCGTTAGCTCTGCAATTCCCCCCGCATTGTCTGCAATTGGCCCATAACTATCCATGGCCACGTTATTCCCTGTATGCGAAAGCATGCCAATACCGATGAGTGCGATGCCGAAGAGGACATATTGGGGGGCGATGAGGAAGGCTGCGATGAAGGTGGCGACGATGACGAGGAGGATCCAGACAGCGGCTTCGTAGCCAGTGCTGATACCACTGAGGACAATGGTGGCGGGTCCGCCGTGGGCTTGTTCGACGATTTCTTCAACGGGACGGTGGCGATGGCTAGTGAAATAGTTGGTGAGGGGATTGAAGCTGACAGCGAGTAGAACTCCAACGGCTACAAGGATACCCAAACGGATATCACCTGTATAGAAATAGGAGAAGATGCAGGAGACGATAATGGTGAAAGCGCTGCTGACTTCGTAGCTGTAGAACATGGCTTTTTCGGCTTTCTCGGTTTTCCAGACTGCAACCATGAAGGTGCCGATAATGCTGCTAATAACCCCGATGGCACGGACAACAAGTGGAAAGATAATCCAGAAGATTTGGGTGTATCCACTGGCGACGTAGAGGGCGACTCCAAGGATAAGGGCTGAGACGATAGTGACTTCGTAAGATTCGAAGATGTCGGCAGCCATACCTGCACAATCGCCAACATTATCTCCGACCAGGTCGGCGATGACTGCAGCATTGCGAGGATCATCTTCGGGGAGACCGGCTTCGACTTTGCCCACCAAGTCTGCACCGACATCCGCGGCTTTGGTGTAGATTCCACCACCGATCCGCATGAAGAGGGCAAGTAGAGTACCGCCGAAGCCGAAGCCGAGGAGGGCATCTGGCGCAGAGATACCGAAGGCGATGAAGATTGTTGTGCCACCGAGGAGACCAAGCCCATCAGTAAGCATACCAGTAAAAGTGCCACCATGATAGGCGATTTTTAGGGCTTCGCGGTAGCTTCGTCCGGAGGCGGAGGCGACGCGGATATTGGATTCAATCGCAATTCGCATTCCGAGTTGTCCTACAGCGAGAGAGCTGAGAGCACCCATCACAAAGGCTATTGCTCGTCCAGTTGCAATGATTAATAAGACAGTCTCAGCAGGGTACTCGTGGAATACTTCGAGGGCTTCCAGGCTGGGAGGGACGATATAAACGGTGAAGAAGAGGACGATGGTGAGTAGGGCAATGATTGGAAGGATGGTTCGAAGCTGTTTTCGGAGGTATGCAATGGCTCCATCTTTGATGGCAGTCCACACTTCTTGCATTTGTTGGGTGCCTTTGTCGTGTTTGAGAACGTCGCGGCGGAGCCATACGGCGTAGATTAGACTGATAATTGCGGCGACAATAACCAAGAGAATAGCGGCTTGTTCATACCAATGCAGATGGAGAAAGGTGCTAAAGAGTCCCATATTGATACCTCATCTTAGACGATTCACCTAAGGAAGTGCGTTCCTGACAGCAGAACGATGGAATCCTTCCTAACGCGGCTTTATGCCTTAAATACCGTTTCTGTTTTGAATCGTGTATCGACCGCGTTTGCTTGGCAACGGTGTCGGTTTCTTTTGATGTTTATAACGGTTTCCGCTCAACAAGTTTAGTAGCCAAATCTGCGTCAACCTAGCAGAAAATACAAGGAAAACGGTGATTCAAACACGCCCAAATGGTATACCGGTGACAGTTTGAAAACTAAACACTTGTGAGGGATCAAGACAGTTCTGGCAATAAATCAGCTAAATGACAGGTTGTCGTTGCACTTTCCCAAAGAAGAGGCGCGTGGGGTGGTCCTGGTCGAGTCCACCCGATTTGAACAGTAATAGTGGCATTCAACCCAGCATCACCTGAGACCCATAAACCGATTAGCAGTTCATGGTTGAGCTGTGATAGGCTTTTTTGGTATACTGTAAAATCATTGGTAAATAAGCCTGAGTAAAAAGTTGAGTAGGTATATGGACTAGCTTGCCAAATTACAGAATCGACGGCACCAGTTTGATTGAATTGCACATTAACTCTGATATGCCCAAACTCTCTGGGAGCCCAGGTAAAGATGTGAATAGTATAGTAATCCTTTGAGCTTGTTGTTTCTTCATCTTGTACAATATAGATAGAGGAGTGCAAACTTCCGAAATTTCCCGTAACATTCGCATGCCATACTATCTGGCTAGTAGATATGCTCGAAATTGGCAGGAAACCAACAGAAAAAAGGACTAGAACTAGGCTGCCTAGTATTACGGTATTTCTAGTCACCCAAGTATTGTGCATGATTTCCCTCAACTTCTTATAAAAGAACCGAGAATAAAAATATTTGTAGCTATTATGATTGCAAAAAGGGAATTCGCAACATGTAGGTTTATTATAAATTATTAGTTTCGGTCTCTTCTGTAATCCAAAGGGCATAGAAACCACTGAGAATATAGAGTATACAGCCTGTACTGTAAAGAAATAGCACTAGAAGAATGTGTTCTCCAACATATCCTATGGCATTCTCGTAAATAGATATGATGGTGTTGGTACTATAAAGTAATAACAAGACGAGGTTAATTAAACCGCTCCCCATTAAAATGACTCCTCCGAATCGTTTTCCTTTATCAGAAAATATTTCAATTACTCCAATTAGCGAAAAAAACAACAAAGCTAGAAACACTATAGGGACATTATATAACCTGAGTATGTTTTGTGAGCTTTTCCATAATATAATTCCAATACCTATAGTGCACAAAATTACACCTATTATTGAAGAATATTGGGAAACTCGAATGGTGTTAATTTTAATCCCATCCATGTTTCTATACACTAATTAAATAGGGCTATTTTAAGTAAATACCAGATTGAATGAACTTGGGATTGGATTTGGAGTAATATCGGCGTAAACGTATCAAGTGTTCAATCTTGGATGAGGGTGTCTGAGTAATACCCTAGGTTAAGGCTGTTTATGGGCTTTGCCTCGTGAGGTTAGCACTAAAGCCGCAATAATACTAGTATGGTGGACGAAGAGCACTGAGGTATCTATCTTGAACGAGCTCTCCTGTGGTAAAGCAGCGTAAAGCAGTACTAAAGAGGAGAATAATCACGACGAGTTGGAGGGTCCAGTAGCGTTGTAAGCCTTTTTTCACCAACTCATCCCTCAATGGACGGGGACCAACTTTTATTAATATATTAGCTGGTGTTTCAACGATTGGCTTAATCCTAAAGCCGTCCCTTCCAATTTGGAATAGGAAGTAGACTTTCAAGATCTTAAATGATAAGGTAATGACTCGTTTCGCTAGATTTCCTCAAAATGAGTTATGTTAAGGAATTTAACCATCTGTAACGCTTATGTACAGGCTGTCATACCTTCACGGCAGCTAATACTAATTTCTTTATGGAGGCGTCCCGTGTGCCAAGCAATATCGATAAATTCGTTGATGAAGCCACCAAAATCGTTGGCTCTGAACACCTTACGACTAATCTGGCAATGCGTCATAGTTACATGGCTCGATCCGTGATGGGGATCCGCGCTGCAGTTGCGGAAGCCATTGTGAAACCGGGGAATCGAGACGAAACCCTTGAAGTCGTTAGACTCTGCAATGAGTACAAAATCCCTATCAGCCCTTATTCCGGGGGATTAAGCGGTGGGTACGCGCAGCCTTTGAAGCCCGAAGGCATCATCCTTGACTTGGTCCGGATGACCAAGATTATTGAAGTTGACGAAGATGCCCGATATGTTGTAGTAGAAGCGGGTGTCACCTCCGGTCAGGTGTGGGCGTATTTCCGAAAGCACCATCCTGAATGGGCGCCTCCGGTCCCTGACGGGGCACCACCTCGTGCAACCCTCATTGGGGATGCTCTTGAACGTGGCTTCAGCTTGGTCACAAGCAAATATGGTCCACAAGGTCGAATGATTAACGGCTTGGAAGTCATCCTTCCCCGTGGTGAAATCATTTATACGGGGAGTTGGGCGTTGAAAGATTTCAAACCCTTCTATCCCTGGGGACCGGGACCTGACTTTACCGGATTATTCCTTGGCGCACAAGGCACAATGGGCATTATCACCAAAGCCGCAATCCGCATCATTCCTCACCCGCCCTATATTGATCTGGTTGCCTACGATTACGACACCCCTGAAGCGATGCAGGATCATTCCTTGGCTGTTCTCAAAAAAGAAGTGGGTGTCATGGTTCAAGGAGGAAACTGGTGGCTAGTTCCCAGCCGGAAGGATGAACGAGAAGTTCCCACCACGCTTGAAGAATGGCGAGAAAAGAAATACTACATTCCCGCGTGGCTTATGAACTATGAGCTCTGGGCCCACACAGAAAAAGAAATGGAAAGCCAGATGGATATCATCGAGGAAGAAGCCAAGAAAATCCGCGACACTGGTGAAAAAGTGGATCCCATGGAACTCCACCCACGCGCTAAGGAGGTCCGTTTGACCAAACCCAACCTCATCGCAGTTCCTTATGCCATGCATCGGGCAGGCTTTGTTTTCATCACTTGGTACTGTCCCTGGAAGGATTGTGCCGAAATCTCACGCATCTCCGTTGAAACCATGGAGAAATTCGATATTCCCCCAGTTCAGTGGGTCGCCAGTATCGAGCAAGGTCGACAATGTATCTCCATGCCTATTGTCACGTTTGATAGTCGGACTGAGAAAGGCTATGAGCAGGCTGAGGCTTGGGATAAGCACTTCACCGAGATTGCCCATAAGAAGGGATGGTTGAACTACCGTCCGAATGCTTTCATTCACTGGCCAGCGATGAAACCCTTGATGCCCGAATATGTGAAGATACTCAAAGAGCTCAAAGCCATGTGGGACCCCAACGGCATCATGCATCCGGGTCGCTTAGAAGTCTAATCGTTGATTTGAGTCATGCAGAGTTTAGCTTGTTCTGATATTGGGATCTCAATCAGGATATATACGATATACATCGTGGTGGCCAGCACGCGAATGATACCGCCCTAACTTCCCTTTAATGCCGCAATCAGAACCCATATTATCCAAAACCTGCAAATGTTTTTCAGCCCATTCTTTGAGGGATTAATTGGACAATGGTCCATGTTGAGGTATGGTTAAGAAAATGGGAACCCATGATAGTGCACAAGCTCTGACAATTCTCGGAATTGTGTGTAACGGATTCATTTTGTTCTTTGAATTTCTACTAGCATTTGTGTTTTTCCCCTTCCTGTTTCTCACGATAATTTGGTTCTTCATAGGAATCATCTTCCCCATAATTGCGTATAACGATATTCCAAAGGGGAACCGCGGGTCAGCAGGCGCATTACTTATCATTTCAGGTATTATTAGCCTGATCTTCATCTTTCTCATCGGTGGCATCCTGCTAATCGTTGCAGGCGCCTTAGTTGCTAGTTCAAACCCCGCTCCGTCGGTCCCCCGCTACTATGATCTGCGGTGGGTCCGATCGCCGTCTTCACCTCAAGGCACTGCTTACCTAGTGCCCCAACGGGGTGAAGGAACGAAAAAGTGTGTGAATTGTGGTGCAGACCTCGATCGCGTCGATCAATACTGTCACGTCTGTGGAACAGACGTAGGTTGGTATTAGACCAACCCCGCTCCTATGCAATTGAAGACGAAACCAAGCACAAGAATACAATAAACGCATAGGATTGATAAAGAGCAGGCTCTGATGGTGTTGTTCATTATCCTCATCTTCTCTGTAATTCTCAACAAAGAATCTACAGACCAAAAAGAATGATGGGGGATGAGGCTAGTTAATCTGGTTTTAACATCGTGAATTTTTCGAAAAAAGGCAAACTGTAAAAGGGTCTAACGTATGTGAAACACAGCATTTCCCTCTCTATCCGGAGGACCACTCTTATGACCGAACCCGAAAAACCCAAAACTGAACTCAAAGATTTTGAGCTCGAAATCGCTCGTTGCATTCACTGTAAAGCCTGTACAATTGCCGACGCCGCTAATCCCAAAGGTGGCTTTGAAACAGGATGTCCCGCTTGGAACGCCATGGAATGGGAGGCGTATAGTGGCGGCGCTAAAATGTGGCTAGCCCGCGCCATACTCAACGGTAATTATAAAATTGACAAAGATATTGGCGATCTTCTCTTCCGTTGCTCGACCTGCGGTAATTGTGAAACCCAATGTGAAAACGAACTACCAACGGTCGATATCATAGAAGCCATGCGAGCAGAAGCTGTCAAAGCGGGTGTTGGTCCCCTCGACAAACAACAAGGGTATGCTAAAGCTACTGAGATTAAACGCAATCCTTACAATGAAGACCACGCGTGCCGGACTGATTGGATTCCTAAGGAATTCAAAATGAAAGATAAGGCAGATGTGATTTATTTCGTAGGATGCACCGCATCGTATCGGTTACAAGAGTTAGCGGTTTCAACTCTTAGGGTAATGCAGAAACTGGGAATTGATTTTACTGTCAAAGATGATGAGTACTGCTGTTGTTCACCACTTATGCGAGTTGGAAAGCTGGATTTGGTAGATGAATATGTCACGCATAATGTTGAGCTCTTCAAAAACTCTGATGCGAAAACCGTTGTCTCTTCCTGTGCTGGATGCTTCCGCACCATGAAACGCGACTGGCCCAAATATTATGGCCCTCTACCCTTCGAAGTTAAACATAGTGTCAACTTCATTGCTGAAGCACTTGAAGCAGGTAAAGGTAAGCTCAAACCTTTGAAAGGTATCAAAGCAACCTATCATGATCCCTGCCATTATGGACGCCATGTCGGAGAACTAATCAAGAACCGGAAAGAAAAAGCTGAATGGTTCGAAGTCCCACGGAAAATCTTGCGTACACTCCTTGGAGACAACTTTGTCGAAATGCCGCGTAACCGCGAAAACAGCTGGTGCTGTGGCGCAGGTGGTGGAGCCCGAGCTCAATTCCCTGACTGGACCCTCGAAACTTCCATTGAACGCATCAGGGAAGCGGAAGCGACTGGCGCGACTCATCTTGTTAGTGCATGCCCCTTCTGTGAGACATCATTGCAATTAGCGATTGAGAAGAGCGGATCAAAGCTAAAAATGGTTGACTTAATCCAGTTCGTGGAAGAAGCACTAGAATAGATTGAGATTTAAATTTCTCTTCATCGAGTATTTTCTCTATATGAGAAGAACTGGCTAGGAGAAACTAATCAGACTCTGGATGAGACTGAGCAAGATTTGGTGAAGATTTGGGTCTATTTTGGAAATTTGTTTTTATGTTCATTTTTTGAAGTGATCCCAGCAGCAATTGCCTATTGAAAAAATGGACCTAAAGAAGAAAGTATTGATTGCCATTGTGCCTATCATCAGGCAGTTAAAACGAATAAGGTGAAGTCCAGGATGGATGTATGGTGAGAAATGTTGGAACTAGATTACATGATAACGCGTTTCTTGGCAAAATAGTCCAGAAACTCAATGAACATTGGATAGAAGCTGTCTTTGTTTCCTTGATCTTTTGCTTGGGCTTTGGATTTTATCTATGGTTCTATTTTCGATTTCCATTAATGCTGATGATAGATGGTCCCTACTATCTAATTCAAGTACAATCACTCTTACAATCAGGGACCCTGGTGTACGGAGATCCCCCTCTTACGTTCTTTCTTCTGACAATTACTACACTCCTTTATGGTGATATTATAGTTGGTGTCAAGGTAGGTATCGCCTTTTTCTGCGCTCTTACGGCAATTCCAGCTTATTTCCTAATGAAACGAGTGGGAAAGAGCATGCTTGCAGGTTATCTTGCTATGCTGTTCATCATTTTCTCACCCCTATACTTACGCATGATCAGTGATTTCATCAAAAACGCGATTGGAATTGCTTGGTTATTGGCGTTCATCTATTTCCTGCATGACCTGACGTTTTCAGGATATAATAGAGGGAGTCTGGGGCTTGCCACCATATTCTTATTACTTACAGGATTAACGCACATTCTCGTCTTTGGTGTTGCCATATTGTTTCTCCTGCTTTACACGGTGCTAGGTATTCTTAGAAGCCAGAATCGCAAAGCAGTGTTACAGACCATGAGCGTCTTGGGAGTGGTAATAGTAGTGTTTGTGCTTATCGCTGCAACGTTTTTCAGCTGGTTCTTCTCTGATTTCTCGAAGGTTTTCTCGTTTCTGAATACTTTAACGGAGTCTCAGAACAACAGTGTTTCCCAACCACCAATCGCCGGTCCAGGTGGGCCAGTAATAAACAACTTCTTTGCCCTCTCTCTTGTAGGTGGCTGGGGAGCCATTCTAGTGCTTCTTTCAATTGGGACAATTCTTTCGCTTTATGTCTGGAAGAAGCATGAAAAGGAAGCTCTGGTGCTGTTGGTGGCAGTAACTATCATTGGTGCTATCCTCAGTTTTCCTCTTATTCCCACGGAGTACTTGACACGATTTATGCTAATGCTGACGATTCCTGCAGCAGTGATATTGAGCTATGGGCTAACACTTCTATGGCGACAAGACTTACCCGCAGCGAAAGTGCTGACCATTATACTCATCGTCTTATGTGTAGGAATCTACGTTGCCCAAAGTTTTCAGACTGCAATGTCCCTCCAGCCCACGATTAGCTTCGTGGCCTATCAGGACCTGGTGAACATGCGAGCGTTTATCGGTCCTAACTCAGTAATTGTTATTTCAAACCAACAAGGTATTGGCTATTGGATTCAATATGTGGAGAACACCGATATCGTGGGCTTGGGTCAGCAACTCTCCGCAGATCTTTGGCAATCCTATTCACACGTGTATGGAATTTTCGTACAAGGGCAGCTTCCCCCTGGAAATTACAGCATCCTATTCGAAGGTAATGTATACATCTTGGTTGAACTCTATCCTAAGCCTAGCATCATACAATATGCGGCTACCAGCATTACATTTTGATTGGAGGTGTATTCTCTAAGTAACATGTTGAATGGGGGCACATAGTTTATTACAGTTATAACAGATTGCTTCATAGGTTAATTCTGTGGAGCGGAATCGATGGCTGCGCATATCCGCCCTCTGCGGCATCTCATCGGATGGCTGATTGCTGGCACTCGTGGAGGAATCAGCCGGGGATACATCATCCTTGAATTAAAAGAGATGCCCCAAAATGCCAACCAGCTAGCGAATTCGCTTAACTTAGATTACCATACTATTCGCCACCACATCAAACTCCTAAGCGAGAATGGCATTATTACTTCCTTAGGTGAAACATACGGCGTGACCTATATGCTGTCGCCACGCATGGAAGCCAATTACGAAATCTTTGAGGAGATATGGGAAAAAATCCAAAACCGTGGTAAAAAGGAGTGATCAAGATGAAAGAATCGACACAGAAATATTTGAAGCCCTGGCTCATCGTCGGAATCGTCCTTATTGTAATTGTCCTGGCCTTAGCTTGGGCAATTTTTAACATGCCACCTCCACCCCCGGCTTCTCCCCCTGATTTTCCATTCATTTTCACCTTGAAGACGATTCTCACATCAGTCAACGCAGCCTTACTCATTATACTCCTGATAATCTACGTAGATATCTACCGGGTCACTCGATCCAAATTCACCTTAGGGCTAGTCATTTTCTCTTTGGCTCTCCTACTCCAAGTTCTCTCCTCTCACCCCCTCCTTCACCAACTTTTTGGTGTTCGTGGGGCTAGTTTAGGCCCCTTCTTCATGATTCCTGATTTCTTTACTCTCATTGCGGCAGTAATGCTTCTGAATCTTACGGATAAGTGACAGGTCGGAAACTTTGTATAGCTTAAAGTGAACAGGTTACGTGGAACGGATTCCTGTGGTACGCACGTATAAGATCCAAGTGTTACCGGGCGACGGAATTGGACCCGAGGTCATACAAGAAGCCATCGTGATATTAAAGACGGTTAACGCAGGCACCTCTGGTCTTAATCTTTCTTTTCATGAATTCCCTTGTGGTGGGAAGTACTTCTTAGAAACCGGTGTTGAATGGCCAGGAGAAGCTGAAGTCTTCTCCAAACAGGAAGCCGATGCAATCCTTTTGGGTGCTGTAGGGTGGGAGAAATCGCCAGGAGAGCCGATACGCCGTGATGATGGACAGCTAGCGGGTGCTGCGGTGGTGTTAGGTCAGCGACGCGAACTTGAATTATATGCTAATTTAAGACCTGTGAAATTATATCCAGGTGTTCCCACTCCGCTAGCCAATAAAGGATCCCAAGACATTGACTTCGTGATTGTTCGAGAAAACACAGAGGGGTTGTATGCGGGGATTGGCAAGCATTATGGTGAAAACGAACGCGAAGAGCTTGCAATTGATATGCGACCCATTTCACGTCTGGGTTCAGAACGCGTCATTCAGTATGCCATTAACTTAGCTTTGAAACGGAAACAAGGTTCTCCTAGTGATGGGAAGAAACGGGTCACCTGTGTGGATAAAAGTAATGTGTTGATTGGTGATCAGCTTTTTCGGCGTGTCTTTGAGGAACGAACACATGCCTTTCCCAAAATTGTGCCTGATTTTGCTTATGTTGATGCTTGGACAATGTGGTGTCTCCGTCGCCCCGAATATTATAATGTGATCGTGACCCCGAATATGTATGGAGACATTATTTCTGATCTTGGTGCTGGAATCCAAGGAGGTATGGGAGTCGCAGCCGGAGGGAACATAGGAGATACTCATGCCATGTTTGAACCTATTCATGGATCTGCTCCGCGTCATTCGGGAAAACACCGGGCGAATCCTATTGCAGCGATTCTAGCAGCAAAGATGATGCTCGAATGGCTTGGAGAACAACACAACGATAAAGCCGCAGTAAAAGCTGCTTCCATCATTGAAGCAGCGGTAATTCAGGTTCTCGTACAGACACAAATCCGCACCTATGATTTGTGTGTGGGTGCTTTTGCCGAAGTTCGCCCTTCCACGACGAAGCAAGTCGGAACAGCCATTAAGAAGATTGTAAAACAACAAATGAAGGAGTTGTGAGAAACCAATGCCCAACCAGACAATGGCTGAAAAAATTCTACTCAACCACACGGACAAGAAATCCATCGAGCCGGGAGAAATCATTGAAGCGTCCATTGATGTTGCCATGTCGCATGAGATGATGGGAAGCCGTGTGCTCCCCCACCTAGAGGAAGCGGGGGTAAAACAGATTTGGGATCCTAGCCGTGTCGTGATTATATTGGACCATTGGGTTCCTGCTTCCACTGTGGAATCGGCTACGATTCATCAACAAATTCGGAAATTCGTCAAGGACTTCAAGATTGAGCATTTCTATGATGCAGGGCGAGGAATATGCCACCAAGTTCTTGTTGAAGAGGGGCACATACGCCCAGGTGAGCTTGTTGTGGGGACAGATTCCCATACAACAACCGCAGGGGCATTTGGAGCGCTCGCGACGGGAATTGGAGCCACTGACATGGCGATTGTATTAGCGACCGGGCGGCTGTGGTTCCGAGTCCCCGAATCCGTTAAGATTACTTACTATGGATCACTTCCACTCAATGTGATGAGTAAGGATGTCATCCTTCATACACTAGCCCGGCTAGGTGTGGAGGGAGCAACTTTTCAAGCAATAGAATATCATGGAGATACTTTATCAAAGCTTAGCCTGGATGCCTGGATGACGCTCACCAACATGGCTATTGAAGCAGGCGCTATGGCCGCCCTAATTCCACCCGATAAGCGTATTATCAACTATGTTCAGACACGAACCAAACAGAAATTCACTGCTATTTATCCCGATGAGAACGCTAATTATCATCAGACTCTTGAAATTAACATTTCAGACTTGGCTCCACAGGTTGCAACACCATCCCTACCTACGCAAGCAGTTCCTGTAACGGAAGTTGCTGGCACGCTGATAGATCAAGCCTATTTAGGCTCTTGTACGAATGGGCGACTTGAGGATTTGCAAATAGCTGCTAGAATCGTGTCGGGGCATCAAGTGGCATCCAGTGTTCGATTTATTGTGATTCCTGCTAGTCGGCAGATCTATCATGCTGCTCTGGAAGATGGGACGATTGGAACTCTTGTTAAGGCAGGAGCTACGATTGGACCAGCAACATGTGGGGCATGCTTTGGTGGCCATTGCGGGCTTCCTGCTCCGGATGAAGTATGCGTGAGTACCACGAACCGAAACTTTCCAGGACGGATGGGAAGTCCTGAAGCCCAAATTTACCTCGCTTCCCCTGCCACGGTTGCTGCTAGTGCAATAACTGGTAAAATTACTGATCCCCGTGGAGGCAACTAGACATCATGGTAAAACCAGAAACGCCAATAATAGGAAAGGTCTGGCGATTTGGTAGTAATATCAGTACGGATGATATCATTTCCGGTATTCACCTAACTAAAATCTCCATCAGTGAATTAACTCCATTTGCTTTTGAGCATCTTCGCCCGGAATTTGCGAAGAAGGTTCAACCAGGTGATATAATTGTAGCAGATGACCACTTTGGTATCGGTTCAAGTCGTGAAGAAGCACCAGCAATTCTTCATCAAATAGGAGTTGGTGCCATCGTTGCTGCATCCTTTGCTAGAATTTTCTTTCGCAACGCGTATAATATAGGCATTCCGGCAATAGAATTACCCAATCTTATAAAAGACCCAGATTTAATTCGTGAGGGGGACATACTCGAAGTATCACTGAGAGAGGGGATTTTAATAAACAAAAGCACCAAAAAAATCCACTCTTTTAAAGAAATCCCTTCATTTCTTCTTGAATACCTAAAAGCAGGAGGAGCTATCCCACTCCTTAAAACAAAATTAAGAACCTAAGTTCTTTTGAAAATCAAACACTCTTAAGCAAAACATAGCATATCCTTGCAGTATGTTGTTCTTGATTCCTTATGCTGTAATCTTTTGGGTGATTGCAGTAGTATCAACAATTACAAAATCAGTTCGTGAAAATGAAATTACTTTTCAAAAAGAATGGCTTTCTAAAATACCTACACCTGCTTTCATGGTAATCAAATTTCTTCCTGCAGTAGCTGCAGCGATTGTTGTTTTGCTCTTTCGACCTACTAATAGTCTATTTTACATTCTTCTTGCTGTTGCGTTTATTTTCTGTTTCCTTGGAGATATCGGCATGGAGATTAAATTGCTCGTTGGTGGTATTCTCTTTCTCATCGCTCAAATACTTTTTATCGGAAATTTCATATGGCAAAGCATTTTCCTTGGTGTTTCCTTTCTTCCAATAGCCGCCTTTATAACCGCATTCATCGCGTGGTTGCTTGTCATTATCTTCAATACTCACTTTATTGATTCTTCAGACAACGGTTTTGGGACCATGAAAATTCCCATCACTGTCTATTCAATTACCGTTTCCCTCACTTTCTGCAGTGCGCTAATGTTGTGGCTTGCTACTGGTGTTCTCCTTGGATTCATTCCGGTACTTGGCGCATTTTTCTTTGTTGTTTCAGACCTAACCCTGTTCATCAAAGAGTTTCATCATCACTTCAACAAAGCAGAACTCTTCATCTTTCCCACTTACTACCTTGCCCTTTTCCTTCTCTCCCTTAGCATCATCGTTCTCATCTTTTAAATTTCATACTAAGAAGAAAGCTGCGAACCAAATAACAAGAATAGAAGATAAATCATCAAATTAGGGGATATTTACGAGAAATGCTCCGCAATGTCTTCGGCAAGTTTTTTAGTTATTCCAGGGACCGCAGCAATTTCATCAACCGAGGCTTTGGCAAGTGTCTCTCGATTTCCGAAGTGTTGGAGTAGAAGAGTGGCACGTTTTACTCCAACACCTGGGATATCAGTCAAAGTAAGTTTCATTCCCTTAATTTGCCGAATCTTTCGATGATACGAAATAGCAAAGCGGTGGGCTTCATCACGAACTCGCATCAATAATCGCAGACCTTGACTATCACCTGCAAGATTAACAGGTGTCTTCTGACCAGGCACATACACTATATCAGGTTCAGGTCGTTCGCCTTTGGCTAAACCTATCACAGGAATTTCGAAGGCCCCAACTGTCTCGAGGGCTTTTAGTGCCATATTCAATTGTCCTCGACCGCCATCTATTACAATGAGATTGGGAAGCGGGCTGTTTTCTGTAATGAGTCGTCGATACCGTCTTTCGACCACCTCACGAATCATAGCGAAATCATCTTGGCCTTCAACGTCACGGATTTTGAAGCGTCGATACCCTTTCTTGAAGGGGACGGCGTCCTTGAAAACCACACAGACGCCAACGGATTCAGTCCCCTGCAGGGTGGAGATATCGAAGCCTTCGATGTGGGCAGGTTCTTCGGGGAGATCGAGAGCTTTTGTAAGATCATTATAGGCTTGTTGTTTTCGACCTTCATCACGGGCCATCCGCTCGATCAATTGGTGGAGATGAAATTGGGCGTTTTCAGTAGCCATTTGAATAAGGCTTAAGAGTGGATCTTGAGTTGGATGGACAATGGTAACTGGGTGTTGATCCCCGCGCCGCTGGGTTAACCAGTCTTCCAGAAACTGAATTTCTGGAATTGGAACGGAAAGGATGATTTCTTCAGGGATTTCGGTTGCTCGGAGATAATACTGCTTGAGGAAAGCCTCCAGAACTGTTTCATCTGGAAGTTCAGAGGGAGCGCTAAGAGGGAAAGGTTGTTGTCCAATTACTCGCCCTTCACGGACTACAAGTAACTGGACAAGAGCATCAGCACCCGAACGGGCTAATCCCAAAACGTCCCGATGACCAGGAAGTTGATTCCAGTAGGTAGCGCGTTGGGCTTGGTAGCCTCGTTGTACGGCACGGAGCCGATCTCGATATTTGGCAGCTTTTTCAAATTCTTGTACTTTAGAGGTCTTGTTCATGAGGCGTTGGAGATGGGCTTCGAGTTCGTCATGTTGACCGGTGAGCATGAGAGTGTATTCTTGCACAAGTTCAGCATACTCTTCTTTGCTAATCAGGTTCATACAGGGTGCAGGGCAATATCCAATATCATATTTGAGACAGGCACGTTTCCGTTTACCAGGGACAATTACGGGTTTACAGGTTGCAATGGGAACGATGCGGTTAATAGATTTTAACAACCCGTCTAAAGCTTTGACATTTGAGTAGGGACCGATGTATCGACTCCCATCATTAACGAGCGTGCGGGTTTTTTCCACTCGAGGAAAATCCTCTTGGAGCGTAATCCGCACATAAGGGAAGCTTTTGTCATCCTTCAAACGAATATTGTAACGTGGTTTGTAGCGCTTAATCATATTGTCCTCAAGGACCAAGGCTTCGGATTCATTTGCTGTGACCATATATTCTAGCTCTGTTACCTCATGTCCAATCGGGGAGAAAACATTGCCACTACCAATCCCTCGAAAATGGGCAGGAACCCGTTTCTTAAGCGATCGAGCTTTGCCCACATAGATTACTGTATCATTTGCATCATAAAGAATGTAGACACCTGGCGCATCAGGTAAATCTTTCAGTTCCTGCTCAAGATTCATTGCCTAAATCACTCTATTAGTCTACGGTCCCAGTTGAAGAACCGTTCGCTCTTACCGTGTAAGAATCTCTACACGCCCACCTGATTCCTGAGAATCACGATCAGTTTTTTGATTAAACACGTCACGGAGCACTGCCCCAGTATAGGATTTCCGGTTCTGTGCCACCTGTTCAGGAGTTCCTTGAGCCACGATATATCCACCTTTTTCTCCGCCCTCTGGGCCAAGATCAATGATATAATCTGCGCCTTTGATTACGTCTGGTTGATGCTCAATCACTATGACCGTGTTTCCAGCATCAATAAGGTGATTCAGAACGTCAAGGAGTTTCTGCACATCAGCAAGATGTAACCCTGTGGTGGGTTCATCAAGAATGTACAGCGTTTGAGAAGTGCTTCGCTTGCCTAGCTCTCGGCTCAGTTTGATTCGTTGAGCCTCACCACCACTCAGGGTTGGAGATGGTTGCCCTAATTCCATATACCCTAGCCCGACTCTTTGTAGTGTTTCGAGTATTCGACTAATTCTGGGAATATTCTCGTAAAACTCTGCAGCTTCGTTTACTGTCATGCGAAGCACTTCGTAGATGGTCTTGCCTTTATATCGAACCTGAAGAGTTTCTTTGTTGAAGCGTTTGCCGTGACATTCATCGCACACAACATAGACATCAGGTAAGAACTGCATTTCAATCCGAAGTACACCAGCGCCACTACAGGTTTCGCAGCGTCCGCCTTTGACATTGAAGCTGAACCGACCAGGCTGGTACCCACGTTTTCGGGCTTCTTCAGTCTTTGCGAATAATTCACGGATTGGACCGAATAATTGTGTATAAGTTGCAGGATTAGATCTGGGAGTTCGGCCTATTGGCGATTGGTCTACTAGAATGACTTTGTCAATATTACCGATTCCTTCAATTGACTCGAAAGGCCCGGGCTTCTGTAAAGAGCCGGCGAGAATTGCATCGGATTTGCGATGACGCTGGCGACGAAACTGCCAAATGATTCCGGGATAGAGTGTATCAGTGATGAGGGTACTTTTTCCCGACCCTGAGACACCAGTGATACAAATGAAGGTACCAAGTGGAAAGGTGACGTTAATATGTTTCAGGTTATGATGATTGGCACCCTTAATCTGGATTCTTGCTCCATTGCCAATGCGTCGCGTGGGGGGAACGGAGATGACTTTATCCCCGCGAAGATATTGTCCTGTAATTGAGTTTGGATTCGCTTCGATATCAGCAACAGTGCCCTCAGCAACAACTTGCCCTCCATGGATGCCTGCACTGGGACCTAAATCGATTACCCAGTCAGCGGCACGAATAAAGCCTTCATCATGTTCGACCACCAAGACGGTATTCCCAAGGTCCCGAAGTTGTAAGAGCATAGAGAGTAGCCGTTTATTGTCGCGCATGTGAAGCCCCACGCTAGGTTCGTCGAGTATGTAGGTCACGCCGACAAGGCGGGAACCGATTTGGGTAGCAAGTCGAACGCGTTGAGCTTCACCTCCTGCTAGCGTTGCTGATTGGCGATTCAAGGTAAGATAATCTAGTCCTACGGAGGAGAGAAATTGTAAACGTTCTCTGATTTCTCGAAGTGTCTGCCGGGCAATCAATGCTTCTTTCTCTGTCATTTCCAAAGTGCCAAAGAACTTGAGAGTATCATCGATGGATAAATCGGTGATCTGATCAATACTTTTCTCCTGGATGGTGACAGCTAAAGCTTCGGGACGAAGCCTCCGACCTTGACACACAGGGCAGGGAAGTTGAGCCATATACCGTGTTATTGCGTCCCGGACTATTTCGGAACTAGTATTTTTGTATCGGTGTTTGAGTCCTGGAATGACACCCATGGTAGGCTTTTCACTAATCCATTCCCATTTGCGTCCAGACTGTGTAACACCCTTGTGTTCGAATCGGATTTCTTCATCCCCAGATCCATAAAGAAGGACTTGTTGAATTTCTGGGTCAAGCTGGCAGAAGGGAGTATCCAAACTGAAGCCATAATGGTTTGCAATGCTGGTAAGACTCCGTAATCGCCAACCGTTCAGAGGAACATGATAGGGAGCAATAGCTCCTTCAATGATCGACTTCGTATCATCTGGGATAACAAGGTCGGGATCAACTTCAAGGGTGTATCCTAGCCCTTTGCACTCGGGACATGCGCCATAGGGTGAATTGAAACTGAACAAGCGTGGAGCTAAATCAGGAAAACTGATTCCACAAACAGGACAGCCGGCGGATTCACTGAAGAGATATTCTTGGTCCCCTTGCACATCGACAAGGACAAGGCCTTCCCCGAATTCAAGGGCGGTTTCAACCGATTGCGTCAATCGTGGTTCAACTGATGGCTTGAGCACTAGCCGGTCCACAATGATTTCGATATTGTGGATGACATACCTGTCAAGTTCAATTTCCTCTTTCTCTAATCGATAATCCTTGCCATCAACGCGAACCCGAACGAACCCCTCACTTTGCAGTTTCTTGAAGAGCGCCTTATACGTACCTTTGCGTCCTCGGACAACCGGTGAGAGAATGCGGATCCGTGTTCCTTCGTCAAAGTCCATAATCTGTTGAACAATCTGCTGGGCAGATTGAGGTGAGATACGCCGACCACATTGATGACAGTGAGGGATGCCGATGCGAGCCCAAAGTAACCGCATGTAATCGTATACTTCGGTGGTCGTGCCTACAGTTGACCGTGGATTTCCTCCAGCGGAACGCTGGTCAATAGAAATGGCAGGGCTCAACCCTTCAATGGAATCAACATCAGGTTTATCCATTCGACCAAGAAACTGTCGGGCATATGCAGAGAGAGATTCAACATAGCGGCGTTGACCTTCTGCAAAGAGAGTATCAAAAGCTAGTGACGATTTGCCCGACCCTGATAGCCCAGTAATGACTACGTATTTGTCCCGAGGAATCTGTACAGAGATATTTTTTAGGTTGTGTACGCGGGCACCTTTGACAGTAATGTACTTGTCGTCGCTCACCCATCTGTCACCTATCTTATCAGCGGCACCGATGACACCGGCTGACATAAGAGTTACGGTTCTACACTCAGCCCAACCCTGGAGTGTGTCCGGCTCAGCACGTTGGCAGATCTGTTATATCTGCCTTTTCACACCGGATAGTTAGTTTAAACATATGAACAGATGGGGGACTAGAGTGAAAGTAATCAGGGCTAGGCATTCTTCGGTTGTAATCCAAGATAGGCCTCTATCTCGTTTACCAGGTCACGTAGCTCCGCGGCTCGTTCAAACTCCAGTTCCTCAGCAGCCTGAAGCATTTCCTCACGCAATTCTACAATCAACAGGGCTAAATCACTTTCATTGGCAGTCTTCCAGTTCTTTGGCACCCTAACCTCAGAACGCGACACAGCCGTGACACGTTCAACCCCTTCAGCGATATCCGTAATCGATTTCACAATCGTGGTAGGTGTGATACCAAATTCCTCGTTATGCCTAATTTGAAGCGCTCGGCGTCGGTTATTCTCATTAATTGCCCGTTCCATGGAATCAGTCATCCGATCAGCATACAAAATAACCGTGCCACTAACATTTCGGCTAGCCCGCCCCATGATTTGGATGAGACTCGTATCGGACCGCAGGAACCCTTCTTTGTCCGCATCCAAAATCGCGACAAGTGAGACCTCAGGAAGATCTAAACCTTCTCGCAGCAGGTTAATTCCGACAACGACTTCGTGTTTTCCCCGTCGAAGATTTCGCAGAACTTCAATCCGTTCAAGGGTTCCCACCTCTGAATGAAGGTACTCGGCTTTGACACCAGCATGAACCATATAATCCGCGAGATCTTCTGCCATCCGTTTGGTAAGAGTAGTGACCAGAACCCGTTCATCCTTTTGGGCCCTAGCCCGGATTTCTCCGAGTAAGTCTTCCACTTGTCCCTCAGTTGGTCGAACAATGATTTCCGGATCAACTAATCCAGTTGGTCGAATAATTTGCTCAACAACTTGATTCGAATGTTTTCGCTCATAGTGTGCAGGAGTAGCTGATGTGTAAAGAACTGTCCGCATGTAAGGTTCGAATTCTTCGAAAGTAAGGGGACGATTATCATATGCTGAGGGCAACCGGAAACCATAATCAACCAGATTGCGTTTTCGTGATAGATCCCCGTAATACATGCCCCCGATTTGTGGGACCGTGATATGTGATTCATCGATGACCAGAAGAAAGTCTTCGGGATAATGATCTAATAAACAGTAGGGTTTTTGCCCTTCTTTGCGTCCATCAAAGTACCGGGAGTAGTTTTCAATTCCCCCAGTCCAGCCTACAGAACGCATCATTTCGACATCATATTTTACCCGTCGGCGTAAACGATCTGCTTCCAGAATTTTTTCCTGCCCTTCGAGTTCTTTTAGGCGGATTTCAAGTTCCTCTTCGATTTGATCTAGGATTTCAGGGAGCACACGTTGGTCGGTGGTGAATTGTTTCGCTGGGAATACTTTCACCTTCTCTCTTTCGTATAAGACGGTCCCCTTCACGGGGGCAATATCAGTTATCCGTTCGATTGTGTCTCCAAAGGTTTCTAGCCGAATGGGATGGTTCGCATAGGCTGGAAAGACTTCGATTACATCACCTCGAACGCGAAAGGTTCCTCGACGGAAATCAAAGTCATTGCGGGTATAGTTGATGTGGACAAGGCGGGCAAAGAGTTCATCACGGGAAATCTCTTGACCTTGTTCGAGTTCCACGACAAGGTTTCGATAGGACCCCGGTGCTCCAATTCCGTAGATGCAGGAGACAGTGGCAACGATTAGAACGTCACTGCGGACGGCAAGAGAGGCAACTGCTGAGAGGCGCATGCGTTCGACTTCTTCATTAATGGACGCGTCTTTTTCGATGTACACATCGGAGGAGGGCATATAGGCCTCAGGCTGAAAATAATCGTAATAGCTAACAAAATACTCACAGGCTGCTTCAGGGAAGTATTCATGGTACATGGAGTAGAGTTGTGCGGCGAGGGTTTTGTTTGGGGCGATGACGAGGGTGGGTTTTTGGAGGGCTTCAATAACCGAGGCGACTGTGAAGGTTTTGCCTGAGCCAGTGACACCGAGTAAAGTCTGTTGTTTCTTTCCCTTTCTGTAACCCTCGATCAAGTCCTTGATGGCTTTCGGTTGGTCTCCTCGGGGTTGATAGTTAGGGTTTAGTTTGAATTGACCAGGTCCTTTTTCCACTTTAGTTTTCGCGCCTCCAAGTCCAGAGGAGAAGCATACGGCTTTATGATTGTTACGGAGTGCTTGAGATAAATAGCAGATACTAAAAAGGAAAAGGGATAGAAATGCTTTGGAAGGCTAAAAGAGCAAAGTAATTTTTCATATAGGAAAACAATAAAATTTGTTTGTCATTTATTTCATCTTCCTAATGATCTAGTAGATGAATCAGAAGATTCCCAACTGAGTAATTACTGGAAGGATTTGATTGCGAGAAACAACCGACATTCATGAACTCATAGAATCGAGAGTTATTGATCTTCTTGTTCGTGCTGTAAATCAAATTATTGCTGCACGGAAAGTCGCTCCACAAGAAAGTATGGCATTTTCCTGTCAATCTATTGATAACATCCTTGGAGCTCTAGCAATAATGAACCATAAAGAAACAAGAAGACACGGTCAAAAATTTCGAGTCTTTTTTGATTCATATGTTAAGAACGAACATTTCCGAGAGATAAAGCTAAGCTTCTAGGAAGAATAATGGAAACTTGGAGTTCATCAAGATATGAAAAGGGCGATAAACCAGCAATAACTGAGAAGCAAGCAAATGAAGCAAACGATATTGCTGAGCTGCTATTAGACTTCGCTATCGAGCAAATTACCAAAAAAACTAACCTTTCTCAATCCGAAATCTTTAGCCGAGTTGATTTCGTTACTCGCAGTGTTTATTCCCAAGATGTTTATCCTTGGAAATCAGAACATGTTCCTCGAACCGTTGAATTCAAGGCATTTGAATTTCTTGAAAAGCTGAAGAAGCGTTGTATTCAGAAACAATTGTATTTTGAAGGGGATATTGGAGGAATCTCAGGAAAAACTCGCATTGCTTATCTGGGAATTCCTCCAGTGGATGAACTTACTGATTTTGAAGAAGAAGTCTTGTGGATGATTGTTTATAATCTTCGAAGATGCTTTTTAAATTTTAAAATCCTTCGAGATCAGAATCAATTTCGATTAACCACTGGAAATGAAGCCCATGACCACGATTTACGCTGGATGGTATTGTTTAACTTTCTCATGGAGAGCCTCTATATCGCACTTGAAGATGATGTAGGAATTCCTAATTTACTCAAATTAGCTGAAAAGTGGCATGAAATAATTCTCCAAATTCGAATAGCCTGCGGTGTTAGTAAACTCACAACTAGAAAAGGGAAACTAATTGTAGAGAGTGTTGGAGCTCGATTTGCTTTAGTTGAATCAAAAATAAAAGAATGGCTCGAAGAACATCCAAATTTTGACCAATTTGGGAGACAGGAAAGGCTTTTGGAAAAAATGGGTTTTCGAAGAGCGCGACAGACTAGGGACCAGCTCGATGATTATGATATTGCGTTATTAGCAGTTGCTTCACCTAAACTTCTTGAGGAATACGCACTCCGACCTGAAAACATGATTCATGACTTCTGGAGTGACTTTGATGGGAATGAATATTCACCTGAGAAAATCAAAGCGACTCTCAAAATGGAAAAACAAGGAATCGATGTTTACAAAACGCAAGTCGAAAAGGGATTAAGCTTTGGACATATCTGCTTGGGGCTCAAGGATTTAGCCTACTGGCTATCTAGATTTGATCTCACCGATACAGTCAAAAAACGACTTTCGAAGTGGAAATGGTTACTCGAACGTTTAGGAACTAAGGGGATTAAAGAACTTTTCAAGCTGATTGAAGTGGAAAAGAAGAAACTTGAGAAAGAAAGGAAGAAACACCGAAACGGAATTTACAGTATATTTTAAAAGAATTTTTTAATGGAAAAAAATCTCTCATTACCAAAATATTATTAAACAAACCAAATTCGGGGTATATGGAGAGGATCGTATGATCAATGGGTATTCTCGGTTCATGTCTAACCTTCTTTAAACTAGCTTTAGCTGTAATCGCAGCATTGTTTCTGACTACATCTGCTGTGTTCCTCGTGACCTTTAATCCGTTCATTCCTCAAGGGGTTCATCTCCTTTTCGTGTGTTTTGTCTATGGAATAGCGAGCTTCCTGTTGAAGTATGATTGGTGGACGACACTTCGGGCTATCATTATTGGCTACGTGCCTTGTCTGCCTTGTCTGTCTTGTCAACATTTTCCTGAAGACTGCCTAGTACAGTCGCGGATGAAGCAGTGAAAAGCTGTTGAAAACCAACGAGCCAGAGTTGAATCAGAACTTGCTGAAGAACAGTGGAAAATGATGAGATTATCAATGAATCAATGGAGAACATTGGAGATCCAGTTATTTTGCAGGAGCAAATTGACACCTTGAAACCTTCTGAAGAGCCAATTCGAATCGAGACTATGTCGGAATTTAAAGAGTTGTTAGAGCGGCATCCTTACTTCGAAGAACGAGAGAACTTCAATGAACAGATGCAATACGTTGAAGCGTACTGTATGTTAAATGAAAATAAAGACAAAGAAACGATAATACAAGAAATCCTTTCCAAATACGATATTTCAGAGGGTACAATTGAAAATTGGAATCAAAGCAATTCGACACCTGCACTTATCAGATCGCTTGTAACACACGAAAATGCTCGCTGCAAATATGAAGCCCAATTCTTTGAAGAGGCCAAGCTTCATCAACTCGATTCTTCACAGATTTATAATATATTCAAACCGTTAAAGGAAACTGGAAACCTTTCACCTCCACAATTGAGTTCTACAATTGAGGTCCTCATATCAATATCTGAGAATGGAAATCGGGTTCTAGTAGCTGATTTGAAGCCCTACCATGAAAGAGGTCCGCAATGGCTAAAGGGAATTGCTGACTCAATTAAAGAAAATCAATTAGAAATCGAAGTGCTTCTTGGGAAAAGCCCACTATTAAACTCAAATTCTGAAACCTTTCGTATTTGTATCGACCATCGAATCCTGTACATTTGGCGCTGTGATAGAGATGAGACCAAATGGATTAATTTTTGTGCGGACGAGAATTTCTACTTTCATTCTGCAAAAGCAAAAAGAATGGTCATAGCGGAAGCTTGTCAACACCTTGGAATTGATGGTCATGTCCGATTAAGTAGGATTATATCTCAAATCTCTGATCATCCAGGAAAATTAAGCTATAACAAGCCCCTCAGCGATTTACAATATTCTCGTCTGCATTTGAAGGGGGAGACCCTTCATTTTCTTCTCGATGTTACTGGACAACGCTTGCAGGATATCAGACACAACATCTTTTATGTTGGAAGAGGTAATTTCGAGAAAGGTAGAATTGTAAGTCCAACCTTTCAATCGTTTGAGGTTATCCGGGTGCGCCTTTTTGCTTCGATGATTTGTGATGGCCACCTCGATAAGAACAGGCTTCTGAGTTATTGTGAAAAGAATGATGTACGCAGGGAAATTGTGCTAAGGCATTTAGGAAGATTTGGTTCTATTGATTACCGACGTGTTGAACATAATTACAATTTTTATCTATATTTTCCAGCAATTATTGGTCGGTTCATGGAAAAGTGGGAATTTCCGATTGGCGATAAGGCATTACAGGATGTGTCTCTTCCTGATTATATTATGAATGGATCATTGGAGGTGAAACGAGCTTACTTTCAAGAGTTGATTCCTGAGGATGGTAATTTCTATATAACTGATGGCAATCGAGGTCGGTTTCAATGGAATCGAACAGTAGTTCTTAGTGCGGGGAAAAAGACTGAAAAGTATGATTTCAAATCAAAAATCAGTCATGAGGAGATTGAGTTTATCAAAAGACATGGTCAACAAAAAAACTTGACTTTCAGTCAACCCGACTTTCCTACAAGTGTTATAAAATCGCGCTGGGGAGCCTTGGAACAACTAGCAAATTCCAAGGATTCTAAAATTACTAGACTAGCAAAACGATTGAAATCAACCATAAAGAAAAATCCTAGTACACTTTTAGAGGATGAATTACGGTTATGTGAATCACTAGGAGTGACAATTAATCATTATCCAGTGTTCATCACGTATTTTCCTCAATCAGAACGGGTTTCAGTTTCTTGGCAGGCTCAAACAGCTTCGAAAGAGGACGCAGTACTTCTTGGTTTATTAGCCCCGCCCAATGATGTTGAAAAAAATATAGCCTTAAAAATATGGATGTCTACTGAAGGCGATATTTTTAAGAAAGTTGCCGAAGAATTAAGGAGAGAAAAAATTGATTTCTTGAATACACCCTGAAATTTAATTTTGTAATTAAAGGTTTTCTCCTTCAGAATCTAATATCGTGAAACACTGTAGTTGCATGAAACCGTTTTTAGAAATTTGATGATTAACACTCATTCATTATTCAATGGCATTGATAAAATAGTCGTAATATGAGGTGTAGTACTCAACAGCATTATTTGGAAAATACTCACGAAACATGCTCGTCAGTTGAGCAGCCAATGTTTTGTTTGGGGCAATCACCAAGGTAGGTTTCTGCAACGCTTCCACAATGGAAGCCACCGTGTAAGTTTTTCCAGAACCAGTAACCCCTAATAATGTCTGTTGGGCTTTACCTTGCTTGTATCCCTTGATGAGAGCCTGGATAGCTGTTGGTTGGTCGCCTCTTGGCGTGTAGTCTGGATTGAGTTCAAACTTACGTGATGTGGCCAATGCGACGTCGCGCCTCCCGGATTTGTGGAAGCGCTTTCGGGTTTATGATTGTTGCGGAGTGTTATCAATAAGTATTGAATCTCACACAAGGATAACAGTGAGAGCAAGGCTTATCCATTTCTAATTAGTCTGTTGTGCATATGCCAGGTCCAACAGTGCTCCTCATCGGTTGTGGGCGAATGGGCAGAGGAATTGCGCGGATGCTTTTACAAGAGCAAACCAAGCAGCACTTCCCGATTGAGCTTTGGATTTATGATCCTTTTCTCCCTGCTGAAACCCAATGCCTTCAGGAAGTCCGTAAGAGTAGGGTGCCTGGGTCTGTTAAGTCACTCCGTGAATTTTTTTCTGAATCCAATGGCAAACAAGTATCACATTTTTCACCAGAAGTTCACTCGAAAAAGCTAACTAAAGTGTCTGAATTAGTTTGTAACACAGTGCGACAGCTTGCGCCAAGACTAATCGTGAATGCTGCAACCTACTTGGCTCATCAATTGTATATTCCTCTTGCTCGTGAACTGGAATGTGATTACCTCGATTTAGGACAGAATCTTCCCGCCTTTGAAGAGCTGAAAGCCCTCGATACAATAATTGCCAAAACCAAAGAAAGGGCTCGAATCATCCAAGAGAACGGATTGGCACCAGGTCTTGCTAATATTCTAGCGATGAGTATGTACAACAAGGCCTTGCAGGAAAGCTCGGGAGACAAGGTGTATTCTGTGCAGATGCGTGTGGGTGGACTCCCGCAAGACACCTCCAAAGGAGGGAAGCTCCATTACGGTCCCATATTTTCTCCTGAAGGACTGCTTTTTGAATACGAACACAAAGCCAATGGACTACGGAATAGCAAACTGGTTACGCCTACAACGTTTTCTCATCCTAAATACTGGGAATCAGCCACGGATGTCCCCCAACCTTTTGGTATCGCGCCTTTCACAATCAGGAATCCTGAGATACAATCCATCTTGAAGGAACGAATGGAAAGTGAATTCCTTCAAGAAAGTGAAAACCAGCTTCTCATCACACAGTTAGAGGCGCGGCCCACGGCCGATGGAAGCTCTAGGATGTGCTTTGATCCCCAATTGCAACGAATGGTTTCCAATCTAGAATATAAGACACTCCGGTTTGCCCCTCACTACAACGTATGGGAAGACCTAAAGCAAACCGGACGATTAGCCTCCATCCTCGCTCAATGGAAACAGCATATTGATGAGGCAACGGTCTCAGGATTCCCCGATCTTGTCTTGCTACGTGTTTGGGCCCAAGCCGCGCTGAGATCCAAACCTCATGTCATCGAACTCATCACTCTTCACGACGATATTCCTGTTGGCAGCCCACAGGGTTTTACCGCCATGCAGCATCTAACAGGATGGCCTACGGTCTTGCTTGCTATGGCTCTATTGCAGTACACTCCACGGCAGAAGAGTCCACAAAATCACGGTTTCTTTCGAACTTATAATTTCGTGACGGCATTTAATCGAACTATAGACCAAGTCCTCAGTGAAGGTGGAATCATCGCACCCTATGAATTAATCGATGGGCTTGTTTTCTTAAAGGAAATGCAGAAGAACCGAATTCCTCTCTGCGAGATCCGAGAAGTATGAACCGACTTGAATCCAAAGATAACCGAGTTATATTCTCCTTTAAGGTTGGCTACAGATCGTACCCTATTCAGATGGATTGGCTTCTTTTAGTGATTTCCTAATCGGATTCAAGTTTTGGTCTGAGATAGCGTTCACTAAGGAAGATAATGACACACCCAAAGAGAATGAGTGCGAAAGTATATTCAATTATTACAAATCTTCCTTCCGCCCGAATATATCAATCCTGATGGTGTTTATTAGCATCAATTCCTGCGGCAATGGCTTCAGCGAGTTCCTCAGGTCGTTGGGAACCAATCAGAACCTGTTTTCCATTTGACAATTGTATCAGAACTCCACGGTTACCACTGACAAGATAGGCTCGACCTCCTCGTTTTACACGAAGCCCTAATCCGCCCCACTCTCTGAGGGGACGGAAGGTTTGAACTTCATAGGTTTCAATGGAGTTCCATAGAATGCTTCGAAAGGACTGATGGAAAGGTCGGTACCGATAATACAAGCCATCAGGCTGGATCTCCAACATGAGTTTCCCCATAGAAAAGATGATAATTGCGAAAACCATAGATCCAGTGAGTAATACACCAAGGATCATTGACGATGTACTGATTGGAATAATCACGATGATACTGTAGAGAAAGAGAGAAAGGACTATGAATAGAAGAATAGCTACGAACCGCCATTTTCCAAACGGTTGCACTTCTCGAAATGTAGCTGTTTCAATGCCGATCATTTCTGTCTTTATTCGGGGTATTGGTTGCTTCTCACTGGGTAGTTGAGGAGGAAATGGACAATACTTTGAATCAATACGATTGTGGGGGTTTACGGGTTTTGATCGTTTTCCCATTTCAATCGCTTCTGAATAGTAGTGAAAAGATGCTTCGCGGTGTCAGTGGGTGATTGGTTTGTTGGTATTGAAATCTGCCATTCTTGTGCTAATTGTGCAATGATGCGTTTGCATTCACTTTCTTGGGCGCAGGAACCACAGTCACCTTGATGAGCAAACCAAGTTTGGATACCAATTTTTGGTGAATATGTGATATAGGTCTTAGCTTGGTAGGCAGAACAATACCCAACGGCTATGCCATAGCAGGGACTCAGATGTTTCACCTCAATTCGGTTAATGGATGCAGCGTGTTGCAAGAGCTTCTCGATTCGGGCTTCAGCTCGCTGCTGAGCTTTGCTAACAAAAGGTCGTGAGACTTGCAGTTCTTCAGCAATGATTGATGGTCGAACCTGTTGGCGCCGTTTCAACCAAATTAGTCCCTGCTTGGGAGTAGGATAACGAAAACTGGTGAACATTCAGATTCCTTCCAAGTTAACCTAATTCGGACAACTTCTAGATTTTCTTCCATATTATAAAAGTTAACCGGTTTTTGACAACTTTTTCTGCTTATGATTTCCCACTTCCTTTCAATTTTACTGTTCTTAGGTAAAAAAGAGGTTTATTTGAAAAAAGCCTTCTTTTCGTAGGTTAATCCAACCATAATGATTAGAAGTTGTAGGGGTTATAGAGTAGAAGCGGTGGAAACCAACTTCGGAGTAAATCCCGTGTCGAATTAGTCAAACCTTCAATCCAACCAGCGTACTCAAGGGCTTCAAGAGAGTGGGTACCATAGACTAGTGCGCTGAGCCCACGGATAGTGGATTCGAGTGAAGGAGCCCGTTTGGTTGAACTAGCGGTAAGTTCACCATCCTGTGCTTGGAGTAAATAGGAGCCAGCATTCCAGCCACATTGAGGATCTGAAAGAGCGATAATTAGTTCTCCGTCCGGAGAGGCGGGAAGCCCATTAAGCGCCTCTTTGACATCAACCACTCGAGCCATCCAAGGGTGCCAGACTTTGAGTTCCACCCAGTCTCTAAGATCTTCAAACCAGTGTTGAAAGTCGGCCCCATAAGGTATAATCATTCGAATGGTTTGGACTTGGTCTCGATGCTTGCCTAAGTAGTTAAAGAGGGCGGCCTGGGCAGGGATGGAGCGCCAGTACATTTCTTCGATGATGAGTTCGCTGGGTTCGTCAAAAAGCATGTAGCCTTTGATTTGGTATCGGGCTAGAGCTTCAACTTTCCCTGCCTTCTTAATAAAGACAAAGAGTCGGTTTTTATTTCGTCGATTCCATTCTTCATCACGAATTTCTGGATTAAATGCGTAGCCGTGAAAGGTTTGGGGAGCATAATCTTGGATAAATGCCATGTAGGTGTCTTTTGCTTCGTTGCTTGGCACACGGTCAAAAACCCAGCTTTCTCCAATAACATCGTCTGATGGAATTCGAAGACCATCAAAGGGAGCTTTCAATCGGAATTTCTCATATGCAGGAACATACCCTAAGCGAGAATAGAAGGTCTCCCGGAATGGTTCGAGCATACTTACAGAAAGTCCTGTTTCTTTCATTTCGAGGAAGGCACTTTGCATTATGGTTCGGACATACCCTTTCATACGGGCTTCGGGGTAGGTGCCAACCATGGAGATACCACCCATCCCTTTGAGGATCCCACGGATGGATTGCTTCGTTCTCATAATTGTAAGAACTGTGAGGAGTGTGTCCTCTTCGAAAAGCCCGATGATGTTTTCTGGAATCATGTGGTTGTAGTCTTCATCACGGACATCTTGGTCTGTCCAGAACCCATAGGCGTATTGATGAAGTTTGACAGCTTGAGTCAAGTCCTCTTTTGTGAGTTTTCGGATTTCCATGGGTATCACTATTTTATAGGAATTTGTCAGTATTAGGAGTCTTATATGGTGTAGTTTGTTAAAATTATCTATAATACATCAAGGATAGCTAACCAGGTTGGTAACAATGAGGTTTTACTCTGAAGAGAAGATGAAGGCGAACCGTGAGGAGTTCGAAGAGGAGATGTTGTAGTAACCTCATCTGTCGACGAAGAAGCTGTTTGGCTGTCCCTGTTACAAGGCGAACGAGAGGCTCTTTACGTTCATAGTTATGGACGGTGTTGTACTAATGCAATTATCTGAAGACGAGCAGGTAGAAGTTACAACTTCCCAAAGGCCAAGTCCTTTGAATCCAACCAACGAGTGATCCAAAAAAATGGGTCCAAGTCTCACTTAAAGAGAAATCCGCTTTGGAAGACATCATGCCTTACGTGATGAAAAGTTACCAGAACGTACTTGAAGTAAAAAAGTAGCCGATTTATTTTTTGGTGATGAACCAGACTCGCTTGCTTTCCTTAGTGTAGGGGAGGCGTTCTTCAAGGTTCCCATAGCAGGCGATTTCGGAGAGTCCTGCAGTATTGAGACAGGACCGAATTTCATCAAGAGTGTATCCCCGCTCATGATGAGTTTCATCAACACGACGTTGCCAGCAATCATTTTCCTTGAGAAAAGCGATAAGATGAAATGTTGCAATGCGTGTTGTTTTATCATAGGTATGACGATGAACTTGGAAAACGTCACTGGTTTCTTTTTCTATGATTACTGCATACCGATCTGCCAGCGTCTTCAGCCAATAAATCGTGTTCATATCGAAAATGAATAAGCCATCTGGATTCATGTGATCATAAATTGCCTTGAAGGCTTTCTTTAGGTCATTCAATGTCAGAAGGTAGTTCAAGCTATCAAACCAGCAGGTTATCAAATCAAAGGATTGCCTCAAATCTAGCTGCCGCATATCCATCTCATAGAATTCAATTAAAAGATTTGCAGCCTTGGCCTGTTCTCGGGCGATGCGAAGCATCTCTTTTGATCGATCAATACCAATGACGTCTAATCCGGTTTTAGCCATTGCGATGGCAAAAGTACCTTCGCCACAGGCAATATCAAGTACAGTATTTGGCTGACATTCAAGATTTCTCAAGATTGAAAGAACCAGCTTTGCCATTTTCTGGCTGAATTTGGGATAATCACCTGATGAGTAAATGGATGCAAACTCGTTATAGATAGGCACCTTCTTGAACTTCCATAGACTAATTTGAATCTAGCTTTTTGAGTGTTCATACTAGTTCTCCCAATTAGAAGAAGAATACCATGTAATAAGCCATTACTCATCTATCGCTTTGGTGAAAAATGATTTGCCAGTTCTCTTAGATTTATTGAGTTGTGTTTTGCCTTAATGTCCGTAGTTGAATGAAAACCACGCTTGGAAGCATACCACTCACCATGAAAGCAAAAATCAATGGAAGGAAAAGCACTAACACAATCTGATGGAGACTATTTCCATAGTAAACTGGTAGACCGAGAAGCATCGCAAAGGCAATAAAAACAATGATGACGAAAATGATAAGTGGTAGCCAATAACTAGCTGAAATCCGTGACTTCTTCTCGCTCTTGAATTCTACCAGAAAAGTGATCGCAAGTTGTAGAACTGAAAGGCCTACAATACAAATAAACACTGAAGCAAAAAAGACCGGAGAAATCATTAAGCGATACATTTCAGTCGGAAATGTTTCGTATGTTCCACCTGATGCCGGAACCTGAAAGAGATAGGGAAAGAATGGACCTGAAGCGTAAATTGAAAAGACACTCCCTCCACCAGCAACAGCCAGATAGAGAAGGAACAGGAAGAACGTCAAAATGGTATTAACACTCAGAAAAGATTCGAGCTGCTTCTTCACCTCATCGGAGATAGTATAATTTAATGAGAGCCTATTGCTGAGCCAGACGTTCAAAAAAAGGATAGCCAAAGATCCAAAAATGAAGTTACTAAAGAGAAGCTGTGCAAAAGTTGCCGTTGGTGTCGGTGGATCGGGAAGCCGAGTTAATACCATCGCCATTCGAGTAATAGGATAGTAACCGAAATCTTTAACCTCACTACCAAAAACGAGATAGAAACCACCTTGCTGGGGAGCAATAACAGAGACACGATTTGAAAAATACGGCAAGGAATGTGAGGTGCCCATGTTCCAGTTCCATAAAGGATTACCCGTTTCATCAACTCGAATCGCTATTGCGGCTAAACCGGTGTGGGTGTGTGGATTAGGGGAGTCACCTAATCCGACGATTATATATCCAAACTGGCAGACGGCAAGGTCAGTGAACCAAGATTGACTGCCATAATCATATGTGTGCAACCAAGACTGAAGTCCCATCTCATCAATATGCATTAAAAAAAAGCTTTGAGGCGAATCGGGAGGAACTTGAATTCCTGATACGACAAAACCCGAATCATGGGCATATTTGATAACTTCCGCTCTGAGGTTATCGCTTCCACTAATACTTTGATTCCACAGAATGGAGCCAGTTTCATTAAACCGTACAATTAAAGCATTCGACTGTCCTGTGCTCCAGGAACCAAGATGAGTCCAACCCACTGCAAGAAAGTCACCATTCGAGCAAGTTACTACGCTAGAAAGCCTTTCATAATCGGCAATATCTGCTGTCGTGTTCCAAATCGATAAGCCCATGTTATCGATGCGGTGAATCCAGATATGCGAGTTTGAGTCTGACTCATAGAGATTACCGACAAGAATAGCTCCCCCATCCGGGGTGTTCGTAGCACCTCTTATTATATGGTCTAATACTCCACTGAATAGACGATCCCATAGTAGATTCCCTTCTTTGTCAATACAAATAGCGATGGCTGTGTGAGCGGTAAGACCACCAACGAGCAGATATTGATTCATGGTAAGGGGAATCATTGCGCTAAGATAGTGATCATGCCCAAGATATCCTTCATACAGCCTTGTCCAAATTACTTCACCCAAGGGAGTAACTTTCATTGCATAATAACCACTCGAATCATACTCCCAACCATAATCACAGTCTGTTAATCCTGCAATGAGTAGATTACCATCGGGCAATTCAAGGATTGCTTGCCCATTCATTCGGTATTCTCGGCCATAATCACGCATCCACTCATTGGATGAAATATAGGGTGATCTATCAGACGTAGCAAGTAATAGGTTACCACCAACAGCACAGAGGATGAAAATGCAGAATGCTCCTAAGAAAATGAGGACTCCCTTGATTCGTTTACGTTGTACATTAACCATAACGCTAGTTCCCTCAATCCGGTTAGGACAAGCGTCTAGGTTCTTAATAAATTTGCCTTAGTTGCTTTCTAGGCACCAGCTTGTTTGTTTTTAATTTTATAATGCCTTTGCCTAGGTCGAAGAAATGTAATAGTCAAGATTCCCACGACAACTGACACAATAACTATCACGAGGATTGGTAAAAGGAAGACATAGAATCCTGTGACACTGGATATTCTTAGGGTTAAGAGTGTCGTTGGTGTGGTAATGAGAAACGCATCACCTACATTTGGAGTGAGTATGTGAAGAATTGGCTCCGCCAAGTTGAGCGACCAGAGGGTTTCAAAGTCTGACAGGTGTATTGTGTAGACAGTTCCTGTACTTGTTCCAAGGAGTAAGGCGCGTTCATCAAAGGTTATTCCAAGACTTGTGGGCATTTCTCCAGTGAAGGCCCCTTGACTGATTGGGATAGTGGAACTAGATGAGTAGACAAAAATGGTTTCGTTCGGTGCTAGTGCAAGACGGTTTCCTAGTTTACTGAAAGTAAAGATCTGTGAAGTGGTGGGATATTGTAATATGATTGTACCCTCTTGGTTTAGGAGTACACATTGGGAGTGAGTGATTAGTAGAATGCGATTTCCTTCAGTGTTGAGTTGGAGAGCTTGTGAGGGTTCGATGAGGCTGATATTCCAATAGAACTCTGTACTGGTAAAGATAAAAGAAAGTGAAGGGGTTGAAGCACTTATGGCGAGATGGTTTCCGGTTTGGTCACTGGTGATATTTGTGATGCGATTTGGAGGGAGGGCAAGAGTGAGACTCCAAACTACTACGCCATCGATGCGTCTAAGATAATAAAGAGACCCAGCGAAAGCTATGGATATGAAGGTGCCAACTTCTGAGAGATTGATAGCAGTGATAGGAAAATAGGCGTGCCACGATTGTACGATGATATTCGAACTGCGATGAAACATATAGATGCTGCCGCCTGAGGTGCCGATGGCGAGATACTCTCCATCTGTGGACACACTGAGGGCGGTAATAGTGCGGTTCTCTTGTGTTAGACCGGTAGGAATAAAGTCCCAGAGTATTTGTCCGGTAGTTCCATCTAACACAGTTAGCGTACTAGGTGCGGAGCCTGTTGTGACTGCTACTGTCTGTCCATTAGTGCTAAGGCATACAAATCCTAACTCGTGTGGGAGGGAGTATTGCCAGAGAAGATGTTGGTTCAGGTTAATGGTTTGGAGTATGTTAAGGTGAGGAGAAATCGATGCTGCTGTTGTGAAGGGCAGGAGCGTTAGACTGAGGAGAAAGATGAAATTAAGACCGGAAATCCTTTGGGATGACACACCAGATTGGCGTAACGAACACGAAAAAAGGTGCCTATTGCGGTATTGGACCGAAATGGGTATCGTAGAAGTTTTGGATGATTTTCGCCGTTGGCAAGCGAACATTGTTCCAGACTTCAATGACGGGTTGGAGGTCTTTTGCGCCGTCTTGACCTGAAAAAAGATCTCTCAGATAAGCAGTTCGCTCATCGATATCGCGTCGACAAAATGATAAGTAGTCGGTGGGAGTGTAGAAGCGTAAGGGATTGAAACGCTGGCGATAGTCGGAAAGGCCATGGGTTTCCTCGAGTTCAGTGGGATCTGGAAGGAGATAGGAGTCACCAAAAACTGGGTGGGGGAGCCAAGTTTTAATTGATCGAGTTTCGGTCAAATGGACGAGGAGTTTTGTGTCTTCAACACGAATTTTTTCACCAAGCCCTAAATAGACGGAGTTACCTTGAGCATTGAGGTAAGGTTTTCCGGTTGCTTGGTCAACTTTTGGTACCGGTTGACCTTGGCCATCAAGCTGTCGGCGTTGATTTCCTGAAAGGTCATATTCCCCGACATATCCAGAATTGACAATGGCAAAAACGAGGCCCCCGTCTAAGCTAAGATCCATGTCTGAATACATCTGGACTTTCAGTAATGCTTGCTTGGTTTGTTCTCGAGCCATGAAGTCGGTGGCCGCATAAGACCGGACGCGAGTGCCTGGGATTTTCCCACCTATAGCAGAAGTAATAATTGTTTCACAGGCCGAATCGAGGGCAACCGCCATGATTGGGTCGGTAATTCGGACCACTAGGGGGAAAATGTCGAACCGTCGAAAGGAGAGCATTTCGGTTCGTAAGGTTTTCGGAGATCCGGGAGTCCAGTCGGGATTGAGATCATAGAAGCGAAAGACAAAACGTCCATTAGTCGTTCCTGATTGTTCGTAACGTGTTGGTTGGAGATGACCGACTGTTTGCCCCTTGAAGGGCCTAGGAGCTTTAACTTTATAGCCAGCGATTTCTTCAATTCGATACTCGATTCCCTCGCAATCGATGTTTTGGGCTAAGACAATGGGTCGTGTTCCGCTAGATTCAACTGTTCTGGATTTCATTAATCCGGGCCATTCAGGGCTTTCAGGAACTAGTCCCTCACTCTTGGCATAGGATGCCGCTTCGAGGCCGATTAGTTGAACCTCCTTAATCTTGGAGGTGGGATCATGTTTGAGTAATCCGAGTAAAGCGTCATCTTGTTCTAATTGGGGACCAACGGTGAGAGTAGTTTTACCGGTCCCAGATAGTCCTTTAAGGACACGACTCCTCGTGCATCCTGCATGATAGGAGATACACCCATCGGCTTCGCCACGGTTCCACACCATGGTAAGGTTAGGTTTTTTGTAGGCACCCCCAAAATAATCAACGCGCAGACTCATTACACGCCTGTGATCTTCATCCATACGTGTGAGGTCATAGAGAGTCAGAGGTTCATCGGGGTCGAAGTCAGGCCAAAAGGATTGGATTTCTTTAATAACAGGATCTGGGAGCCGTTCTTGTACAATATAGTTCCAACAATTGATTTCCATATTAGGTTCAGGTGGATACACCATCAATCGGCCAAACCAGGTGATATAGGCCGTGTGAGGATTTTCAACACTTAGAATAATGCGGAGCCCCGTCTTGTAATCAGCCTCACCTTGGATTCCATCTTGGACAATAACTTTCGCTGTTTGGAGATATCGGAGGACAACATTGTAGAGTTTGAGTCCCACCTCGCGATCAAAGGGGCGTTGACCCTTACCTAGCTTGTATCCTTTCGGAATCACATAAAAGGCGCGATCTGGGCGGCGACCTGCTTGTGTGTTCCCGAACAGGTATTGCCCGTCAGCCGTTTGGACATAATAGGGCCTGAGATATTCAGTAAACCATTGGTCATCGGGGTTCCGGATGACATTCCTGTCTTCAAAAAACAACTCGCCTTCAATGTGAACCGGCACCGTACCACCCACCCTTACGCATCATTGGCTCCCTATTAATTCCTTCTCTCTAAAGAAGAGAGAAGATTTTAACAGTCAGGCGGGGGCGATTTTGAAGTTTAAATAGGTTGTTCCGCAACCAGGTTTGAGGTACTAGCCAGCTATCCAAGAACCAAGGATCTTGGCTAGTCAACATCGCTGAAACAGCGAGTAGAGCCTGTAGCTCAGTCGGTGTTTGTCGATGGGATGAAGCAGGAATCAGACACTTTGGGTGTTAGAAGTTCACAACTAGAAGCTTGCTTCAAATTTTGGGGCGCGAACATCGAGTCCTTTTGTTCTTATGAGTACTAGCTATATTGACAAAGCAATTATAAGGTAGAAGAACTTGGCGATGTGCGAGCGGGTGGGTTCCTTGCACCGTGCTCCGCTTTAAATAAATCCCGGGTGCTTGGTGAATAGAATGCAACAAGCAAGATTGAATATTGTTCAAAGTATTGCCGTGATGGCAATTATGTCCGCTGTTTATACCGTTCTGACCTGGTTGATTCAGCCTTTGGCTTACGGTCTTTTTCAGTTTCGAATTTCGGATATTCTTCTACCCTTTCCCTTCATCCTCGGATGGCCGATGGCCTTGGCTCTCTTCATTGGTGGTGCCTTAGCTAACTGGTTAAGCTTCTTTGGTCCCATCGATATCATAATTGGAAGCCTACTGAACCTGTTTGCAGGATTGTTAGTGTCGAATCGAAAAACCTGTCCACATTGGTTTTTCGCTTGGTTATACCCCACTCTCATTATCGGGTTAGGTATTCCAGCAATGATGACTATCTTCTTTGCTCAACCGTTTGTCCTGTGGGCCATTTCTCTTATGAGTAGCACAGCTCTTATTTGTGCTATTGGTGTTGCTGTGATGTTCGCAGTAGAACGGGCGCTTCCCCAAGTCTTCGTAGACTCTAAAGAATCCTGATTCTTGCGAAGCATAAAATAGTAGTTCAACATTGCCCTCCGACTATCCACGAGTCAATCACTGGGATACCTATGGATGCAAAGACCTTCCAGCAGTTTGACGACTTTATTCATTCCAAATCCGTCGCCCTGATCGGCACTAGCCCATCTGCCGGATTCTATTGGCTTAAGTCATTCCTCAACTATGGCTTTCCTGGAAAAATCTATCCCGTGAATCCGAAAATCGATGAAGCCTTAGGATTCAAATTTTTCAAAACACTCAGTGATATTTCGGATCCGATTGATTATGCAATTCTCCGAGTTCCTGCTCAAATCGTTCCGAGAGTTCTTCACGAATGCATCGCTAAAGGTATAAAAGCAGTCACCATCTTCACCAGTGGATTCAGTGAACTCGGAACCAAGGAAGGAGCTCAACGAGAAAAAGAAATCACTGAGATTATCAAATCGAGTTCCCTTCGGGCTTTCGGTCCAAATTGCATGGGTCTAACTTGCCCGGAATCTCATTTTGCGTTTCGCCCTGATTTGAAGCCCAACCAAGGACCTGTTGGTTTCATCTCCCAATCCGGGGGGAAAGCAATTGATGCGTATCTAGCAGTTACTGAAACCCAACTGGGGTGTAGCAAAGTCTTTAGTTATGGAAACGAAGCTGACATTAGTAGCTGGGAGTTGGTCGAGTATCTCCACCAAGATACCAAGACCCAAGTTATTGGGATGTATATAGAAGGAGTTCATGATGGACCGCGACTTCGGAATGCCATTGCAGAGTGTGCTCCTACTAAACCCATTGTTGTCTGGAAATCTGGAGCCACTGATGCAGGAAAACGCGCCGTGTCCAGCCATAGTGCTGCTTTAGCCGGATCCACCAATATCTGGCAAGCATTGCTTCACCAGACTGGTGCAGTGACTGTCGATAGTTTTGAACGCCTTGTCAATGCTATTGTGACCTTTATTCGATGTCCGCCACCACCAGGTAAACGCGTCGCCTTAATCGCAATTAGTGGAGGGGCCGGAGTGGCTGGCACCGACTCCCTAGCTCATTATGGGTTTGATATTCCGCGACTTAGCTCAAAAACAGTGCAGGCATTGTCAACAGTGATTAATGCCGTGGGCACCAACATCCGAAATCCGGTTGACATGGCCTCTAGTTATTTTTATCCAGAAAATACTGTCGAAACGATTCACCACGTTGCTGAAGATAAGAACATTGATGCCATCATCGTTGAAGCCGCCCCTCATTATGTACATTTCATGGCCAACCATATGGATCTCAAGGATATGGCAACTGTCTACTGGGACATGATGATTAAAGCAGGTCGATATTGCGTTAAAGAATTGCATAAGCCCTTTTTTGTCGCCGTTCCTGCGGTTGGTTATGCACTTGAGAATCTAGCGACACGCGAGCAATTTCGTAAAGCCAACCTCCCGGTGTTCTCGAATATCGCAGAAGCTGCGGATATCCTGAAACTAATCCATGACTACTACCAACGACACCCCAAGATGCCAGTGCCCCCAGACCTCCAACTTGACTAGAGGTTCTATGAGGCCACGCTTACCCTATGCCGGGTTCCGTAAATTTTTATGGCTGTAAAGTAGTTTTTAAAGCAGCGCAGAATGAAATCTTTAAATAAGAAAACTGAGCGCTTTAAATGGGAACACTGGGTTTGGCGATAGATATTGGCACTTCCCTCCCCCCTAGAAAACCATTCCCTCTCC
>JBHLPI010000149.1:0-3788 GCA_048939595.1 Promethearchaeota archaeon | reverse complement strand
ATCAAAATCTCCGGTGTTCAAACTTGAGTAAATAAAACCCATTGGAAGCTTAATAGGAATTCTTGGTTCATATGTCACATGAATGATACCACGAACCTTGGCTTGGATAAGATCGTGGACCACTTCTTGAGAAAAATCACGCGTATATAACACAACTATCTTGTCTGCGAAATTTTCCAACTCTTCGGGAGTGGGATTCCAGTTCCAAGAGGTGTACTTGGCCATTGGACCGGTTATTCCCTCATCTTCGGTGGTTCCTGATAAACCAAAGCTTAACCCCTCACATGTGCGGTTACCAAAAGTGATGTATGCCTTTTTTTGCCGGCTTGTAATGACGGGAAAAGCTTGTGCATGAACTTTCTCAAGTCCCTGCTCTATCAATTGATTGCAGAGGTACTCCTTCGTTGTTATGGTACTCTCTAGTCCTTGCACTCTTTCACCAATGGTGTGGGCTAAATGCCGACAGAACCCGAATGCGCGGGAACCTGAAAATAAAGGACTCGAAGTCATAATAACAGATTACTGAACGCTAATTAAAAACTAATTCACCGGGCTCGTGTCGAATAAGGGATGGAAAACAGCTTTTAACACCAAAAATTCTAGTATGAAACAGATTAGTGATTCTAAGGTTCTGTTTTTAATTTTGTTTTGGGTGTCTACTTTTTTAGCTGGTTTTTCTGCAATCTGTATAAAGATCTCATGGAATACCGCTAGTCAGGGTACATTCCCTTTCTCCAAACTAGCCCTTTCGATAAGCCACTCAGGCAGTGTCTATCCTGTGTGGTTCACGCTATGAACGGACTAATGGCAATGCGAATTCAAGTTTTGAATCATCTTGGTGAAGTGACGCAGGTGATTCAGAACTTTGAAGAATAGTTCGTGTTGTGTTCTTTGTAAAAGTGGCGGATTGTTCGTTCGATGAGGAAGAATCCGGTTGTGATGCAGATTCCGCCGAGAATGTAAAAGGCGATGAAGAAGTGGTCTGGTCGGGGTGCGGGAGTATATAGGATTTGAGATTTCCAAATCAGTCGAAACTCAAATAGGACGTCCGTCGTGACTCGCTGGACGGTAACGGTGCATGACTCGTGAATGTCTACCTCAGTAATGACTTCAACTAAGGGGAGTCCATAATCTTGAGGGGTCGAGAGGTTCACAAGTTGAAATAGGATGCCATTGGATAGGCTGTGTATTGTTATTGTGATGGGGGTAGAGTTGGTGTATATTTCGCTGAGTTCTATTGCACTTGGAGAGGTAAAGAAGCTAATTTCTATATCGGTGGAGGCGTTGGAAACCGATAGGACTCCATGATAGTATTGGTCTGATTCGACAATCCAATTTGACGGGAGTGGATTGAGGTTCCACCAATTGGTGTGTACGATGCTTGTGAATGTGATGAGCATAGTTCCAAGAAGGATTAAAATGCCAGCGGTCCACAGATGGGTTCGTATACTGATATTCTCATGTTTTTTCATGAACCAATCGCCTCCGATTCGAAATCAGTAATGAGGTCGAAAATTAAGGTTTTGTTTAGGCCAATGAATCCTCAAGCGATTTTTTAAGAAAAATGGGTAAGTGGCTGGTTGGGGTGTTGGGTGATTACCAGGCGGCTTCTTTTCCGACTTTGTCGAAGACTGGGAATCCTGTGGCGATGCGGATAAGGGTGTTCAACCATTTGGATGTGAAAGTAGAATGGGGTTGACGGTGCCACACTGCTGACAGGTCCCATCTTTGGACAAATGGGTGATGGTGATGTCATATCCTGATCGGTGGATGAGTTTGGCATCGCATGTCTTACAGTGGGTGTGTTCTGCGGAATGTTCGAGTACATTTCCGATATATACGAAGTTGAGACCCGCCTTTTTCCCGATGGTGTGTGCTCGTTCGAGGGTTGACAATGGTGTTGAGGTCGTCAATCCAAATTCTTTAGCACGATACGCAGGATGAAAGCCGCTTACATGCCAGGGTACATCAGCCCCTAACTCCGTGTGGATTCGGTGGGCGATCTGCGATAAGCAGTGGGGTGTGTCATTTACGCTTGGGATCACTAGAGTTGTTATTTCCACCCAAATTCCTAACTCGAGAGCCCGCTTGGCCGTTTGCCAGACTTTCTCGACATCAATTCCACAGTATTTTCGAACGGCTGTTTGGCATCCTTTGATGTCGATGTTCATGGCATCGAGGCCTGCCGCGTTTAACCATCGCAATGCTTCTTCAGTCATGTAGCCGTTGGTGACATAAGTGTTGTAGAAGCCACGGTTACGGGCGCGGGGCATGACATCTAGGGAATATTCAAGAAAGACCGTGGTGGGTTCAGTGAAGGAAAAACTGGTTCCTTGACAATTTCGCTGTTGAACAGCATCAACAAAATCATGAGGCGCGAGATAGTTGCTTCGTTGAGGATCTGGTGCCTGTTTACTAGTGGTCCAGTTTTGACACCAGACGCAATCAAAATTGCAGCCCCAACTTCCAATTGTCAATGCACGTGTACCTGGAAAGAAGTGGTGCAAAGGTTTCTTTTCAATCGGGTTTGCACTCATCGAGCTGATATCACCATAGGTCAAAACATACAATCGTCCCTCGATGTTAGCTCGCGCTTGACAGTATCCGCGGTTGCCCGGTGCGATGATACAGCGACGGTTGCACACACCGCATTGCACGTTATCTTTGGCAAGCTGTTCGAAAAGGAGCCCTTCGCGAATACAGGGATTCGTTGTTACCATTGAGCCATCAAGCTTCATGCTGCCTTGATTAATGGACTCGTCGAATTTTAGCCTTTGGAAATCCCTAACGGGATATCAATTATTCAGTATATATGGTGATTGGACATATGACCACGAAAAATACTGTGAAAATCATTTGGGGGAGACAACGCAAGGGATCCAGAATTTTAAGTAGTTATTCGTAGTCATTGCTGGGTTGATCCGATTTGTTCTGTTGGATCGTCGTGTGGTTACTATTCGGTTATGGGCTGTAGTCGTTATCGTAGTCTCCAATTGCTACTGCGTAGGCTCCTTCATAGCCCCAGGAATCTTTTGCTGTTTGAATAAAGCGTGTGAAGAGAAGCTCATTGTCTTTGAAGATTCTGAGATAACTGTCGGCTCTTGAAACGTAGACAAATTCGTTTAAGCCGTCTCCATCGATATCACCAATGGCCATGCCATTATCTTCTGCTCCTACTAGTCCAGGAACGGAGATATTGAACGTGTTAATGATCTGAATACCCTGTGTTTCGAAGACATAGATAATGTCTAAGACAGGATCCGATACAATAAGATCAATGAGTCCATCATTGTTGATATCACCGGCGATTGATGCGCACATTGAGTCACTATGAACTGGGGCTTTCCAACTACAAACCAGGTTACCATCTATGTATTCAAGTATCTGGATAGGTTCTCGTTCTGGATTCACGAAAATTTCGTTGACTCCATCGTTATCAGCATCAATGATTTGAGTCTGGTAAATCCAATTCATAGGGTACCCGAGTGCAAAATCGTAGTTGGCTACATTCACCCAAGTTTCGCCTATCCAATCGAAAAGGCGAACCCGACATATCCCATCAGAATCAGGAAATTCCTCTGTAACCACAAATTCGAGCTGTCCATCCTTATCGATATCGCCTACTGCACAGGCTGCCCCTCCAACATTTCGGGGGTCATCTGCAGAGATGTTAAAGATGGGCCTGTACGTGCCATCAATGTATTTGAAAATGGTAGACTGGATATCAAAGTTACTCGAACTGACTAGGATTTCCAGATGGGGGTCCTGATCTTTGTATAAGTCTGCTA
>JBHLPI010000148.1:0-3795 GCA_048939595.1 Promethearchaeota archaeon | reverse complement strand
CTGAATCCGCGAGAATATGTAAGATAGGTAGCGTTTTAGCTACCTAGATTACACCACAATTTAGGAGGTAGACTATTGGCTGTTCAAAAGCTCAGAAAAGACCTCTACTATGTAGGTGCTGTTGATTGGGATCGCCGACTCTTCGACGAACTCATCCCACTTCCGGATGGAACAAGCTACAATGCCTATCTGATTAAGGGTACAGACAAAACTGCGCTCATCGATACGGTTGATCCCCGAAAGAAACAGGAATTGCTAGACAATCTCAAAGAACTCAAAATTAAGTCGATCGACTATGTAATTGCAAACCACGCTGAACAAGATCACTCAGGTACCCTTCCCGACATTCTTGAGCACTTTCCTGACGCTAAGATTGTTACTAATAGCAAATGTCAATCCATCCTCATGGATGCGTTGCGTCTTCCAGAATCAAGATTCAAGATAATTGAAGATGGAGAAAAACTAGCCTTGGGGAAGCGAACGCTTGAATTCATCTTCACGCCCTGGGTCCATTGGCCTGAAACCATGCTCACCTACTTACCAGAAGAACGCATACTCTTCTCCTGCGACTTTCTCGGCTCTCACATCGCAAGCAGCAGCTTATATGCCGAAGACGAACCTGCCATTTATCGTGCGGCTAAACGATATTTCGCTGAAATCATGATGCCCTTCCGCACCCAAATTAAAAAGCACTTAGTAAAACTCGCCGCCCTCGAGATTGAGCTCATTGCACCAAGCCATGGCCCCTTGTACAATCGACCCGACTTCATCCTCGATGCCTATAAGGACTGGACCTCGGATGCTGTAAAAAATGAGGTCGTGGTCCCTTATGTCTCCATGTGGGGGAGCACCCAAAAAATGGTCAGCTATTTTATTGATGCGCTGATTACTCGCGGTGTCACGGTAAAACCCTTCCACCTAACAGCCACCGATATAGGAGAACTAGCCATGGCCCTCGTAGACGCAGCCACTATCGTTTTAGGCTCACCAACTGTACTAACCGGGCCTCATCCCCTCGTCGCGTATGCTACAATCCTCGCCAATGCGCTGCGTCCCAAAACACGATACGCATCGATCATCGGTTCATATGCGTGGGGCGGAAAAATGGTTGAACAACTCGCGGCGATGATTCCCCACCTTAAAGTCGAAATTCTTGATCCCGTCATCGCTAAAGGTTATCCTAAGAATTCTGATTTCCAAGCACTCGACAAACTCGCTGATAAAATTGTCGCCAACCACAAAGCACTTGGCATTTACTCCTAGTTCACACATAAAGCTTTGAAATCATTTTCGTCTAAAGTATCCCCGAGGTAATACCGTGGGAGACGATTTGTAGGGTACGGAGTTTTGGTGTATCATCTGGGAACCATGGGTGTTGATGATTACTGTTGAGGTAGACGACGACTTTTGTTCTGCATGCTAGGCTTTTTTTATCTAGATGCCCTGTGTTTGATTGGAAGACTAGGAGGCGTTTGCTGCGTCAACGGCTGTGCTTATGAAATTGTTGGAGTCGGCGCCGTGGCGTTATGACCAGGGGGTTAACTTTCTTACACTGGGTGTTGATTCGAAGTTAAAAGAGCGGATTGCCCATGAGTTCATCTCTTCATCTGATCACGTTCTTGAGATTGGGAGTGGGACCGGGACGCTGGCGCTATTGTGTGCTCGGAAAGGGGCACGGGTGATTGGAATTGATCGGTCGCCTTCTATGATTGTGCTGGCACAAGCCAAGGCTATGAAAGCTCACCTGGTCAATAATGTGCAATTTCGGGAATTGGACCTGACTGAAATTGACCACTTTCCTGATGCGTCCTTTGACGTGGTAATTGCTACCTTAGTGCTGAGTGAATTATCGGAGGTTGAACAAGCCTATGCACTTCGGGAAGCGTGGCGGCTTCTTCGACCGAATGGTCGCTTAATCATTATGGATGAAGTTCGTCCCCGGTCGGTTCGGAAAATGCTTCCGTACTATATGTTACGTGTACCCCTTACCACTTTCACCTTTCTGTTGAGTCAGACAACGACTCATCGGATGAAGGAGTTAGAAAAAAAACTCAGAATATTCGGGTTTCAAATCACGATACAAGAGCGGTATTTACTGGATTCACTTGTTTTACTTGTCGCGACCAAACAGCCCCAATGGCGAATTGCAGCAGAATCTGCTAGTCTGTATCCAACGATTCAACTAGGATCACGGATTAAATATATGGCTGAAACCCTTTTTCGCTGGGTAAGTGTTCCTACCGCACCAGGGTATATCACCGTGGGACACCCCTCAATCGAAAGCCCTGTTCTGGTCACCTGCAATTATGATTTGACAATTCGCCGTGTCCTGAAAATACTCCAACAAGCGAAGATCGATTGTTATGTGCTGGTAGCGCCAACGCGGGGTATCAATGTCTGGTGCGCGGCGTGTGGAGGTGATTTTACAGCGCACTCAGTCATCGCGGCGATAAAATTGAGTGGAATCAACAAGTTGGTGCGACACCGGCATCTGATTCTTCCACAACTAGCAGCATCAGGCGTTGATCCTGATGTGATTAAGCAAAAGACGGGATGGACCGCCCAATTTGGACCCGTGAATGCCACAGATATCCCAGCCTATTTGAAGAAAGGAGAGAAGAAGACCCTGCCCATGCGAACAGTGCGGTTTCCGGTAGCGCGTCGTTTAGAAATGGCAAGTCTGTACGCGATTATGATTTCGCTCCTTATGATTCCCCTCAGCTTACTCTTTGCGCCCCTCAGACTTGTCACGACCCTGGGACTCGTTTGGCTGCTTATTTGCGGGGCCTATCTTCTGTCTCCATATCTCCCGAGTCGATCTGGGTTCGTGAAAATGCTGGTGTATGGTATATGTTCCATTTTTGTCATCTTACTTGTAGCCTTTTCTACCACAGGGAGCCCGCTAGGCCTGCCATGGGAACTTCTTGTAGCGATTCTTATTTTACTCGTCTTGAGTGTTGATTTCAACGGAATGACTCCAATCTTACCCAGCGACCTCGGACGTCTTCTTTATAGCCGAGGCTACTCAGAAATGCCCTTCTTCACTGGAAAATATCCACTTCAACCCTATGGACGCATCACGCAGGATATGGAGCTTTGTAATGGATGTGGGATGTGTGTACAAGTCTGTCCAGTGAATGTCTACCAGTTAGATAATACAAGACGCAAGGCGGATCTAATTCACCCCCGCCACTGTGTCAACTGCAATGCTTGTGTTCATCGATGCCCAACAAATTGCCTTCACATTATCAAATCTTAAGCGTCTAATGACGAACACACGGTGTTGAAGACAATCCCTTGAATACGAACAGCCATTTTTTCGATTCGGGGGGAGAGAGATTAATCATATAGATGACAGGCTACCCAGTGTTTCTTCTTTACTTCGCGGAGTTCGGGTTCTTCCATCGGGCATCGTTCGAAGGCTTTAGGGCATCGAGGATGGAAGTTGCATCCAGAGGGAGGATTAATGGGGCTGGGAATCTCCCCCTTAGGAATTTCCTCTCCTATCGTCGCCTTGGGGTCGGGCACAGGTATTGCCGCCATCAGACTAACCGCATATGGATGAAGAGAATCCGTATAGATTTGGTCTTTATCAGCAATCTCTACAATCTTCCCCAGATACATAATAGCAATCCGGTCACAGATATGCCTTGCAGTGGCAAGATCATGAGAGATGAAAAGATACGTCAGGCTATATTCATCCTGTAGATCTTTCATGAGTTCCAGAATCTGCGCCCGAACTGACACATCTACCATCGCAACCGGTTCATCAGTGACAACAAATTCAGGTTCGAG
>JBHLPI010000062.1:0-12210 GCA_048939595.1 Promethearchaeota archaeon | reverse complement strand
AGAAGCAACGTGAGTGTCGCTTATAAAGAAAACACGCCCCACTAGATTTTTACGATTCATCCATTCATAGGGACGCGGGATTTGTTATGTTCAATGTTACTTTAGTTCGGTTCTCGGACATGAAGAATAAAGAAATTGTTGACAGCAACGGCGAAGCAATTGGACGCGTTATCGACTTTCACTTTCAATTTATTGATGGGAAAGTCATCTTCAAAAGCATCGTAATGGGTGTTAAGCGCATCGAAGAATTTCTTGAACGCATCGGTGCAAAGGCTGATATCGATCCATTCTTTCCTCTTGAAGTGATTGACCGCTATGAACCTGGAAAACTTCACTTGAAGATTCCTTATGAGAAACTTAGTGAACCTGTGAAAATTGGTGAGAATGAAAAATTACTCTCCGATTTAGGTAAGTACTCTGTCGTTGACTGTGATGACAACACCTTAGGCAAATTCCGTGATGTCATTTTTGACGAGAAAGCACGTCCCTGGTTTATCGTAAAGGGTGGTTTCTTCGAAGAAAACTTTGAGAAACTAGGTATCAGGGCTGACATCGATCCACTCGTGCCGCCTGAATTTATCGACCAAATCACCGATAAGAAAATTATTCTCAAACACACCCGAATGACTCTAGTGACCACTGCAGAACGAGAGTGGCAAGAGCATAAACGCCAACTCGCACTTGAAGGACAACCGGCAACTTTTCAGCAACAATTTCTCTGGCTTCAACCGCAACCCGCAATCCGCTAAATAAGAGTACAGTATACAAATTCTATACTGCTAATGACAGATTATAAGTCGAGCTTAGTCAAGCTTAGTCAAGCTTTCTTGAAATTCAGTTGATACACGAACCAGTTACCGAACTCAGAATGGAGAGTGAATCCAGCTTCTGTTGCCCATCGCTTCGTCGTTTTCCGACGAGGATAGTCTGGATCTGGGGCAAGCTCACTTAAAGACACAAGCCCATCTGGCTTTAAGATACGATGAATTTCTTGTAATACTTTAACAGGTTGAGGTATTTCAGGAAGGCACGCAATAGCTATGACACGGTCAATGCTTTCATCCGCAAAAGAGAACGAATGGGCATTATCAATCTGAGGAATGATATTCAGGATCTTCTCCTGCGCCACCCGTTGTTTCAATCGTATTATTACCGACTTCGAAATATCCACAGCGTAGACCTTGCCATCAGGAAGAACTCGTTTAGCAAATTCCAAAGTATAACTCCCCTTCCCAGGACCAATCTCAACCACAACCATTCCTGGCTTTAGATAGACTTGGTCTGCAACTGTACTTGGTTTCTGGACCAATCGCCTACGCCAGGGGTTGTCAATTAGTCTTGTAAAACACGAGGGGATTGGAAATTTCCGATACCGGCGGACAACCCGGATAAGCAAACACGCAAAGAAGATAATGAGTAGGAAGCCAATCATCAGCCATTGCATGAAGATTAACCACTGCACTCTAATTTACTCCTTAATCATCGTAGAATCCAGCTTCTCGAACCATATCCTGAATCATCGTATGACCCATCCACGGAAACTTCGATTCCTGAAAACGCACAGAAACTATGGTTGATTTTACAAAATCAGCCTGCTTGAGAGTCTGTGCAATATGATTCGCTTCCTGCATGTTTTGGACAACAAAACTCAGAAAGACAATCGGTTCATCAGCAGAAATATATGGTAACCAAAACTGAGTGGGAAACCTCTCACGAACCCATTCAGCTACTTCTGTTACAGCCATTTTCTTTTCATCTACTAGCGTACGGACCATGATTTGATCATATCCACCCGCACTAAGATTCCACCGGACCGAGAACATAATCCCTTTATCCATGAGTTGTTGAATTGTTCGTCCTACCCGCCGTGCTGTCAGTCCTGTACGACTAGCCACATCACTAATAGACATCCGCGGGTCCTCCACTAGCCATCGGAGTACTTTGAGTTCTGTTTTTGAAAAAGTGCCTCCTTCTTCTTTTCCCCGAATTGGAAGCGCTTGAACTCCTCGATGATCTTTGGGTATTAACAATGGAAATAATTCCGTTCGTGTAACATGGTCTAATGTGCGAACAAATCTGCCTAGTTCGGCAAGGCCTTGAGATCCGATATATTGCGCAAAGAAATTGTATGCACCTCCCCCGCCACTAGCGATGGACCCGACAACATGGACCATTGGATTACTGCCGAGATTCTTGATGAACTCATCAGTGTTTTCATAACCGTCAGTATATACTAGCGCATATAGAACCTCGGATTGTAAGTAATCTAGCGAAAGCATGGCTGAAAATTTATAGATTACTCCTGTGTCGATGAGTTTTGCGACTCGTTTCTTGACGGCATTCGCTGAAATTCCAAGAATTTGCGATAGATTTTGATATGAAACACGACAGTTCTCGTGCAGTTCCCAGAGCAGTTTCTTGTCCAATGGATCCATTATATACACCTTGAAAAAAGCAAGATATTGCAGTAACTTCTTACTTAAATGCTAGATGATTGTTATCAAGATAAACAAACTGAATCCAAGATGATGTCTACTGGAGGTTTTACATACGAATGTCTAAAAGCAAAGGAACAATGACTAAAGCCGAAATCGACCAATTCCTTATGTGTGCGCGTTTTGGTCGCCTTGGACTTTTAATCGATAATGAACCTTACGTTATACCTGTTGGATATGTTTATCATCAAGGCAAAATCGCAATCCATTCTTGCACAAAGGGTAAAAAGATCGAGGCGTTAGCAGCCAATCCACGTGTCTGTTTCGAAGTTGATGAATCTTTATCCGATGCGTCAATGTACAAAAGTGTCGTCATCCAAGGAACCAGTAAAATTCTGACAAAGGAACAAGAAATGATACCTTACCTGCAATTACATATCGATAAATATCGTGTTCCCGAAGGATTTGAAAGTTATATGAAAAAACCAGGAAGAAATCGCGATGAGGAACTGAAATCAGTACGCATCATATTAATTAGCCCCGATGAAATTTCTGGAAAGAAATTCATGCGCTCCCTATAGTAAAAATAGTTGAGGTGAAAAATTTGGTCAAAACAGTATTACTCTACATGGAGGATAGTTATCTCCAAGAAACCGCCACAACTGTACTCGAAGTGATTGATAACAAAGTCGTGTTAGCTGATACAATTTTTTATCCTGAGGGGGGTGGCCAACCCTCAGATACCGGAACCCTTGATTCACCAAAAGGTACAGCTACTGTCACTTTTGTCCAAAAACAGGGAAACCGAATCCTACATCATCTAGACGGTCCTATTCCAGATGTCGATGAAGAAGTCTATCTTCGTCTTGACTGGGATCGCCGATACGCCTTCATGCGTATGCATACCGCCCAACACATCGTTAGTCGAATCGTTTTTGACCAATTCCACGCTCATACTGCAGGAAACCAGATTCGGGAAACATATTCTCATATTGATTTTCACCCCGCAACCTTTCAATCATCAGATCTCCCAGAAATTGAGAGGGCAGCAAACGACATGATTCAACAAGACATCCCAGTAATTATCGACACTATTCCAAGAGATGAACTCCCCAAGCGCATGGGTCCAGATCGGTCAGACCTAAATAAACTCCCGATATCAGTTAAACAAGTACGCCTTGTTTGTGTGAAAGGGTATGATGAGTATCCTTGTGCAGGAACGCATGTAAAACGGACTGGAGAACTTAAAGGACTCCGAATTATAAAACGAAAGGCCAAGGGGAAAGGCACGATTCGCCTTACATACGAACTTAGTTAACTCCCCTAAAGCGTCTAGTTAGATGATCTGAACAAACTCACCTAAATCTTTGCGAATAGGTCGGTGTTTTTCAATCTGAACCTGCTTATCGGTTAAAAGTGTGGTAGCGGTTGCTGAATGCTTTCCAACAATAACGAGAGTTATCAGAGTCATTTCCCTAGGTATTCCGAGAAGACCTTTGACCTCATCATGTTTGTACCCTGCAATTGGATGTGCAACCAATCCCTTTTCGGTCGCACGGAGAATGATAAAGGCGGTTGCCATTCCCGTATCAAAAAGAAAATAATCGCGTCCAGGAAGGGTGCAATCCAGACTTTTTTCAGAATAAACAGCAATGATCATAGAAGCCGCCCGGGTCCACTCATTGTTACTAGACATGAACTCGAATATTTTGGTCAGTGTTTTTGCATCCCGCACAAAGACATACCGCCACGGTTGATAATTAAAGCACGATGGAGCAAGTTGTGCACTGGATGCAAGATCCCTAATAAGCTCATCTGTGATATCAATAGGTTCAAGAGCCCGGTAGGCACGACGAGTTTCAATAGCCTTTTTAACTTCCAAAAAAATCACCAAGTGAATTTTTTGGTTGCCAAAGAAGAAGGTTTCGGTTTTCATAGTAGATACCAATCGCTAGATTTTAACAACAAATCACGGTGCAATTTGCAAACGTTATGGTTTAAATGGCTTAATTCCCCAATATACCCTGCTTACCCTCTGAGGTTATCCCATGGGTGGACTCTATCCTCCTGAGTTTGAATGTCAAGCTGAACTCAGTGATGGCTGCTGCATCCAGATTCGGCCCCTTAACTTCGATGAATATGACCGTTTAGACCAATTGTATCAACAGTCTTCAAACGAATCTTTACGAAAACGGTTTGGATGGACTGATGCACGTGAATGGCTTCGATCAATAAAAGGTTGCATTGATACAGGCAACCTCTGTCTTGTTGGCGAATACATGAATCAAATAGGGAACCCCGAAATCATCGGTGACTGTTGGTACTTTATCGATAAGAATTCAGGAACAGCAGAAGTTTCAATTTTAGTCCGCGACGATTTTCAGAACAAGACGCTCGGAACGAAAATGATGACGAAATTAGTTGAAATTGCACGTAGCGAGGGATTATACAGATTATTTGCGCTAGTTAACGTAACGAACACTCCGATGCTACGAATTGTTCAGGGATTGAAATTTAATTTCGTCCATGGAGCAGATGGAGTCAACCTCTACCGCCTGGACCTCTAATTTTTTCGTTTCCTCGATTCCCGAATTGTGTGAAAACTTCTTATAGCAAAAATGTATAGGCAACACTGAAACCCTTTGTGTGTGGGGATGACCGAAGCATGAGTAGCCTAAATGACGAAGCAGATGTTTCCTTAAAGGTCATAGCTGTTGGTGACGCTGCAGTTGGCAAAACCAGCATTGTTGGTCGCTATGTGACCGGTGCTTTCGAAGCATCCTATAAAGCTACGATCGGAACTGATGTGTTTCGGAAAATTGTAACGGTAGAAGGACGAAAGATTGGCCTACTCTGTTATGATACCGCAGGCCAAGAACGATTCCGTAACCTTGTAGAACGCTATTTTGTTGGTGCTATTGGCGCCCTCATGGTTTATGATGTCACTAATCGTGAAAGTTTCGATAATCTTCCCACTTGGTCAAGACAAGTTGACCGCCATGCAGGTGAAGCTCTGAAAATCGTAATCGGTAACAAAATTGATCTTGAAAAAGAACGCGTGGTATCCGAACAAGAGGGTATTGGAATGGGTCGTCAACTCGGTGCTGAATTCATGGAGACTAGTGCCAAAGATGGCGTAAATATTGAACCAATCTTCGAGCGAATCGCCCTTTATGCCATCGATCGAGTTCGGGGACGAATTACCTAGAACAATTTCAATCAGGCGGATGTAAAGGCGTTCCACACACTTCACAAAAGGCTTCAGGTTCTTCTAAGAATGCTCCACACTTCGGACAATATTGGACACGTCTACGACGGACACGTTGAGGTGTTGCTCGTACTCGAGTGGTATCTGGCTGTCTTTGCCTTCGACTTTTTGGTAAATCAGGTCGAGCTTGCCCAGTACGGTACCGATACATAGCGTGTTCCAGGACTGAGCTAAACTGGTTCTTTCGTCTTTCAAAGCCTTTTTTTGTCTCATACGGTTTAGATTGGACGACAACCAGCTCAAACCATTTTTCCTCTTTATCCTCTGCATCAATATCAGGAGAAACATGAATTATCACCCGGTCATTTTGGCTGTCAATATGGGCAATCTGGTCATACCGGATGTATTCCGTAATGGGTCCACCTCGAAATGAAATGAGACCACCTGTCAGGCCCTTTCGCTTGGCATAAAATGCAATTCCACGATTGGTAACAGCAATTTGCCCCACTTTGAGGACATGACCTCGAATTTCATCTCCGGTTTCCACAAAAATTTGAGAAGTATAGATTATCGTATCTTCACCAGGAACGAGTTTACTCACTTCCTTCCCAAGTTTCCCTTCAGGAATATACCAATCTCCAATGGGCATACAATCACCTATACGAATACAATCTGTTCTCCTTTAAAGTCGAGGGGAAAACAGAAATTTAAGATTGTGGTGAGACCAACACGAATACTGAAGAGCTCCTTTAAATCGAAACCCAGCTAAATCCATCAGTAGACAGATTAGGCATTCGGAAAGCTCTTATAGCCAAGTTTGAGGTTCGCATATCTGTGACATTCGATCTGGTTGTTGCAGGAAAACTCGCAATTGATGAGCTTTCATTCAAAGGTATAGAGGCCAAGCCAGTTTTAGGTGGTTCAGCTGCCCATGTAGCTCTAGCTGCAGCCACAATGGGCAGAAAAGTAGCCATTGTTTCTGCAATTGGTGATGATTTTCCTCAACGCTTTATTCGTGTACTCGAATCCAAGAACATTGATTTATCAGGGGTCATTCATCGCCAGGGGCGTTCCTCCCATTTCTGGGCTGATTTCGCATCAAATGGCACAATGACTAATTACAATCTTCATTTTGGCGTAGGAAACCAATTATCATTTCGACATTTCACCCGTTTACTCAAACAAACACGGGCCATTCACCTCGGAATCCTACCTCCGTACTTGCTCAGAGCCCTTATCCAACGAGCCTACCGCAAAGGTCCTATCCTGAGCATGACGACCATCTTTCATCAAGCACAAAGACTACGTGATAAAATCGTGCCACAGCTTCCTTATCTGGATATTCTGTTTCTAAATGCTAAAGAAGCCACATATTTAACAGGTACGGCTGATTCCACAGAAGCCATTAAACAGCTTGGGATCCAGGTTCCTCTAGTTGTTGTTACTCAAGGACCTAATGGGTGTATGGTGTTTCATGAAAAAAAGATCCAACATATTGACAGCTATAGTGTCCAGGAAATCGATGCTACTGGGGCAGGAGATAGTTTTGCTGGTGCATTTTTAGCGAGTTATCTGAATGACAAAGACATTGTACAAGCTGCCACCTGGGGAAATGCCGCTGGAGCATTTAATGTACAGGATTTGGGTTGTACTAACTTGGCAAAAGCCACACGACAAGACTTGGAACGATTAGTCTTTTCTCAACATAGAGTAACTACGAAATGAAAACTCCACACAAGCCAAAAGGCTTTAGCCTCGAAAAAAGAAATAGATGAGACTCAAGGGAGGATTGCGTTTGTCTAGTCGGACAACCCCGAATCAGGCAAATATCAGTGAATTATTCAATCGAGGGGTCGAATACATCCGCCAACGTAAATACAAACACGCTCTCGACTGTTTTGATAAAATCCTTGAATCCGAACCCCAGCGAGTTAACGTGTGGTATAATCGCGGAGTAACCCTTTACCAACTCCGAAAATACCGAGCCGCCATTGAAAGCTACGATAAAGCGATTGGGTTGGCCCCGGATTACGCGCGAGCATGGAACAGCAAAGGACAGGCACTTAGTAAGCTTGGACGACACCTAGATGCGCTCGAATGCTTTGAAAACGCCACTCACCTTGACCCTAAATTCGCAATTGCTTGGAACAACCGTGGAATGGAACTGTCTAAACTTAATCGTCAAACCGAAGCCCTCCAATGTTTTGAAAGAGCGATCCAAATGGATCCCTCATTTGCTATTGCCTGGTTCAATAAAGGCACCCGTATGGTCGCCCTTAACCGCTATGACGAAGCAGTCGGAAGCTTTGAGCAAGCACTAACCATTGATCCAGACTTTGTAGAAGCCTGCTATCAACTTGGACTAACCTTTGAAAGAACTGGTCGAAAACAAAAAGCCGTCAAATATCTTCAACGGGCTCTCCAAATCGACCCCAAGTTCCCTGGTATAAAGGAAAAACTCGATTCTCTAAACAAACAAGGTTAATCAAAGCCACGAGTGCTCCGGCAACCTCGAAGAACTCTCATGCAGAATGGTTTATTACATCTTACTCCTTAGCCATTGAACGGCGATAGATGTGAAATGGACACTCGACGATTCCCGATTTGTATATGGTGTAGGCAAAGAAGACCTCCATTTTCTCGACATTGATAGCAAAGGGAACCTCTTCATCACGCTTAGTGGAACCCATATCAGTCTGCAAAGGGTAATTCGTGAGGTCGGAAAACGTGTCCGAGGCAAGGGGTACACCCGAGTACCTTCCTTTACCCTTCGAATTCCGCAGCTAATCAATTCACAGATAACGAAGGTCTCCAAAATCTACACAGAGGTCATGAGTGAGCATCATTACCAAGGAAAATATCGGGTGGTTTACCCACTCAAGGTAAATCCCATGAAACAAGTCATAGAACAGGTACTCAAATTCAACCCTGATTATGGGCTAGAAGTAGGTACCAAGTCAGAGTTATTTATTGTCTTAAAAGAGCTCAACGATCAAAAACAACGGCTAATCATGTGTAATGGAGTAAAAGACACTGAATACATCGAGATTGTCCGTCAAGCCCTTCAAGATGGATACAATCTTTGGATTTCTGTGGAATCCCTCAAAGAAACACAACTAGCCCTCGACTTGCTTCCACGAGATAAAATGCAACTCGCTCTTCGGATCAAACCTTATGTCTCGATTATCAGCCATTGGGGGTCGTCTGCTGGACGCCATTCCAAGTTTGGCTTAAGTGTTGAAGATTTATTCAGAACAGTTAACCTTCTCAAAGAGCATAAAGCTGAATCAGTTGTCGTAGCTTTACATGCCCATCCAGGCTCTCAGGTCCTTGGCAATATCTATGCATTCGCTGAATACATCGCGTACGTCTACACCTACCTCTACGATGAAGGGTTCACAGACCTCAAAGTCATCAATGTCGGAGGAGGACTCCCCATTAACTACGATGGGCACCTCACTCCTGGCTCCATCCACGCCGATGCGACAGCCATCATTGTAGCACTCACGAAAATCCTTGATGAACGCTACCCCCAACCCGATATCATGACTGAATCCGGTCGCGTAATTACAGCACTTTATGCACTTCTAGTGGTCCGCGCCTTTGAACTGCGGCGAATATTCCCTAAAACACTGAAAGTACCTTCTCTGCATCTTCTAGAAGAAACGAAAAAAGCCCAGGATGCCCGAACCATCCTCCAAGCCTGGAAGTACTGGCAACAACAGGCTTCCAAATATCAAACCTTGGACCAAATCCGAGAATATGAACAGCTCACTGGATGGGTGAAAACACAGCTACGTCAACTGTTCGTAAACCTAGATAATTATGAAGACTATTTGACTGATCCACTAGCAAAAGACCTACTATGTCCTGAATATATAATCCAGGGGAATTTCTCTGTCTTTAATGGCGCTTGCGATCATGTTCTCGTTGGTCAGTATTTCCCAATCCTCCCCATTACTAGTCTTCACACACAACCTGCTACGCTAGTACGGCTCGCAGACATCACCTGTGATAGTGATGGCGAAATTTCCAACTACACACCACCACTCAGTGACCGACGCCTATTCACTAAGGATGGCTTTCCCCTCACCACTCAACACAAACACACACTCGGAGGATTTCCCGTTGGAGACATCTCCTCAATCGAGGACGATTACCTTGTTATCGCCTTAGTTGGTGCATACCAGGATGTCATCGAAATGGACCACAATCTCATTGGTGACCTCCCTGATGTCCAACTCACTCTATCCGAACAAGGAGACTGGATAATTGATTGGCTTGGTGCTGCACAAACTATACAAGACCTTGCCACTGACGTAGGATTTACACTCCCCAACCTAGACGATCCCTATATCGATTAACCTCTCAGGAGCAATTAAAATGACACAAGGCACTTATCCTGATATCATTAAAGCACTACCCAAAGTTGATATTAATATCGAAGGAATTGAAGCCTGGCTCGCACAAGGAGACACCTTCCAAATCGTCTTCTTCGAAATCCAACTTGGAGTAACCATTCCACCCCACGCCCACAAAGCACAATACGGCATACTTATAGAAGGTGAAATGACCCTAACCATAGGTGACCAATCCAAGCGATTGAAAGCTGGAGACTCCTATTATATCCCAGAAGATGTCATTCACCAGGCCATCTTCCACACGTTTGTACGTGCTATGGACTATTTCGATGAGCCAAATCGATATAAACAGAAAAGTTAGACTACAGCTGGTTTCTACTATTTGTTATTCCTTTTTCTAGGTCTTCGCCGATTGAGGATAAGAACGAGAACGACTACTTGTAAAACGATAATTAAAATCCCTACATATATTATCAAATAAAGTAGGGACGAAGGACCAGGGGGTGGACATGGTGTGCGGGTATCTGGTTGTTCAACGGCAAAGTGCCAATCCGGATACCGATCTAAAACGATATATTGTCCAACAAGTCGAGTGACCCACTGGAAGCAGCCCGTTCCAGTGAGGTCTTCAGGTGTCTCCGGATTCCAAGTAAAGTTATTTGTTTCATAAGTGCTCCAGATGTGTTTGGGGAGAATCAGCACACTCGTGGATTTCGAAAATTCGAGATACCCGGTCTTATTCGAATAGATTTCAACCGTATATTCGTCTGGTGTGTCGACTCGGTAGATATTCGCAACCTTTGCTGCGGTATGCGTTCCGTGAGGATGGATGTTCATGAAACTGTACTGCACATCTTCTGCAGTAAAAGGTGTCCCATCCTGCCACGTTACATTCTCGTATAATTGAAACGTGTACCGCATCCCCTCTTGAATATCACCGGATGCAACGGTAGGTTCAAGATTCCAGGCATAAGCAAGATCTGGTGCCTCATAGGAGTAGACATCTAGCGGATCGACTCGCCACAGTTTCGAATAGATGAGATTGAATATTGTATAGGCATACTCTGAATCAGTTATGATTGGGTTTGTGGAAACCATCCCTTCAGATAGAACGGTCACATATTCAGTTGGAATGCAGCCAAAAGGTCCTCCAGCTTCCTCTCGCAACCTGATGTGTTCAAAGGTGTAGGGGTTGCCCCCCATTCGATTTTGGGATACCCAGTTTACATAACCTTCCCAAAAATCTGTCCGGTAGGCATGAATGTTTTCATCATTATACCCAACGATCATCGGCATCTCCGCTAACAGTATCCGGCAACAATTCCACGCCCAATTCCGCGCTTCGAGTCGTGTTGGTGCTTCCATCATCTTGGAAACATTGTAATCATAGCCAGTGTGATTGAACCGACAAAAAAAGAGGTTGTTCGAGGCTTTAGAGAAAAAGTTGTCATAAAGGAGAATTGGATTTCCTGGAGGATCAATGGTCCACAGAAAATGTGCAATGCTAAATTCACCGGTTCTTAACCCGGTTATCATGGTATTGAAGTCGACCTCTACTACCTTGCCTTGAAGGCCACACTTCTCCATACCTGCTAACATTGACAAAACCATGTAAAACGTGAAATCAGAATAATCTGCTGGGGTCCAGAGTTCGACCTCCAACCCATTCGGGGCCCACACATCACCTCGCTTGTCACCAAGGGTCCAATTCCCACTTATGTCCGTATCATAGTATCGATACCCTGGGTGCGGCGAATCAGGTGTATCAATGATATGCGCGGCATCAAGAGTCGCGTTCGCACTCGCAATGTCCGCCTCATAGAAATGCGAAGTCATTTCCGATTCATAAGACCAAAAATCAAAAGCTATAGGTACGGGATTATCCATCACTTGGGCATATCCCCCCCGACTATTCTCAACAATGACGCTTTTATTAACCGCGTAGGCAAGTGCCATACGGTACCCTGTAAGATTCGTTGGAAACCGCTGACATTGTAAAGTGAATTGCCGGAAATGAGACCCCAACTCTGATGTTACGTCGATAGCTGGATTCGCCTGTAACTCAGCTACGGAATGGTATGGCACAGAGCCATCATAAGAGGAGACACTACCTGCCTGAAGCGCAAACAGTGCATGGGCTATATCCTCTTGCGGATACACGATGAAAAGCAAGCGATCCACGTAGCCACCATGGGGATCATAGCCG
>JBHLPI010000147.1:0-3824 GCA_048939595.1 Promethearchaeota archaeon | reverse complement strand
TTCCCCAACCGGGAATTACAATGAAATTCTCCCACCGATTAGTCCGATAGGCGTTAACTTCATAATTTGTGTATAATGCAATCAACGGCGCATTTTCAACGAACACTTGTTGAGCAGTATGCGCGGCCAACCTCACATCATCATAATTTAGTAGGTTGAGCATTTGATCGATGTAGTAATCATAGGTAGCGTTGGCCCAGTTGAGTATATTGCGTTCGGGGTGTTGGATGTACTGGGACATGAAGTCTTCGAGGATGAGGGGATTAGGACTCAACTCGTAACAAAAACAAGCAGCATCATAATTCCGAGGAATTCTGTACACGAAATCTAAAATTATGCCGAAGGGGAGTGGTTGGGGTTTCGTGGGTATACCTGATTGATTCCAAAAGTATTGCATCGACGATAGTGCCCGTCTCCATTGTGGTGATTCGATGATGTAAAATGGTTGAAAGAGAAATGCACTTGCATCAGGAGCTTCGACGAAGCCATCACCATCTAGATCAAAAAAACCAGCTGCAGCCAATTCTGCCTTTGCCGCTGCTACATTGGAGGTTGTATAATCAGGATACGTTTGGTTGTTGTGCCACACACCAGTCGAAGGAAGAACTGGGTTGTCGGCGGGAATCCCTAGATTCCCCCACATAATTTCCGCAATTTCCGATTTGTTAATTGCGAATGCAAGGGCTCGCCGGAATGCGGGAATAGAAAATGGATACCTTTCACAATTAATTGCCATGAATCCGAATCCTAAATGTGGTGTCTGGGTCAATTGAATATTGGAGTCCTGGTCAAGGTCAGGGACATATTGTTCTTCCACATTATCTGTCAGACAATCAATCTGTCCTTGTAGGAGCGCCGTAACTTGGTCATCCTCCCCAGAGATGACGTGGAAAATCACCCTATCCGCATAGGGACCAGTGGGGTTCCACACAGAGGATTGCGTTCTATTCCTGCTAGACAAATGCGGGTTTGACCCTGTTTGAATGATAGGATGTAAACAAAGGAGAAGTAGTATTATTAATGGTCCAGTTATTGCTGGCAGTGATATTCGCCATCGCATTTGATTCCCATCCAAGCAAAGCTCCAATCGAAGTGGCAATTCACTACATTAGGGGGCTGAGAGAGTCTAAAATGGTTTTCTTTGGGGCAGGACCTAATGGCAATCGTAAGTTATAGGATTTGGACTATTGAAGAGCAAGTTCTAATTTTCTTTGAGAATGCTATGAATTGAGAGAATCTTGAGGCTTATGCCATTTCCTCTTTGTTTTTAAGGAGAAAGAGTAGAGGGAAGTCGAGGTTTCCTCATGGCCGAAACAGGAAAAGAAGCTATTCCAATTTGGATGCGTTTAGTAGAAGTCATTATTGGAATTTTGGCAATTGTACTTGCCATCATTATCTTTCTTGCACCTACCTACCTGAATGCGCTGATCTTCGTTCTCGCCATGTGTGCCGTCATTGCCATTCTCGGGCTTGGATTAATCTACCGTGGATTCATCCAAAAAGAGCGAACTTGGGCTATGCGATTCCTGATGATTATTGGTGGAATAATCCTCATCATTTTAGGAATCTATCTCTTCTTTGACTTAACTCTCTTTGCTGCCCTACTCCTGGTATGGATTTTCGGTATCGCCTTAGCAATCGATGGAATTGTATCCATCGTCTATGCTTTGGGATCCCTACGTCTGAAAAACTGGCAGCGATGGGCACTATTTATCATCGGTGCGATCGAAGCGATCCTGGCTCTCTTTGCCGTTGTCGTTCCCTTGCTTGGAATCAATATTTTCAGCCTATTAATCGTAGTAGCCCTTATCATGGGGGGCATCGCCTACATTCTTGCCGGACTTACCGGTGAACGATATGTTCCGCAACAGCCATCGGCAATGGGAAAAGAATAACCGAGGACCATTCATCCATTGAAAAAGATTTGAGAAATTAACTCCGTTATTAAAAAGGGAGCACAAGGTGCATTGGCTAGTCTAGAAAAGGTAACCAGCTGGTCAGTGCCACACCCAACATAATATGTGGTAGTGAATCCCATTAATTTAAAAGGCGAACCAGCAAACCCGCGCTAAGGTGCCTCATATTGGAATCTGAAACAAGTCCTATGTGGTTAAGAATCCTCAAAATCATCTTTGGAATTATAGCGGTTATCCTGGCCTTCTGGTTGATTTTCATTCCTCCAGTGGCTAGTTTCTTCTTCCTAGTGTTTCTATTTGCTACTGGGTTCCTCCTTATTGGAATAATCGCAATTATTCGTGGTATATTCAATCGAAACCTCCCTGGCTGGCTACGAGTCATCAATATCATCTTGGGCATCATTATTCTCATTCTTGCGCCGTTACCCTGGCTTGAACCAGGCGGAATTCTATTAACTGCTGTTATGATCCTTTGGCTGATGTCCTTTGGACTTATCTTCTATGGATTAACAAGCCTTATGATGGGTATTGCTGCTTCACAAGCACCGGGGTGGTATCGAGTGATCCTTATCATCTTGGGTCCCATCCTCATGGTCCTGGGTTTCTATGTCATCGCATATCCCATTTGGGGTCTTGCTTTTACACTTTGGATGCTCTGCTTTGGTCTCATCCTTGCAGGATTTGAACTATTAATCTCAGGAGCGACTGGTCAAGACCCACGAGCCGCTTAAGTGTCCACGCTATAATCGAAGAGTCGTGTCCTCTATTCCAGAGGACATCTCCTTTTTTCTTTTTTCACAAATTCGACCATTTTAAGGCTAATTCATCGCGGCGTGGCTTATAGACTGAATTAAAAAAGCCAGTTTGCGAGAGAAGTGTCTCCTTTTCGAATGTGCTCACATATGCTAATGCCTCATGCCAGGCCTGGTCAAAAGCCGAACCAAACCTGCTCTCAATTTGACGAGTAAATTCGTCTTCAGTCTGGACCTTCCCACCAATCGTAAAATATACTGGACCTTCATCTTGGGGTGCCTTGAATGCCATTTCACTTCCAAGGTGATAGGCCTCAGGGGTTTCCGTAATGGGTTTTTTCTTAACTTCACTTCGAGTACGTTTGACAGGTTTTGGCCCTTTGAATCCTCGCTTTGCAGCTGCATAGAATATCGCCCGATTTAAGCCCCAGCTTTTCGCGGAGGATATTTCTAAGCCAAGGATGTGTGCTCGTGCAGCCTGTAACACTGCCATGACCTGAAATCGGCCCACTGTCATAAGCTCACCACAAGATGTTTGGTGTCCTTTCCCCTTAGCTTTTCTCCTCTCACATAATTACGAGTAAAACACAAATACTTGCCAACAGAACTGAGTTACTGTGAAACAGTATTGGAGTATTTGATAATGGCACGCTATCATGTCCTCTTTCATCTTGATGAAGGTAGTAATTTCCGGTTGAAACTCACTCTGACTAACATACGCAGCCTGCTCAATGATTTGGATGATGAAGAACTTCAAATCGAATGCGTAGTCAATGGAGCAGGAGTAAAGCTCTTTCAACGTTCTGCAGAAGCAGAGCAAGAGGCGATTGAAACCCTCGCTGATCGGGGTATTCAATTTGTACTTTGTGAAAACTCACTAACCCTTTTCGAATTATCAAAAGACGATATGATGAGTGCCGTTGGGTTCGTCTCCTCAGGAGTGGGAGAGTTAGTAAAGAAACAAGCAGAGGGATGGGCTTATCTCAAACCCTGAAATCCCTCGAGTTTAACCTGATGAGCCCAGTTACTTCTTGAGAGTGAGGGGCTTTCCACAACATTCGAAGGTGCAAGGAGCTTGGCAGCCACAAGTGCCTTCTTCTGTTTCACATTCCGTGCATTCAGCAACGACTTGGAGTTCAAGCCCACAATCCTCACA
>JBHLPI010000061.1:0-12303 GCA_048939595.1 Promethearchaeota archaeon | reverse complement strand
AAACATCTATGAACAGAAAACATTCGTCAACAACTCCTCTCCTCCAGTGTTGGCGAGTTGGACTTAAAGGAGCACTCCAAGATGGCATCGTTAGATCATGACACTTTGGTGAAAACTTATCGTATCCTCTTTCAAAGAGCAAGGGATGACCTTGAAGATATTGCCAAACATTTGACAACAGAAAAGGGTCAAGGAATTCTCGATATATTAACACAAATTGACGAACTTCTGCAACGCATTGAATCTGCATCAGAACCCTCCCAGTTAGAAATCGAAGTAGCTCGCTCGATAGCTCGGGATTTTGACACTATCGCAACCCGATGGCGAGAGCTGGAACAATACTTCGCAGACCAAGTGCATTATGATGATTATATCTATCGTTCTGATGAGGACCGGGCAGAAGCTGCAGCTAGGGCGAAAGAGATGATTCGTAATCAAACTCTGGAGGCTCTCGATGCTGCAGGCACAATGTTTGGGGTAGCGAAGGAATGGCGCCGAGCAGCAAAAAGTTTCAGTACCGTTGTTCAGGAACGAAAGGCTGAAGATTCACCCCTCGCGGCGATCCCGGCCATTATCCGTGAATATCGCTGTTATGAACAACTTGATGATGCAGCTAATGTTCTAATTATCGGGCGAGCAATCCAAAAATTGCTTAGTAGCGTTTCTGGTGATCTTTCTGACCGCGATAAAGCTATGCTCACTGAAGCAATGGACTTTTTCCGCAAAACAGCAATGACAGCCGTGTCTAAGCGCCAGCAAGATCCGGATGTGAATATTCCTCTAGCTGCGATTTTCTTATGGAATGAAGCTGAAGCATTATCACTTATTGCTGGCACCGACGATGAAAATGCCTTAAACCGATTTCGTGCCTTGGCAGAATTTTTCGAGCAAGTCGGAAAAGAAGAGCTTACCAAATCCACTCCCTCTATTCAACGCTTTGTTGCCAGTTATATGGAAGGTGCTTTGGCTTATCTTCGAATCACAAAGGATATTGATGGCTTTACCCATAAAGACGCCAAAGAACAAAGCCTTGGCCTAACCCAATACGCCGCCGATTTCATTCTCACTCTGCTCGAACGATTAGGCTATCAACGAGTCGCAATTGTGGACGATTCTACAAAAGCTGTTAAAGGGCTTATCGCCATTTTTGAGATGGTAAAACGTGGTTACGAAGGATCTCGAGCATTTCAGGAGCTTGCGAATCAAGCGGGAACCATCCTCGTCCAAGCTCAACAGCGCCAAGACCAACCAGTTATTGATTTAGCTATGGTCTTTCGATGGCTCTGTGAAGGTTCTGCCCGCGGACTTTATGTTATCTGTTTGAAACTCATCTCAGATTTGTATCGTGTGGGAATTGTCAGCGATGTGTTAGATATCGGATCAAAAGAGGAACTCCGCCAGCGTATCTTCGATCTCTTAGCCATTCCTAACCAAGACGAATTATTTGATTTGCTAATTGATGCCGAAGTTGAATTTAGTGATGTGGTAGACCTCTTTCAAAGCTTAGGACTATATTGGGTCGCCGCAATCTGTAAACTCAACCAAGGGCAACTCCGTCAGAATCTCAGCTACCTTGAAGCTGAAACCGAGACTATCATCGCTCCCGACCAGACTGAAACCCCTGTTGACGAACTTGACGAAACAGCTGCAATACCCTTCTGGGGAGCAGCTCCGTCAAAGGACTTTGCTTCTGCAGCAGAACTTTTTTCAAAAGCATATCGACTCCAACTTGGTGCTAGCGAAAACCAACTTGAAGGTATCACTGACACTTGGATTCCCTACCGCGATCCAGATGCCATTCGACGACGGGCTGCGTACAGCAGCTGGCTTGCTGGTCTCGCACATTTGGAGGAAGGCAATGCAGAAGAAGGGGGAAGAAATCTCTTTCACGCGAAAAATGCCTACGAGTTACTTGATCGCCACCATGAAGCCATTGCATGCTTAGAAGTCTGGTTACGGGAACTGGTGACCTCTATTAGTGAAGAAGAAGGAAGTGGCGCTCGTCCCACTGAAGAACGACTCCAAGAAGTGCTCAATGTCTGCGACGAGCTTGTGGGTCTTTATTCTATTCGTCGAATGACACCCGACACAGTAGCAGATATACTTGACATTGTCGGGTTTCTACAGACCCATGTAGGTATTGAAAATTGGACTCTCGCAGTGTTTCTTCGCACTTTAGAATATTCTCGTGAAGCGTTAGCTCTAGCCCAACGACTCAAGATTCCCGAACCGGCTCTCGAAAAAATACGATTCCTACGAGAAGAACTCAAAGATTTCCTAAGTGGCGAGTACGCTATAGGAATTTACCCAGACTTCGCGACAGAAGCAACGATTTACTTCGAGGCAGAAACCCCCGTAAAACTAGCCATCCTCAATGTCTCAGAAAAGGAATCTGCCAATATCTCAATTCGGCCATTGGGTGTTCTGCCACATATTTCTCCGAGCACAACTCAACCTTGGAAAGCATCTAGAGACATTTCACAAGTCACGATGAAGAGTTTCTATATCGGAGCCGATGATGAAGCCTATGAACTTGACGCGCAGTCGACTTACGGCAAGCCAGCAGATGCATTTGGACCCCCACGCCCAATTCCTATAATTCTCGCTAGTATGGCATCACCTGATATGGAACCAGATTCCCCCTCCGAACAAATATCAGGAGAACAACCATGGTTGGGAGTAATGTGGACTGGCGATTATAGCGGCATGCCCCTAGGGTCTCTCAGAGGTGCCTCCGAAGAAATAACTAGTCCTGAGCAATCGCCCGCAACCATTGATGAATTAACTCAAGCCGCCTTCTTCACCGTATTCACCAAATCTGCTCGAGAAGGAAATATTCTCCCTGGCCAAGTCTTTCCAGTAAGCTTCGGGATATATCAACAAGGGACTAATGACCTTCTCGCCATCCAAACCCTCTTCTTTAAAATCGCCAGCCGTCCCAAAATCCTGAAAGCTGAAACAAATTGGGCGCAAGACATCGATGACAAATGGGAAGAAAGCTTCGGGATAACCTTCGAAGAAGGGGCTCAGCTTCCTCTCTATGTTCCCCGTTTTGCTCCCGAATATGAAATAAAAGATTATGTCAATCCTCAAACTCTCACCCCTACTATTACATTGGGCTCCGATGCTGTTGAACTGACGAAATATCTCAAACATGTACCTTATCAGTTCGTCCTCAAGTATTCTGGGGAACGCGAATTCCAGTCAGGAAATAACTACCTAGTCACCAGTAAAATTTCACTTGAGATGCCTGTTCCTGGTAGAATCGGAGGTGAATACGAATTCCTACGCCTCCGAACCCCGGCTCGAATCATGACCGCTGAGGAACTCGCGATGCCTCGACTTCGGAATGGAGTAAACTTCCAAGAACTCTTCTACGGAACTGTCTTTATCGGTGATTCTAACTACGATGGTGAATATTACATCTATCGGCTTTGGGTCTGTTTCGAACCTGGTGAACGCACCCCAGCAGCAGGCGCTAATTATCGACAAGGTTGGACCAATCACAGATTAGACATCTTTCTTGATCCCAAAACCTGGGATCCCCGGCTCCTCGTTACTGACTACTATGTTGAATTTGAGGATGGTCGTGGTGAATGGGTCGAGGCTCTTTTCACCTTCAAGGCTGCTAGTTCTACCCTCTTTGGTATCCGACGCCTTACCGCTGATCTCCATCGTGAAGCACCCCTTGCTTCCTATCCAGACGCCTTTGAATCAGAAATTCGATACGCTCTTATCTCACTTGGAGTCGATGCTGACACTCCGCTCACAATAACAGGATTTGCTCTTGGACAGCGCTTAGGGTCGATTGAACTCATTCGGGCCAGCTGGGCGAGAAACAAACAAGATGGTCCAGTAATCTTCAAACCCCCACGCGCTCACCTCTTCCGTGACTACTGGAGCCAACGATACGAACACGGTCTCTACCGCGATGACTGGCAAGGTGAAAACCAAACCAACGAATATGAAATGAAGGGCAACGACCGAAGTGGCGGACAATCTAAATACATTCGCGGATTCCGACAACGCGCATTCTCCCATGAAATCGGAATTATGGCTCGTGAAAAAGACCGCTGTGATCTCGTCATCAACCCACCCGGTGATAGCGAAACTCGCATCATCCGAAACCTTGTCAATCCTCGGAAGATCGAACTCTGGACCCGACCGCACGTCAGCTTCAGCCGTCGATTCAACTTCATCGCGAAATACTTTGGACGCCCACCGAAAATCCATACTGCTAGCCTTTACTTCTACAGCACACGCCGAGAACTCAATCCTTACTTCAAAACCCGAATCCGTGGAAAAGACCAATGGATACACTACCCTGAAGCTCGCTATTGGACCGGCAAACACTGGCAACCTATCCCGCAAGACTTCCAACCCTCCGCACACCCCGAAAATCTAGCCCATGGCATCAACACCTGGCTCGAAGCCGACGCCTACTGGATCTACCGTTATGTCTGGTTCTGGCCCCTCGAAATCACTTTTCCTCTCCCTCACGATGACTGGGAACGCGCCGACATCTGGGTCAATGCCCGCACCGGCAAAATCGAATGGATCACATCAGATTATCACTGGCGCGAACTTTGGTACCAAAACGCAGTTAAAGTCAGCGGAGTGAATCCAATCATCGATTTTCTGTTCAATTGGAATACACCAGAACCGCTCACGGCAAAGGATGGTGCTCCTATCCATCAATCCATCACTCCCTACTTTGAAGAAGGAAAAACAATCGGCGAATTTGCAGATCAGCTTCCTTGGATGTTTGCACGATACAAACATAGCACCGAACACATGCACAAACTCCATGCCTCCTTTTGGAGTCGCAACAAAGTCAAAATCGTTTATGGCACACTCGGTATTCTCATCACCTTGCTCGTCCTGCTTCTCATCCCACAAACGAGGATCCTGATCCTCCAACTCCTTGGCTTACTCCCATAACTTAACTACTAAAAGCAATGTCAAGCTTTAAGAACTTCAGACACTAACCTCTGTGCCACAAACCATCGTGAATGTTTATAGTGATAATGATGAAAGCTGAAGACGTAAAACACATCACTGTCCTCGGGGCAGGGCTCATGGGTCACGGCATCACCCAATCATTCGCCCAAGCCGGGTTCCCGGTAACCATGGTAGATATCAAACACGAATTCGTCCAAAAGGGCCTCAACAATATTAGATGGAGCCTCGGCAAATTTCTCGAAAAAGGTAAACTTTCTCAAGCCGATCATGATGCGATTCTTGACCGAATTACTATCTCAACGGACCGCGATGCGGCGATTAAAGAAACGGATTTAATCGTCGAAGCCATCCCTGAAATCCTTTCACTGAAACAAGAAGTGTTTGCCGACATTGAAGCCAAAGCACCCAAACATACCATTCTGGCCACAAATACCAGCTCGCTCCCAATCACCGACGTCGCAAAAACCACAAAACATCCAGAAAAAGTCGTTGGTATGCATTTCTTTTCACCTGTTGTCCGGATGAATATCGTTGAGATTATTAAGGGTGAGAAGACGTCGGATGACGCGGCTAAAATCATTTATGACCTTACAGAAAAGATGGGGAAAGAACCAGTCATGTGTAACAAAGATGTGCCTGGTTTTATCGCGAATGGTATTCAGATGTTCCCCCTCAACTTTGTGGGGCAACTCGTTGACACAGGTAAATTCACTCCTGAAGAGATTGATTCCGCAACCACGTTGAAACTTGGACTTCCAATGGGTACCTTTGGACTCTTGGATTTCGTTGGGATTGATGTAGTGTATAATGTCCTCAAGTTCATGACCACACGGATTTCCGGGATGAAGATGGCTAGATGCATTGAGGAAAAAGTCCAAAATGGCGAGTTAGGCGCAAAGACTGGAAAAGGTTTCTATGAACATCCTGGGAATCGCTGGCAGCGCCCATTAGTTTGGTCCCAAGAGTTAGCTGACAGGTTTGATCCTCAATTGGTAGTGGTGGTCGGCATCAATCGGGCTGCAGAATTGGTAGCTGATGCTGTTGCTTCACCCGCTGATATAGATAAGACGATGAAACTTGGGTTCAACCAACCTGTAGGCACTTTAGAACTAGCTGACTCATTAGGTATCGATGCGGTGGTCGAGAAACTTGAGTTGATCGCCAAAGAATATGACAACTTCTATGCCCCCCATCCTCTGTTAAAGCAGATGATCAAAGAAGGTAAGCTTGGAATGAAGACCAAAGAAGGCTTCTTCAAATACTAGCTTGCATTGGAAGGGCGTAACGAACATCCCCCTGCCTTCTTCATTTTCCATTTTGTCTGATCTTTGTGAGGTGCTAGAGTGTGCGGACAACTATCCAAGTAGGCATGGGTTCCTTTGAATTCATGGTCAATGCCCGTCGGGCGATTTTCTACACCTTTCTCACCTTATTCATGGCTGAAGTGCTAGGTGCTGATTTCATTCAACTCGGACTAGTAATCACACTCCCCATGCTAGCAAATGCAGCTATGCAAACCTTTGTGTGGGGTCGTTTTAGTGACCGTATACGCAGGCGCCGATTACTCATTGTGGTGGGAGAAACCACTGCTGGAATTGGTTATCTTCTGATATGGACAAACATAACCATCTGGACCATCATTGTTGGGCTTACAATCATTGAAGCTATCTGGTCGATGTCTAATACTGGCTGGTCCGCACTTTTCGCTGACTTAACTGAACCTAGTATCCGATCAACGTTAATGGGTCGAATTAACGCTGTTGGTATTATTGGTCGAATTTTTGGCGCAACGGTTATAGGATTTCTTTATGACGTCCCACTTCCTGGTGCAGGATTCTACTGGGTTTTTCCCATTGCCGCAGGTATCATGTTTGGTAGTGTGATAACTCTCGTTGCCACGGTTCCAGAAGTTCCTTCAACAATAACCTCGACCTCTTTAGACATGGACCCACACCGAAAAATAACAAAGCTTGGGTGGCGAGATCGATACCCCAAAAACTATCTTATCTTTCTTAGCGTCTGGGCATTTATTACCATAGGTTGGGTCTGCTACCTTTCCCTGTTCACCATTTACCTGCGAATTGGTCTTAATCTTAATTCTATTGAGATTAGTCTTGTCCGAAATGTCAATTCAGCCATTGGACTTATCGCCGCTCCTGTAGCCGGTATTCTTGGAGACCGCATTGGCCGAAAACCTGTCATCCTGGGCACTCTTATCATCCAAGCTATTACTTCAGTTTTCTACGGATTTGTTAATACACTCCTCGGAATGCTAGTGGTAAATAGTATAAACGGAATCGTTCGGCCAACAATCCATACACTAGGTTATGCACTAGCTGCAGATATGATTCCTGAATCTCGACGAGGTGAACTCTTTGGCATATACAATGGGGTATGGACTATTTCCTTTGGCTCTTCACCAACAGCCGTGGGGGGAGTCTATGCCACATGGCGCATGAACGATTATTTGAACCTTGGGATCCCACTTGAAATTGCAGCAACCCAAGCCATTGTTGACACCTTTCTGCTTTCGGCGAGTCTCGTTCTAGTAGGTACATTCCTCTTTGGATTAATAATCAAAGAACCTAAATCTAAAGAAGGTGAATCCGAGGTGATTCATGAGGAAGAACCAATAGCCGTAATGGATACGCTAGACTAAAATCACTAAACACATCATAAGACTTCCACTATTTCCTCGAGGCTGTTTTGTGGATCCCTTCCTCCTCTTTCTTTTCGGTGTTGTTCTCATCTCTCTTAGTGGCGCTCTCGCCCCGGGACCTCTACTTTTCACAAATTTATCTAATGCCACGCGGTGGGGCTGGAAAGGTGGCATCTGGCTCTCTTTAGGTCATACCTGTGTGGAGTTACCCGTTATTCTTCTCATAGCCTTTGGGTTAAGTTATGTCATTTACATACCCCTCGTACAATTCTTCATAGCAATTCTAGGCGGGAGCGTGCTGCTGATTTTTGGGGCTTTACAAATACGGGAGGCCCTACTGCCAGTTAATCACCTTGAGCAAACTAATTTGGCCAAATCAAAACCGGGGCGTCACCCATTCTTCATTGGTTTAATCTTTTCAGCCTTAAACCCATTCTTCATTGTCTGGTGGTTTACAGTGGGAGTTAATATTGTCCTTACAGCACTCCTTTTTGCTGCACTTGCTGGGGTTCTTATCATGTTTTTCTCTCATGTTTGGATTGATTATGTGTGGTTAGCAGGAACTGCCTTCGCAACGCAACGGGGAGCCCACTTGATTGGATCAAAAGGTTACAGAATCCTCATTGCATTGTTTGGACTGCTGCTAGTCTACTTTAGTTTACTTTTCTACTACAGTGCATTACTTCTTGTGGGGCTTCTTTGATTCTACTACTCATTCAGTTGTTGGAAACGCTATTGTACTCTTTTTTGAAGTATTATGTGGCTTTTTAATCAGGTTTCCCGTATCCACCTCCCCCTGGGGTTTGGATACTAATGGCGTCTCCATTTTCCACCGATAATGTTGCCTTTCCAGGGATTTCTTTCCATTTTCCGTTATGCCAATGACGGTTTTTTCCAAGTTGACCTGGAAGACCACCCTGCAAACCCCACGGGGCAAAACGGCGCCGTTCGCTCTGAATCGAAACAATCGCACGATCAGCTAAGATCTTGATATCTCGTTGGATGCCTTTTCCACCCCGATATTGTCCTCTACCACCGCTTTCTGGAATCAAACGGTAACATTCCACTCTGAGAGGATAAGTACTTTCCAGCGCTTCAATTGGTGTGTTAGCAGTATTTGTCATGTGACTGTGAATTCCATTAATACCCTCTTTATTAGGTCGGGCCCCAAGTCCTCCGCCAATAGTCTCATAAAAAGTAAAAACCTGGGAAGTGCCAGGGAAGACTCCGCCAATTGTCAAGTTATTCATGGTCCCTTGACTTGCTGCAGGGATGCGTTCGGGAAGGGCATTCTGTAATGCTCCGAACAACACATCCACGATTCGTTGAGATGTTTCAACATTTCCAGCTGAAACAGCAGCTGGAGGCTGAGGGTTAAGAACTGAACCTTCAGGGGCGATTACAGTTAACGGTGAGTAGCATCCAGCGTTTACTGGAATTGTTGGATCAGTTATACACCGGAGGACATAATATGAACACGAAAGGGTTACAGCTAGGGGTGCATTGACATTCCCTTGGGTTTGTTTCGCACTCCCTGAAAAGTCAAAGATAATTTGTCGAGGTTGAATCGAGATCTTGACTTTCAATTCTACCGGCTTAAGTGAAATTCCATCATTATCCATGAAATCAGTGAAAGCATAATCACCTTGGGGCATTTGTGACAGCTGTTGAAGCATTCGTTGACGTGAATACTCGTGAAAATCGGTGAAGAAAGTTGAGATAGTTGGTGCTGAATATTTCACCAACACGGCTTCAAATCGTGTGACCCCAGTTGAATTCGCCGCAATTTGAGCGCGGAGATCTCCTTGCCTTTCTACAGGCGTACGAACATTTGCTAGTATAAGTCGCCAAAGGTCTTGGTTTACACTCCCTGCATGAAACAGTTTGGTAGGCGGTATTCGGAGTCCTTCTTGGAAGATTTCCGTTGCGGCTCCTGGCATTGAACCCGGGGCCGCACCGCCAATATCAGCATGATGAGCTCGATTGGCGACAAACCCAACGACTTCATCGTTGAAGATGACTGGTGAAATGAGTGTGATATCAGGAAGATGTGTGCCTCCCTCAAATGGATCATTCAGAATGATGACATCTCCCTTTTCCCATTGATCAACAGGAAAAAGGGTAAGAGCGGCCTTGACGGACTCAGGCATTGCTCCAAGGTGAACAGGGATGTGCTCTGCTTGACTCACCATCTGTCCCTGTCCATCAAAAGCAGCAGCAGAACAATCATGCCGCTCTTTGATATTCGGTGAATATCCTGTGCGCACAAGTGTTGCACCCATCTCTTCGGCAACCGAGATGAAGGCATTTCGAAGAACTTCAAAGGATATGGGATCTGTTTTCAATTCAGCTCCTCCAAAATAATGTTCCCTCCTTTCCGTACCACTGCTTTTGTGTTTGGATGTACGACGGTGGTTGAATCAAGCTGTTCGATAATTGCTGGTCCCTCGATTTCAACTCCCAGTCCTAAGGCAACCCTATCAAACACAGGTGTGGTGGCAAATCCGTCAATTTCCTCATAGAAGATCTCTCTTCGAGACAGAATTTCAGGAGTCCCATGTTGTACTGGTATTTTCGCTAATTTGAGAGTGGGCATGGGTCCTTGCGCAATTACCCGGAGATTCACGATCGTTACAGGGGCAGTAGGTGCAGCGAATCCGTACTGGTGTTCATGATGTAAATGGAAGGATTGATTCAATCGACTAACCCACTTCTTTGATATGCGTTCTTTTGGTACCGGCACTACTATCTCATAGGCTTGTCCTGTGTACCGCAGATCTGCGAAACGCTGAAATGACATTAAGTCTGATTCAACACCTTGTTGCCCTAATTGTTCTCTGAGCACATCTTCTAATTGCTTATACACTGAAGTGATTCGGGTTAGATTTGGGGATTTGAGCGATTCGAGGACAGTTTGGCTTTTATCAACACGAAGATTAGTGGCTAATAATCCTAAGGCGGAATGCAGACCTGGAGCTGGAGGGATAATAACACGCGGAATGCCAAGATTCTTCGCAAGGGCCCATGCATGCATAGGTCCCGCACCTCCAAAGGCAACTAACGCAAAGTCTCGTGGGTCAAAACCACGCTGAATTGAAACCACTCGAATAGCCCGCTCCATGTTTGCATTAACGACTCGGATGATGCCAAACGCACATTCAGCTGGGGATATATATAGCTCATCGGCTAGAGTTTGGATCGATTCTTCCGCTAGGTTCATCCTGAGCGAAATCGTTCCGCCCAAGAAATTCTCGGGATTTAGACGCCCCAGGAGTAGATTTGCATCAGTTACGGTGGGGTCAGTTCCTCCCATTCCATAAGCCGCTGGACCAGGATCTGCACCAGCGCTTTGTGGCCCCACACGTAAAATACCACCTGTATCTATCCACCCGATGCTCCCGCCACCAGCTCCAACGGTTTCCACATCAACCATGGGTAGTCGACAAGGTAATCCACCGATATGCCCTTCAGATGTTTCTCTAATTGCAGCATTGCTGATAAGGGCAACATCAGTGCTTGTTCCGCCCATGTCCAAACTGATAATTTCTTTCTCCTGAAGGGAATCACTTGTATAAGCTCCTCCCAAGGTTCCTCCTGCTAGTCCGCTGAATAATAAACGCGCCGCATGTTGTTGTGCAACATTCGATTGAAGAACGCCGCCATGACTCTGCATGATTAGTAAAGGTGTACTAATCCCAACTTTGTTAAGGGCTATATCCAAGCGTTGCAGGTATTTAGTGATTATTGGATTAACATACGCATCTAAGACAGTCGTAGACATCCGTTCATATTCACGGTATTCAGGAAGAATAGCTGATGAGATACTCACGGGTAAATCTGGGTATTGCCTTCGAATTTCTTGAAGTAGTTCAATTTCATGTTTTGGGTTCTGATAAGAAAATAATAGGCAAATTGCCATGGCATCAATATCCGAGACTGCTTTATTGACTACTTCACTGACCTCCTTCTTCGATAAGGGTTGATGAACTGTTCCATTCTCAAGAATCCTTTCTGAAACCCCGACAATATTATCTCGTGATACTAGCGGTGGAATTCTTTCAACAAAAATATCATAAAGGCTTGGTCGTTGTTGGCGACCTATTTCTAAAAGATCTTCGAAGCCTTTCGTTGTGATAAGACGAATTTTTGCCCCTGTGCGTTGTAAGACTGTATTTGTCGCTACAGTGGTGCCATGAAGTATATACCGGACTTTCTTTGGGGGTATTTTGGTTAGGGCTAGCACTTTTTGGAGTCCATCTAACACTCCAATCGAGGAATCGTTAGGTGTCGACCGCACTTTCACATGCCAATGCTTCCCAGATGAATCGACGAGAATGACATCCGTGAATGTCCCTCCGGTATCGATTCCTATTCGAATTGGCTCGGCATTTCCACGATGGCTAGACATACTTTTCATCCTCAACCAAGGTAATGCATAGGATAAAGTCTTCCGACGCTTCCACAATTAACCAATTCGGCTTCATCGGAGAACTTGTAATAATAGGAGCCTTTTTCTTTTCCAACTCCCTTGTTCAATTGTGGCAATGCCCATGACTCAAAGACCTATTCCGCAAAAGAAACAGGGGAACCAATTCAATGGTTTAACCCCGGTGCGTAAGAACCCCTCTCCTTTAAGGCTAATTGATTATCGTGTCTATCTAATTCCCATCACTATGATGGCA
>JBHLPI010000146.1:0-3863 GCA_048939595.1 Promethearchaeota archaeon | reverse complement strand
CCTTGGGCTAGTGTCCACATATTCCCTCCAATAGCCATGATATCCACGACTTCTTGGATGAGCATGGCGGCGTAAGGGCCTATGATGTGAAAACCGAGAATCTTGTAGTTATTCTTATCGACGATTGCTTTTGCAAACCCGTCTTCCTCCACCATCGCTTCGCCTTTAGCTACATCAGAATATTTGGCTGTTCCTATAAGAACTTCATGAGTTTGGACCGCCTCGACCGCAGTGAGGCCAACACCAGCGATTTGCGGATAGGAGAACACAGCATAAGGAACGGCATAATATTCCATTTTCTGTTTTTGTTGACTTGATGCGTTGTTCCAGGCGATTTGGGCTTCACGATTGGCCACGTGTTTGAACATGTAACGTCCTGTAACGTCTCCGAGTGCCCAGATGTTTTTCTTACTGGTTTCAAGGTAATCATTGACTTGGATGAATCCCCGCTCATCAGTTTTGACTCCTGTCTTTTCTACTTTTAACACATCGGCATTTGATCGGCGCCCCGTAGCTATGAGGATTCTTTCAGCGATGAATTCTGTTTCCTCGCCAGTTTCTTGGTTGCGCCCGACTACAGTACTACCTGTTGCTGTCTGTTTTACTTCGATGGCAGAGGTATTCGTGTAAATCTTCATGCGTTTAGACAGTGCTCTTTCAAGGGTGAACGAAATTTCAGGCTCATTTTGGGGAACTAAGCGTGTGGCACGCTGAAGAATTGTTATGTCTGAACCCATAGCTGCAAGAAAATGGCTATACTCCGCAGCAATGTATCCACCACCGATTATTACCACGCTTTTGGGCAAATCAGTTATTTTGAGGAGTGTTTCATTTGTCAGGTACTCGATTTTATCAATCCCTTTAATAGTTGGAATTAATGGACGTGCACCTGCAACGATGAAGATTTTTTTGCCTTTAATCTCCTCGCCGGCCACTTCCATTGTATAATCCCCCGTGAAATGACCTTCTGCTTCATAGAAATCCAGGTTCTGGGCGTTCTGAAGTCCTGCTCGCATATGGGCAAGACTTTCGTCGATGGGTTTCCGCATTCGTGCCATAATCGCTTTGAAATCGATGTCTTTGATTTCAGCTTTGATTCCTAGTTTGTGGGCTTCTTGGATTTCGACGATTCGATCAGCAGGGTAAATAAGCATCTTTGATGGAATGCAACCAACATTCAAACAGGTGCCACCAAGAGGACCACGATCTACATAGGCGACCTTCAATCCCGCTCGATATGCTGAATCGAGGATAATTCCACCTGAACCAGAACCAATAACGATGGCATCATACTTCTTCATGGGCTAAGGTTGTTGGTTGTTCCTTAAAATAGCTTTAGAACTTCCTATCAGGCAAGATGGAGGGAGCACAATAGTGAGTTTGAAGTAGGAACAACACTTTTTCAAGGGGAAATGAGTATGGTGTCTGCAAGACTCTAAGAGGAGTTAGTTTCGATGCCGAAAGTTATCAAAACGGCTTCACGTTTACAGGGCGTTTCCCCAAGTGGACTTCGGGAATTCTTTGAAATTGGTTCGAAATTAGCTGCGAAGGGTGTTGATGTAATATCCTTAGGTATTGGTGACCTCGATCTACCACTTCCTCCATTCCTTGGGGACGCAATTGCCGATGCTTTTGCCACGGGACAGACTCATTACTCATCAAATGCTGGGATTATCGAATTACGACAGGCAATTGCAGACCGGTATCAAGAGACATATCACCTTGATTATAATGCCGACGAGGTTTTGGTGACTTGTGGGGCTCTAGAAGGGCTTTTAGATACCATGCTAGCCCTCATCAACCCAGGAGATCGCGTGTTAGTACAAGACCCAGCTTTCGGGTATTTTGCAAATCAAGCCAAACTAGCAGGAGCTGAGGTTGAATTAGTACCAATGACTCCTAACTTCGATTTGGATGTCGAAGGATTCCAAAATGCCTTTGAGAAGAAATCTCCCAAGATGGTAATCATTAACTCACCCTGCAATCCCACAGGTTCTGTAGCATCAGAAAAAAGTGTGCAACAAATAGCTGACTTAGCGGCAGAACATGACAGCATCCTCATCTCCGATGAATGTTACGAGTTCCTTCGGTATGACGGCAAGCAGCACACTTGCGCTGCCACATTCAATCAGGATAATGTCATTATCATCAATAGCTTTTCAAAAGCCTTAGCAATGACCGGGTTACGCTTAGGATATGTGATAGCTCCGGTAAATCTTATGCGCCCAATCTATCAAGTTCATCAATACAATACAGCATGCGCACCGACTCCGATTCAAGTGGGGGCAATGAAAACACTTTCGAACCCAAAGGCGTTTAAAGGAATTATTGGTCAGCACCGTAATGTGCTAAATGATCGTCGTAAGGTAGCTATAGAGAGCTTTAAGCCAATCAATGGGCTCAAATTCTCCTACGAACCGGTTGCGGGCTTCTATCTCTTTCCCAACGTGGAAGATTCTGGTATGTCAGGTCCTGAATTCGCTATTGCGCTGCTTGAAGAAAAAGGAGTGGTCCTCGTGCCCGGAGACCAATTTGGCACAGCATACCCGAATAACATTCGGATCAGTGTGGGTTCAGCTCCTCCCAATCGAATTCGCGAAGCTGCATCGCGGGTTGCCGACTTCATCCAGAAATAGGGGCATTTCTACTTACGGACAGGCGGATGGGTATCTAATACCGTTTGAATTGGCTTGCTAGAGAAATGTTGGGCTAGCCTCTCATAATTCCAGCCAAGAGGCGTAAGAAGGGTGTCGGTGGCTCGAAGGAGTAACTCGGTATACTTGTCTTTGTCATAATGAGTGGCAGCCGAGGTATGAGGGAGGGCTACACGGCGTAAGGGGTGCCGTGACTTTGAATCAGTGTGTACATACTTGATGGTCTGTCCTGGATGGATGTCCTGACCATACCGAATGGCAAGTTCTGCTGCAATAGCCTGGCTGCACTGTTGTTGGTATTCGTGGGGGGATCGGCTGATGTTTTGTGTAACGGCAAGTTCATCGGTAGTAACGCCTCCACTATGGAGCAAGTCAACGTAATCTTTGACAATGGCGAGAAGGTGGGGGAGCAGTTGCTGCATTTCATCGATATCTTCGGCACCGGCAAGACAGGTCAGCAAATCCAGCTGGAGCTGCTTGATGAAGGGCGGAGTGTCACGGCGACGGAGCTCAATTCCCCGCACCTTGATAGTGCCATCCTCTTTGGCTCCACAGTATCGGGTCAAGGCACCATAGGGCTGATTGCGGCAGGGAAGAAACATAATCCACCGGTAACGTCCTTCGAAGTCGATGTGCAGTCCAGTGACCTCCTTAATGGCATCACTCACCGCTAGGTAGTCTTCGACAGTGGCACCGGACTTTTGTAGCCACACACAATCAACGATGCCATGCAACACGTGGAAGCCTTTCTGCTCGCATACCGCTTTCGTCTGTAAGAGAACACGACGACTAAAGGCAGTCACACATTCATACGCTTCCACCCGTCCAAACCGCGAAGCACGAAAACCGAGGTACCCGAAGCAATTGTGTGTAAAGATTCCACCTTTCCCCGCGGCGAATCCCGCTAAGGGATTATCTACTTCAAAACAATATACGTGCTCTGAAGTGGGTTTTACCTTGATAATCTCTGTCACTTTAGCAAAACCGATGTCACCTTCAGTCAATTGCTTAATGAAGGCTAGCTGTTCTTGATCTGCTTTGGAAAGTGTTGGTGTATCAAGAAGCTGGGCTATTTGGATTCTTGCGGATGTTCGGTTAGCTCTCTCGATTGAATCGATACGTGGGTTTATGGCCTTTCGATATTTCCGAGCAAGTTGTCGTAAACGGGTTCCTTGCACAGGAACTCCTCGAATTCGCGAATGTGGGTGT
>JBHLPI010000145.1:0-3869 GCA_048939595.1 Promethearchaeota archaeon | reverse complement strand
GATTAGCCTTGATTAGCATCATCAGCATTCTCCTTAGCGTGATTATGATAGCCCTCTTTTTCATCATCCCTGGATTTCCCCTCATACTCTTCCTCTTTCTGCCACCACTCTTTTGTTGGGGACTCCAAGGACGTGAAGAAGAACCACCCAGTGCCGTCCACCCTGCCAAGATAGGCCCACGCTACTGTCCACAGTGTGGCAAGCATTTACTCGAACCCTCTGAAATCTATTGCCCCCGATGCGGAGCTGCCCTTAACCAAGATGATCAATAAGCTAACTAGATTCTTTTTCCGAATCGTCCTTATTCTCTCGATTTGCCTTGCGTTTCTGGTGCCATTTCCACACATAATGATACGACCCGTACGCGAGTAGAAGCAAGAACATTACAAGCAGGATGGTATGAGTCCAGTATCGATGGACGGCAACGATCCCGATACTCACGAGTCCAACGAGGATGAACCACCATGTGGTGAAATTATTGATTAGACGCATACTCAAATTCTGAAACTGCAGGATAAACCGAACCGTCCACGAAGGTAAATATGCCATGTATTTCATGCCATGGGGTTTCATTGGACAGCTCTTCCCCTGCACAGGTATTAGCGGCCTATGGAGAATCGCCCCAAAAAGAATGAGAAATGGTATCATGGCGATTAAATAGAATTTGTATATTCCTCGAGGCAAAAAAATATGAGCAGATAAGGAAAGGAGAAAGGCAAGGAGGAGAAGTTGTTCTAAATAGGCTGACTGTGGCTGCTCAGGAACCAAGTATGCTATCATCCAAAAGAAAAGTAAGCAGATGAGCCACGGAATTCCATGTGATATAAGACTAAATACAATAAATTTGAAAGGTTCAGGCCAATAAAAAGCAAGCACTGAGACGGGAATCGTGTACGTAGGCTGAGGTAGTGTATCATAAAATGGATAGGGTCCCATTCCACGTGTCAGGGCATCGATATAGGTCGTAGGATACAGAACAAGGTAAGGCATCGATAGAATGAGTCCGACTACAGCAGTGATGCCAACGGAAATGAAAAAGTGCTTCAATCCACGTCGATATTCTAGAAACCAAATCAAGGGAAGCAAGATGGCGGCAGTTTGTTTCACCATGGCAGCCATTGCAACAACAATTACCGCCCAGCGTAGCTTCCCCCGGATCAGGATGTAAAACCCTAACACCAGAAAGAAGGTATGAATGGGTGTGCTCAACCAGAGATAATTCCCCCACCATATCGAAATAGGATTCAAAGCAAAAGCGAGCATAGCTGCAACTGGAATGAATCGATTCTCAGTAAGTTGTCGGGCTGCGGCATAAATTACAACACATGTGGCTAGATCGAAAACGATGAACGCGAAGCCTACGCGAAGAAAATCCAGATTTACGGCAAGTGAAGTCGCTTCTACAATAATATCTGGGAAGAGGAATTCTGAGGGGATAAAGTAGAAACCAGTGAGAACATACAAGAAGAGTGGTGGATAAATGTAAGTCTGACTTCCTTGAACTAAATAGAGACCATCAGTATAGGGAAGATTTCCTTGAACAAAGGCTCGGACAAAATTCATGTAATAGAAGTTAAAGTCAGAAAACGATTCGACTACTTCAAAATTCATTCCAAACCCGGGAAATCCGGGGACCAAAACCACGAAGTCATCAACCCTCACCATATTTCCAAAAATAAGGAATTGGGAGACTGCAAAATGGAAGACTGCAAGTTTCAGGACGATAATTGGAATAAAAGCAATCCAAAATAATGGGTCCTGGTTCTTCACCCAGTCAACTACTATTTGTAATGGATCCCTGGTGGATGTTTCAGCAGTTGACATCCGAGTTCACCTTACCCACTTGTTTCCCTCATTAAAGGCATACAACATGGAAATTTGTGGAAGTATAGATTGTATAACACCTTCTACCATCCGTCATCCTTAATAAGCTTCACAGCACAACAGTGGGTCGTCTATATGATTCGTGATGTGTACGTCCTCAGGCGAACAGGCGAAGTTCTCATTCACAAAGCTTTCAGCAAACGTGGCGTTGATGAAGCCATCTTTAGTGGATTCTACAGCGCTCTCAGTGCATTCGCCGAGGAACTCGGACACGGTGGCATTGAAACCATCAAGATGGGCGATGTCAGTTTCTATTATGAGCACAGCGAAGACCTCCTCTTTGCCATCGCTGCTGACAAATCCCATAATGCAAAAGATGTCAAAATCATCCTCACCGAAGTTAAACGACAATTTACCGACAAATATGGAGCCAGCCTTGGCGAATGGAATGGCGATATCGCCCCTTTCCAAAAATTCGCCAAAGACATCGAATCAATCGTCACTGTGAAACTGAACGGCATTGACGAAGGATTACTCTTTACCCTACCCTTTGTGCTTGATGGATCCAAACTGAAAGGCAAACCTCTGGAAGACCCTGAAATTGATGGTGGATGTATCCTTGATTCACGAATAGAACTCGCCGTTGTTCATTTGCTTTTAGATGATATTCGTCGGGCAGATCCAGCCTTGAAACCCCTGAAAGAGGGATGCTATGAATTTATCGCCAAGCTCCTGTGGCCGATTTGGGTCGCGAAAGGTCCCGACCAACGTTTACTCCTCATCGATGGGCTGAAGCTGCTTCAGCCGCAGGTCGAACGCGGTTTTGTCCCCCCTGCAAGTCGGTACGAAGCCCTCCTAAATGTTAATGCCTCCCCCGAATATCTCGCAGTGATGGAAAAACTTACCGAGGAAGTGCGCACTGCGGCTCGCTCAACGCCCTTCGAGATTCATGTCCTTCCTGCAGAAATAGCCCGTCTCGTCCGTTCACTTTCACGAATAACCAACGGCAACAATGAATTCGGTGTTCAATTACCCAGTCAAATGAACTACACGCAAGCCCAAAAGGAAGCTGAACAATTTTTCGCTGAAGCCATCAACACTCACAAGGATGCGGCCGAGCAGTGGAACCAGTTTCGGTCTCATTTTGGTAACGATGTGCAGGAATGGGAAGATCGCATCCAAACCGAACTTAAAACACTTGAAGAGCATTATGCGAACCGAAAAGTCGCACTCAAAAAGGAAATCGATAGAGTCCTCACCGAACTGGCTAAACAAGAAGAACAGGAAATGGCAGCCGTCGATAAATGGCAACAAAGCGAAGAAAACAAACTCATCGCCCCCCTGAAAACCCGCCTAGAACCCCTCAATCAAGACATACACCAGCAACAAGAATCCCTGAACCAATTCCTCACCAGCAAACCCAAAGACGACATGCGAGCCGAACGCTTCATCTCACAACTCGATCAGACCTTGGATCAATTCAACGACTTTGCTACTGATCTACGAAATCAAGCTAAGGAAACACGCCGCACCATAGCGCAAACAAAACGTGACATTGGAAACCTAGAACGTGATGCGCTAACGCGTAAAGCCAAAGTCCGCGAAACCTTTGAACTCCAAGAAAAAGAAGAAATCAAACGCCTCGATGCCCTCGAAGAAGAACGGCAAATTCGGTTGCAGGAAACCAAGCAACGCTTCAACCAATTACAAGAGTATGCTACAGAAATAGATAACCTAATCGAACAGCACATTATACATAGCCAGGATCAACTCACCACCTTCGAAGAATACTTGACCGAGACCGGGGCCCCCTTTTCTGGAGACCTGAAAACACCAATTTTTCTCCCTGTCTATTTAGCAGGACTAAAACGGGAGGATGAATCCACCAAACTCATAGTTATCCCACCCCTTGTCGTTCCACCTACTAAATCCAGCGGGGACACCTCCCTTGGACAAAAAAGCGCACCCATTAGCGTGCTCTCACCCGCTCTGATTCAGAACCTAAAAGAACCTCTCGAATCCGCCCTCGCTAAAGATGAAAAGTT
>JBHLPI010000060.1:0-12395 GCA_048939595.1 Promethearchaeota archaeon | reverse complement strand
CAGGGTAGAAGATGCGCCTGAAACTCTCTTGGTTTCGCATTCAAGACTCGCAACAGTCTTTGCATATACTTCAAATTCACTACCTTGTTTAGATAATGAACGGGATTTTTATCCCACCAAGTCATCCAGTTCCCTAACCCAAGGTGGAAGCTTGAATCAAAGAACACTTGGTAAGAAGCTGGGAAGGTTGCTGACCACCACACAGCCAACGCCTCATCACCCATTACATCGTCTATCTTGGATGATGAACATTCAAAATCATACTGAACCGTGAGTGTTGTCTCTTGCTGCTCCCATCTCAGTCTAAGACCAGACTCGCGGGCCACCATGGACACAGCGCCATCAGCACCAATGACAAAACCCTTGTACTTGTCACCTTTTTCATCGATAACACCTACAACATTTCCATTTTCCTTCAATAAGCCAGTGACAAGAGTGGATGTCTTCAACTTTGCTCCCGCTTCAACAGCAAACTTCGCTAGCCAAGGGTCGAAATCACTCCGATAGCAATTCATGGTGATCATGCTTTTCGCAGGTTCGTAGGTGACAGATTCTGTTGGCCTTGTCATGACGTAACCAGTCACTTCACCCTCAGCGTTGATGAAGTAGTTACGAGCAGCGGCCCCAGGTCTCATTGATGGACAATCCTCAGAATTCAATTCTTTCATAATATCGAACTCTCGCCATAGACGAGGACCAAGACCAGTCCCTGAGGCGTTCTTCTCTCCAGGTTTTCGACCACGTTCAAAGAAGATGGTCTTGAGACCTTTCTCTGCAGCTTCCTTTGCGGCAGTTGAACCACCAGGACCAGCACCAACAATAACAATGTCATACTCCTTCATTTTCTAACCTCCATCCAAATCATCCAGTTGGTTCGTGATTAACTTCAGTGAGCCTTGATACTCATAAACCCAAGCCTTGCCAGTTTTTTGCAGAAATTTAGGTGATCTAAAACTTGTATCACTTCTTCTTTGAAATTACAATCATCGATATAATAAATGATATCATCGACTAAAATAATTTTTATTGGTCAGGGCTAACTAATGATAGTCACCCGTGTTAAGTCCATGTCTTTAAGTAGAATTCATGATTATAATAATACAGTTCATGGGCGCTACTGAATAAAAGAGGCCTTACGAATGTCTTCTTCAAAAGTTTTAGGATACGCCGCGAGAGCAGTGGGACAAGAACTCGAGCCATTCACCTACGAGCTACCTAAACTGGGGAACACTGATGTCCGGGTTTCAGTTACGCACTGCGGTTTGTGCCATACCGATATCCAAGCTATTGACGACTACTACGAAATAACCACTTTTCCCTTTGTCCCCGGTCACGAGATCGTTGGGTACGTGTCGGGCGTAGGTCACGAAGTATCCGGTTTAAAGAAAGGTGATAGGGTCGGCATCGGATGGCAAGGCCGTTCTTGTGGGCAATGTGAATGGTGCTTACAGGGCGAAGAGCAACTCTGTATGGACATAGTCAAATCAGGAACGTGGGTCCCCTATGGCGGCTTCTCGTCCTCTATTCTAGTGGATAGCCGCTTTGCCTACCCGCTGCCCGACGCCATGCCCTCCGAGGTTGCAGCTGTCCTCATGTGTGCGGGGATTGCAGTTTACTCTCCTCTCCGATCATATGCAGCGCAAGCCGAGCAGAAAATTGGCATTATCGGCGTGGGAGGACTGGGCCACCTCGCATTACAGTTCGCTCACGCCTTAAACTATGAAGTCACCGCTATTTCGCACTCTCCAGAGAAGAAAGACCAAGCGCTTGCCTTCGGCGCAGACCACTTCCTCGTTTCGGACGACGAGGCCAGCTTGCGCCAAGTTGAGTTCGGTTTCGACATACTCCTATGCACTGCCTCCGGTAAAATCGACTGGGAAGCGTTATTGACTATTTTAAAGAAAAATGGTAGGTTTGTCCTTATCGGCTTCCCAGACGTAGTATTCAATCCGACTGACCTCGTAGCACACCAACTGTCAATCACTGGTTCCTTCCTTGGGAACCGAACAACAATGCGGGAGATGCTCTCGTTTGCACAGACACACGGCATCATGCCTAAGGTGGAGTTGATGCCCATGACGAAGGTAAACGAAGCGATTCGAAAGGTGAGGGAGAACAAAGCACGCTACCGAATCGTTTTATTCAATGACACCATAGATGCAGGGGTCTAGAGGCCATACTCTGCTCTCTATAATTTCCTAGGTCTCATCAGAAAATCCTTAGAGTCTATATCTACTAATGATAAGGATTCCTTATGAGTACGTTTATTTTATTCGCTTTTTGTATTATGTTAAATGGTGAGTTTAAAAGATTTAACACTCACAAAATCAAATGCTATTAACAGGGTTTCATTTCCAATAATAGTATGCAGTTGATGTGTAGAAGATGAGGATGCTAGTTATCCAGATGATCAGTAATGCCGTAACGAAGTTATTCCAGGTAAGTATATAGCCCCATTTGGGAAGTGCCATGGTTGCAGAAGTCATCACAATGAGAGCGATAATCAGAAAACCGAAGGCATTGGATGCGGCTTGATGAATGATTTGGCGAGTCCGTTCGTCAAAAAAGGTTTGGACAGGTTCATCACGTTGTATTCGAAGAAAAACAGGGAGTATTCGATAAATCAGGAACACACTAGTTAAAGTAGTGATCAACCCAAGAGTAATGATCCAGAGGGATTCGAGGCCTGTGATGATTTGGGTGGTCACAAGGGCAAAGGCGTAAATGCCAATCGCAAGATCGGCAATACCTGCAAATAGAAGAATTGCGTACCGAGTAACAGGTTTCATTCAAACTGTCTCCTTATTTGGTGGTTGTTTTGGTTTCTACATTCTTCGGAGTGCAAAACATCACTTCCAATATTTATAGAGCAGCGTAGCACCGAAGATGGTGATGGAGGTTAGTAATACTGCCCATAACCAGGTGGCGGCAATAATTCCATTCCATGCGGGCATGAAGATGAGGAGGATGGCTAGAAAGGGTAATCCGAACCAAAGAAATGCTAAAGAGTTGTGTGCTGCATCTTTGAGGATATGCTTCATCCGCTCATCCGGTTGACGACGAAGTGAAATGTATGAGACCACGGTAACTGCAACGATTGAACCAAAAATGCCATTGGGTAAAAACTCTAAAAAATTAGCAATTACACCTGTTCCTGCAAAATACTCTAGCCCTAAAAGGAGAATCGTGAAAATAACGATGACAATTAATATCCCGATGATAAATTCAGCGATCTGACGTTTTAGATTCATGCTCATTACCTTCATAAGTGAAAATTTCTTCAATTGTGAGATTAAAGGCGTGGGCCAGCTTGAAGGCTAGCTCAAGGGAAGGGTTGTATGTGCCTTTTTCGATTGCGATGATGGTTTGACGACTAACCTTTACACGCGAAGAAAGTCCTTCTTGCGTCCATGCTGTTGAGTCTGCAGATGTTTGCATTCGTTGCTCACGGAGCTTTCGTAAGTGGTTGGTTATCACAACGAGCCCGCCTCTTTAAATGTAAAGTACACTTTACGTTAAGTATACTTGACATTTAAGTGTTTTGCTTGAGATTACAAATAACCTGACAATAAGTGGACTATGCAACAAGCTATCGCCACGGGTAACGGAGAAGCCACTTTACTCCTTTTTAAAAAATGACAACACCACCATTTTTATTTAAAATTATGAATATTAAATAAATGTATAATTATTAAATGTACTTTTCACTTATGTTGAATGGTGAGTGTAAAAGATTTAACACTCACAAAACCAAACCTTACCGGGATTTATTCTCAAGACTTTAGCTAATAATCTAGATAAAACAAATCCGTAATCATACTCTTAGTTTAATCTCTTCACCAGTTCTACTTTCATATTGTAGGCTTTTATACAAAATTGCCTATACTACCCTTTTGTAATTCGCGAGAGCGAATTCATAGGTTGAGGAGATATTATGTCAAAGAAATCTAAGAAGGCATCTAAGAAAAGACAGACCGTATTGATAGCATTGGTGCTGATTCTTATCGTTACAAACGCTGCCACGCTAGCCTACTTCATGTATATAGATCCATCAGTGCCAGCTGAAGATGTTCCTCTTAGCATTGCAGATGTTACTGGTGCAGGCAACGCTGCTTACATTGGAAGACTTGTAACAATAATTGGCTACTATGTCATTGCCGCAGGAAATCATCTCCTGGTTTCGAATCCCCTTTTTTACTTCAATAACTCACTCGATGTTGATAACCATATCGTCGTGACGGGTAACGTACCAACGAGAATGAGAGAAAGTGCTGGAAAGCAGATTGCAGTAAAAGGCATACTTGAGATTCATGATCCATCGGATGGATTGATGGGAACGTCCTATTCATCATATTATGATGTTACTGCTGAAATAACATATCCTGGAATCTATGTTGATGAACTACTTGACCCCTATCCACTTTTTGATACAATACCTCACATCTTTGACCCAACGCCTGATAAATATGCTGTACTTTACAGTGGCGGCATAAAACCAGGAAAGGATCACTATCGATATTGGAACGACATCATCTACATGTATTTCATTCTGCAAATGCATGGGTATGACTCAGATAACATCTATGTCATTTACAAGGATGGGGTTGGAGAAGACCCCTATACACCAGTCCATTATCCCGCTACTCATACCTCAATGAATACCGTGTTTAATACCCTGAGCACAGAAATGGGAGGAGCTGACACTCTGTTCTTCTACACAACAAATCATGGAGGCAGTGGAGGAATCAGCGTATGGAACCCTATGGATTCAGGAGGCGCACTCACCCATTCGCAAGTTTCAACCTGGCTTGACTCGATAACCTGCCGGAACATGATTGTAGTCATGGAGCAATGTGTGTCTGGCAAGTTCATCCAATATCTTAGCGCACCAAATAGAGTGATCATGACAGCGTGCAAAGATGATGAGGGGTCAGCTGGTTGTGACACCGAGGGAACTTGGGACGAATTTGTATACCACTTCATGTGTGCCCTCGTAAGCTATTCATGGAATGGTGATGGTACACCTGTGAATGCTGATTTCAATTCCGACACTCAAATATCAATTAAAGAGGCATTCATTTGGGCTGCTGTGAAGGATAGTCGATCTGAAACCCCATGGTATAACGATAACGGAGACGCGGCCGGATATAACGTTCTCCAAGTTGTATATGGCGGCGCATCATATGGAGATACCGTCTTTCTTTGATGCAATTGAAGGGTGGAGTGGACTGAAACACTCCACCTCCATCATTTTCTTATTCCATAAACAATAACGAAGGTTCTCACATAATCTGGAAAATGCTATTATGACACATTTTGCATTATAAGACCAGTATAAGTAAACGGTCTGCCTAGAGCTACAATTTCTCTACACCCTTCTTGCAAGAAGAATTCAACATATCCTGATTATCTACGGATTCTCGGATTTTTCTAAACACTTTGTATCTAAATCCACAAGAAGATCCTATACCCTAGGACGAGGATGCATCATGGATTATGTTAAAAGACTGCACCTCTAGATGCCTATTAACCCATAGACCTGTTTTAGTAGTAATGTTACCTTGTAGGAAGTGTTGAGATACGAGTAATTGGAAATCCTGGTTGAAAGCGGACTCCACGACGTGGCTTTTGGGAGAGGATAACCCCTCAGTGCGATACTTCACATTAATTGATATTTGTGATAAAGTTGGAAATGATTCTGGAGTAAGAGATGCAAAAGAAAAAATCATGGAGATGGGGGTAGTCCCCAGAATTTTGGCTAAACAAAGTAATGGGGGCTATTGGGGATCGCCCGAAAATTTCTATGCTCCAGGCAAATTCAAGGGGACTGTGTGGCAGCTCATGATTCTTGCGGAGCTTGGAGCAGATTCAAAAGATGAACGCGTGGGAAAAGCATGTGAATTTATCCTCAACAACTCTCAGGATAAAGAAAGCGGTGCCTTCTCATATGTGAGCGCACCAAGTGGTGGAGGTAACCACAAGAGGGTAATACCCTGTCTAACGGGTAATATGGTTTGGAGCCTGATTAGACTTGGCTATTTACACGATCCTCGAGTACAACGGGGAATAGACTGGATCACAACATATCAGAGGTTTGATGACAGAATCTCGGAGGCACCGAAGGGTTGGCCTTATGGTCGGCAAACGTGCTGGGGAAGACACAGTTGCCACATGGGAGTGGTCAAGGCTTTAAAGGCGCTTGCAGAAATCCCAACAGATGCGAGATCCAAAGCTGCGAGGATCACAATTGAAAATGGTGCTGAGTATCTGCTTAAGCATCATATTCACAAACGAAGCCATGACTTGACTCGTGTGTCGAAACCGGGGTGGCTTCGGTTTGGGTTTCCATTGATGTGGAATACTGATGCCTTGGAAGTTTTGGTCATTTTAACAAAGTTAGGCTATCATGATAGTCGCATGACGGAGGCGTTGAATCTGGTAGTCTCAAAGCAAGATGAGCAAGGTAGGTGGAAATTAGAAAAAACGTTTAACGGGCGTTTCCAGGTTAATATCGAACAGAGGGGAAAACCAAGCAAATGGATTACCTTACACGCTCTTAAGGTATTGAAAAGGTTTCATGGCTAGAGAAGCAGATAGAGCTGTATTCAAATTTACTTTTACATTGTTTATCAAGATATGGACTAAGGGCGAGTAGATTCTGCTATTTGCTGAATGGTTGATACTCCTTTGGTATCTGGAATATTTTATTATGACACTTTTGAATCAGTGGGCCCAACATATGCCAATCCATACTTTCAGGATTCCTGTGTTAGGAATAACTATTGGATAAAAAAAATTAGATATTGAGGAATTAATGTGAAAGGGAAACCACGAAAAAAGAAACCAAGATTTTCACTTACACACTACAGAAACGATGATGGACTTGTAGAGCTCGTGAAAAAAACTGACCATAAAATATTGGCAATCTGGTCAATTGATTGTGCTGAGCGTGTTTTACCATACTTTGAAGAAAAATTTCCAGGAGACCAGCGACCTCGGAGAGCCATTGAAACACTCAAGGCATGGATAAATACAGGAGTATTTAGGATGGCTGTCATTCGCAAGGCTTCACTTGATTCCCATGCCGCCGCCCGTGAAGTAGAGAGAGATAATGCAGCCCGCTCTCCTGCCCGTGCTGCAGGTCAAGCAGTGGCAACTGCACATGTTCCAACTCATTCTATTGGTACTGCAATTTATGCCTTACAAGCTATCCATAGTGCCATAGACTCAACTGATACACACGCAGCCGTAGCTAGAGAACGAGATTAGCAATACCAGCACTTACTCAGACTAAGAGAAGAATTCAGACTGACGTGCTAAGCGAAAACAGCACAGGAGTAGTTCATCTTTGAAGCTTGAAACAAGAGGAACAGTGCTATTCTGAGACTTTTACATGTTATTGTGACACTTTTTGGCAGAATACAATGGTTATTGCATAATCTGGAAGTGACTAATCTTCTTGGAGTTCCCGGTAACCTCGACCCATTGTCGCGATGGATGGGACGCCCATAATTGTGAAACCAACGATGTAAATCAAACCATCTAATAATGCAATAGTTATGGGAATGAGCTCTGTAATGCCAAATGCATTAAGTAATGGTATTAGGGTCAGAACTTGGAAGAGAAAAATGGCAATCCCAGCAGGTAATAGCAAACCAAGTGCGTGTCCACCAATGTAACTGATGCCCGCAACAAACATAGAAATCACGAGTGGGATTTCTACTCCAAAAGCAAGCCCAAGAAACATCAACTTCATCGTCTCGAGCATCCACAAAGGCACACTAAATAAAAACGCCCAGCCAGTATTCCAGCTGGCCACATCTGTGCGAAGATCCTCAACAAAATTCTCAACGAAATTAGGGACCTCTGACTTCAAACGCTCCGAGGGTTTGAATAATCGACCCAGGATTCGAGATAGAAACTTCACAAATCGATCATTTCGAATTAGAATGAAGAAGGCAATGAAGACTATGCCAAGAAAGATTGGAACCAGTATTGCCTCCAAAGCTGCACCCGTGATTGCTCCATAAATGAAGAACACGGAAACAACAATGATTATTATCAACGCTGAGAAGTCCAGAAATCGAGCCAAAACAATTGATGCAAGTCCTGCTGAAAAGCGAGTTCCCCGTTTCTCTCTTAACCAATAAGGAGTTGCCAAATCCCCAGCCCGAAGCGGAGCCACATAGGTAAGGAAAATTCCTCCAACCAACATGGGATAGAGGTTAGCCGGATTACTGGGAGTTTTAAACGGGCGAAGAAGAACCCACCATCGAATCGCCCTGAGAACGTACGCGATAGCAAATAATGCAATCGCTGGAAGAAGCCAAAAGAGGTTCGCCATGGATAAGGCTACAAAGATAGCTCCAATGCCTCCAAGGTTTAAGGCTACCAGTGATATTTGCAGCCAGATAATAATTAAAATCAGACTTACTATTGCGACAATATAGTAGTATCGGGATCGCATGGCTCCCATCTCAGCGGGGGAGAGGTGAATCCACTCTGCACCTCATTAGCCTAAAAATACTAGCACATGAAAGAAAATCCTGGTGATAAATTTACAGAGCTTTTCCAGGTGATAGATAATTTTTTGTAGTGAAATTACCCGTTGAGAAACTCGTATGCCCCCAAAGTATGCTGTAATACCCGCAGCTGGTGAAGGCAAACGGATCCTCCCCTACTCTGAAAAAGTCCCGAAACCAATGATACAAGTGTTCAACCGTCCAATACTAGCCTACGTCATTGATCGGTGTAGAAATGCAGGAATCACCAACATCATCATAGTTGTAAACCCGAAATCAGATGCGGCCAAAAATTACTTTCAAGATGGCAGTGAATTTGACGTATCCATCAACTATGTTGGATCACCCAAACCTGAAGGTAGGCCATGCTGTCGGGTTAACCGAAGGCATAATTGAAACTCCTTTCGCCGTGTAGGTTATGGAAATGAATGTAGATTCTGAAACGACTGCTTCATTACAGGGTAATGCGTTGCGTATTTATTGGTATCTTCTTCGTTCATCTAGTCCGTCTGGAATTCGTAGTATTCAAAGGGCATTAAAATTATCAAGTCCAAGTCTGGTTCGACATCATTTGGATCGTTTGGAGCAAGATGGATTGGTTCAACAAACGGAAGAAGGGTACACACCCAATAGAAATGTCCGTGTTGATGCGCTTGAGATGTTCATCGGATTAGGACGCTTACAAATACCCAGACAGATTTTCTATTTGACTTTCTTTACGACGTTGCTAATATTTTACATAGTCTTTGCAGCAAAAATGATATCAGTAGAATCAGTTTTACTCATCGGAGCCTTACTATTTGGTCTAATAAGTTCTGGTTATGAAGTTTGGAGAGTTTGGCGTTCGGCTCCATGGTGAAACATCCTGTTCTATTCGTTGAACACTCCTGTTCAATTGTTAGACTAAATATGATGTAGAACTAAGAACTATTTGGAGAGTTGGACTTTGAGCAGTAGATTTTTTTCACACGTCGAGACTAAGGGGATTGTTTGGGTTTGCCTAGCTTTTCTTATTGCTACAAGTCTTACTGTAGTTGGTTTTCAGATCAATACTCTTTTCGTATATGATGATAAGTTACCTGGTGTTCCTGTTTCAAGGAGTGTTTTCATGGATGTAGTTGACTATGGGACTCAACCAGTTTTTGGTGAAATAATAAATCAGAACCCGCTTCTGGTAGAATTTTCTTTTCCAACCCCTTCAATTCAATTAGACCAAGCACTGAGTATAGCTCAGTCTCTTCTCACTCCGCATCTTCCTCCCAGCGTTTCCCTTGATCTTGAAGATAGCGCGCTTTTACCATTTGTACCTGACATGCATCCTATTCCACCAAGATGGGCGTTGGATTTCAATGGTTGTTCAGTTACTGTTGATGCAGTTACTGGTGTAGTGTTGGATTACGTTAATAGTTATGTGGTGAGTGTACCGGATAATGATTCATCAATTATCTCTGAGGACGAAGCCCTTCTTTCGGCAATAGCATTTATGTCAGCACATAACATCTTAATTCCTCCGAATGCTCGTTTCGTTGGAACGAGAAGCTATCATCCAATACAGCCAGAGTATTGGATTAGATTCACGCACTATGAAGGGCCGATTAACATCTTTCTTGAAGAAATCAATATCGGAGTTGATCTGATTTCGGGTCAAGTTTTTCACTATCATCGATGGTGGACAGGTATTCCACCTTTAATAATAGAAGGTGTAGCAGAAAATGAAACAGTAATGATATTTCTTATGGATTGGTTGATTCATTCTTCACCTTTTAATATCAATGACACAGTAATTGGTGAACCATCACTCATGTTGACTAGGGGACCAGGCTGTGTCAGTTCAGAACCGGATACAACGGTGCTACGACTTTTCTGGGTTACTAGACTGAGGGATGCTGACCTGGGGTTCCTCCTATCCGAGGTTCTCAGTGATGCCTTTACAGGCGAAGTGGAAGGAAGAGTTGATTATCGTGGTGGCGAATCCTTCACCTTTGTTATTCCCTCAAGTGAATCGGCATTGAACGTTGTAATAGAGAGAAGAGTTATAATTGGAATAATAGGTCTTAGTATTTCAGTAATCATTGCATCAAGTTTGTATTACGTCTTCCGACGTCGTTACAGAGAATAATCGAGTAATTCGTCTTATCCTTTCTTGCCCATTCGGTGCGTAGAAATCAAGAAATCCGATCAACCGCTTTTAGAAGACCAACCGATTGGATTATCTGGATCGTCGAAAAGCTTTTACTCACAAACCCAAGCCTTACTGAACTTTTTTTCCGAAAAGGGAAAGGCCAGCCTTAAAGAAATGGTATGGAATCATGGACGCGGTTTAAATTTCCTCAGTATTGTTGACACTGGGGGCAGGCTGGACGTCTCATCGGATATAAATGGTAGTACAGTAATCTTTTTACTCACAAAATCAAGTCTTACTCAAATTTTTTTAAAAATGGAGAAGTAACTTGAAAAATCGGTTTACGGATCGATTTCTTAAAAATTCATGACCTAGATAGGCCCACTGCAATTATTCGCTTTACTTTCTAGGTGCCATTCTTTCTGCAAATGGTAGACAGGGAATGATTGCCTCATTCAAAAATAATTAAACAAAATTAGAGAAAATCAATGCGTCGTATGCAATCTTTAAAGCATACGCCATTGGAGGTTTTACTTAGTGAAGCACTTGTTTCAATATTGGCGCTATCTACGCACAGTTGGTGCTTTATATGAGGAAGGAAAGTATCAAGAAACTATAGATTTCCTAAAAGAAGTAGCCACAGACTTTCCTGACTTTAAACCTGAAATCTATTACACTCAGATGGCGGCAGCAATAAAACTTGACAAGTACGACCTGTTCTTCGAGTTACTCAACGAGATCCTAGATGCTGACGGCTGGTATTCTGAGGCCATTTTACGTGAAAGCCCTGCCTTCAAACCTCTACAAGGCATGTCTGAATTCGAAAGACTCGTCTCCATCAGCGTGGAACGGGCCAAGCAAGCATCAAAGGACCATACTAACCTTACTGTGTTCCCAGAACACACCAACCCTTCCATGCCCCTGATGTTAGCCCTCCACGCCCAAGCTAGTGTCATTAACGAAGAATACCAGGCATGGAAAACAGTCATTGACCACGGCTACATACTTGGAATGCCTCAAACCACTAACAGGTATTGGTCAGGAATAGCTACTGGGTACTGGCCAGACTACGAAACATCAATTCACCAAATCAAAGCTTATGTCGATACAATCAACCTGAACAAAACGCTTGACTTAAAACGCTCCATTGCTGGCGGGCTTTCAAAGGGAGGTGACCTCGCCATCAGGCTCGCGCTCACAGGAACAATACCTGTATGTGCCTTCATTGCTGTTTCCCCTGGTGGCCCCTGGATGAACGAACCCGAAAAATGGCAATCCCTAATCGACGACGCCAGACGCCACGAACTCCACGGCATTATCATCCGCGGCAAACAAGACCAAGCAATCCCCCGTAAATACACCCAAACACTCACCAACATGCTCAACAACAGTGGCGTCCCATGCCAATTCCTCGAATACCCACAACTCGGTCATTGGTATCCCCCCAACTTCGATAACATCATAGCTGATTTAATAACCACTATCGAATAACCGCATTACAAATCAAACACTGAAAGAGTCAGTTTTTCTTTCACTCCCAACACCTGCGCCGTCGGCAACGCCCCTGCCCCTATCTGCTTTCGTTAGAAGAAGACTATAACCGGTGAGTTCACAAGTTCTGGATGTTCGATCAATCGTTGTATGACCTACGCCTTTTTACTCACAAACCCAAACCTTACTGAACTTTTTTTCTACCTCTCTTTTTTTTGTAATTTCAGTTTTATTCTGGTTTTTTATGGCTTGTTTTTCTA
>JBHLPI010000010.1:0-41058 GCA_048939595.1 Promethearchaeota archaeon | reverse complement strand
AAGAGTTGTTTGTTAGGAAAGGCTCTTTCCACTGCACGCACTGCCGCGTGAAAAGGTGGTGAAAGATCCCGGTTAGATAATCGGCGGGGTTCAGACTCGAGAGATTGCAATCGCTTCACGTTCGAGATGAGTTCAGCACTGCGCTCTACCTGATCGAGAGATGCTTGGAGTCCCTCTCGGATATGTGCTGGCAGCTTTTCATCACTTTCAATCATCTCAAGTGTTAGCATGATGCCTTGGTTAATATTATTCAAATCATGGGCCATGAGGTCAACAAGGAATTCGGCTCGCTGGTGGGCAGACTGTAACTTGATTACTGCGTTCTTCCGTTCCGTGATATCCTCTAAGGTTCCCTCATAACAGTAAACGTCACCATTTGCATCCCGTATTACCCGCGCATTCAACTCGATCCAGATGATTTCCTCATCTTTCCGTTTGAACTCAACTTCAAAGCCCCGCACGATTTCCTCCTTTTTAATATGATTCTCCCAAAGTTTTCGATCCCCTGCGTGAAGGTAAAACTCTGAGGCTTTATGTTTCAGTAGCTCATTCTTTTCCTGAAAACCCAACATTTCAACTAAAGCGGGATTAGCATCAAGAATCTCCCCTTCTGGGGTGGTTCGGAAAATACCCACAGGAACACTATCGAACAGGCTTCGGTACTCTGCTTCTGATTCTTCTAAAGCAAGTTGTACTTCTTTCCATTCGGTAATATTGATAAAGGCAAGCTGGAGTGCCGGCTCTCCCTCATAATCGATTCGGGAACCAAAAGCACGAATCCACGAAATGCTGCCATCCTTCCGAAGGATTCGGAATTCACGCTGGACAGGTTCAGCGTCATCCAAAACTCGTTGAATTCCTTCGATGATATTCCCTTGGTCCTCGGGAAGAAAAAGCGCCGCAAATTCGGATGGGGATAAGGAAAGCAATTCCTCTGAGGAGTATCCCGAAATTGCAGAGGCCACAGGGTTTGAGAACACAATTTTCGGAGGTTTTCCCGCAATGATAACAAATCCTTCAAGCGATTTGTCAATCAGATTATAGTACTTAGCCTCAGCCTGCTCTAGGGCGGATTCCATTTCCTTCTCTGTAGTAATATCGATGCCGATACCGTAAATCTCCTCAACGTTCCCGTTTTCGTCAAGGACAAAGGTATTATTCCACCGCATCAAGCGTTTCTTACCAGATTTAGTAATCCAGTGCACTTGCGGCGAATAAGATGGCATTTTCCCCAGAACTAGGTTCTGTAAACGCTTCAATAACTCAGGGCGTTCATCCTCGGGGATGAATAATTCAACGATGTCTTTTCCCAGAACCTCAGCTTCTGAATATCCAGTGACCTCCTCGCATCGTCGGTTAAACAAAGTAATTTTGCCTTGTAGATCAACACCAACCACTAACGCTCCAGTGGAATCAACAAGGCGTCGAAAACGATCTTGAGAACCACGTTTCGTTGTATCTGTTGTCGAAGAATCAGGACGCGTAGGCAATGGCATTGGCAGGACCTCATACGACGAGGGCATCAGGTAGACCGAAGTGTCAAATGCTTGGCACATAGCTTCTGGCTGGCTTCAAACCCCTTACTCAAAACCCGCTCAATGAACGGTATAAAACCTTTTCATCGCTCCGCTAAAGAAACCGCTTTGTTGTAGAAAAAACAATCTAGCTCACACGGTCTTCGGCAAGTGACCGAATTAAGTGCTCCACACTAAATCGACCCTCTGTATTAGGAAGATACCAAGGTTCCGGAAACCCGAGCACATCCTTGATTTCAGAAATGCTTTTTCCCTCTGCTCTCAACTCTTGGACTTGGCTCTGCAAGTCAGAGAGAAATCTAATGCGCATCGCGATATGCTCCTGTGGATGCACGACTGGTCCTCGGTGCCCGTCAAAAAGCACATCTGGATCCTTATCTTGGATTTCATGCATACGCTGAATCATCATAGGAATATTCTCTTCAGGCATCGCCATCTGTTTCCGTGAAGGAAGCGGAACCGCATCTGATGAGAAAAACCATCTTTGATTTGGTTCCCAAAAGCCAATCATCTCTTCACAATGCCCCGACAAATCCACGACCTCAAAGGTCAAATCACCTACAACAAGCAACGGGTCTCTGAATTCTTGTGCTTCGACAACAGGCTTAGGAAGCCCCCATACAAACTGAAAAAATTCAGGTAAAGAATAGGGTTCATGTAACGACTTTAGCGTCACTGGTCCTGCAAATATCTCTGCCTTTGGAAGAAACGCTGCACTTCCTCCATAATGGTCTTCATGATAATGCGTCACGAACACGCGTTTCACAGGGTGCTGTTGGGCAAAACTTCGTAATTCTTCAACGGCATTCCAACAACCCGCATCAATCACTATTTCCCCCACTTGGTAGGCATATACCCACATAATCGCCTGTCCACCCAATGGCGAAGCAGTCTTGATACATGTCACTGTCTCATCAAACCGCTCGATTTCTATCATACACTCTACCCATGCTGACCTACCGTTGAATAAACTATCGTATGAGTGATGAGTATATATGTGGCTTCAACAACCGCTACCTTATCCTTCCGATTTCAGGTGCCACATTATGAAAATTGGCGTCCTTCTCTGTAACTGCGGTGACACCATTAGTAACACCCTCAACTTCGAAGCCCTTACCACTTTTTCAGAAACCCTCCCTAACGTTAAACATGTCGAAACCCGAAGCGACTGGTGTCAGCATGAACCTCTCCAAGTCCTCATACAAACCCTCACCGAAAAGAAACTTGATCGCCTCGTCATAGCAGCCTGCAGCCCCCACCTCTTTGGTCCCCGCTTTTATCATGCCGCCGAGGAAGCCGGCTTAACCCACGGACAAATCACCTTCGCCAACATCCGCGAACACTGCGCATGGGTCCACCAAAACAACCCTAAAGGTGCCACTGCCAAAGCCAAACGCCTCATCCGCGCCGCCGTCTTCCGTGTCGCTGCCCAAAGCCCAATTGTCACCAAAACCTTTCCAGTCACGCAAGAAGTCGCCGTTCTTGGAGCAGGCATTGCAGGCATCCAAGCCGCCATCGATCTTGCCAATCGAGGCATTAAAGTCCATTTAGTAGAAAAAGAACCCACCATCGGCGGACACATGGCTGTCCTAAATAAAACCTATCCCACCTTGGACTGTTCAATTTGTATTTTAGGCCCAAAGATGGCGGAAACTGCGACTCACCCGAATATCGAGTTGTATCCGTATACAGAGCTTGTTGGGGCGAAGCATACGGATAAGGACTGGATTCTTACGTTGAATAAGAAGGCAACCTATGTGGATTGGGACAAGTGTACCGGCTGTATGCAGTGTACAGAAAAATGCCCCACCAGAGTGGATGATGCCTGGGCTTGGAATGTTGCTAAGCGTCGTGCTATCTATATGCCCTTTTCTCAAAGCGTGCCCCGCAAGGTAACCATTGATGCAGAGTACTGCAAGAAGCTCACCAACGACAAATGTGGAGTTTGCGAGAAGGTCTGTCCGGCTGACGCCATTGCCTATGATATGAAAAATGAGACCGTCAACATCCAAGTGGGAAGTGTTATTTTGGCAACTGGGTTCAAGGAATTCGATCCATCAGTGGTTCCCGAATTACATTATGCAGAGAGCCCGGATGTGATGACGCAAATGCAGTTCATCCGAATGATGGATTCTGTTGGACCCTTTGGTGGCAAGCTGGAAGTTCCCTCAGATGGACGGAAACCTGAAAAGATTGTAATGATTCAATGTGTGGGCAGCCGTGATGAACGGTATAGCTGGCAATGCTCCGCTTATTGCTGTATGGCTGCCATTAAACATGCAGAGCTTGCTAAATTAGAATATGACCCCAACCTGGACATCACCATCGTTGCCAGGGATATCCGAGCTGGTGGAAAAGGGTTCGATGAATTCTATGAAAGAGCTAAGGCTGAGTACAATATCAAATTCGTATATCGGGGCGATAACCTTGAAATTGTCTTGAATAATGGCAAGCCCACTGTCAAATATTTGGATCCTTATGGAAAATCACATTCGCTTCCTGCGGACATTGTCGTGCTTTCCTGTGCCATGACACCCTCTCCCGGAACCGATAAGCTAGCAGAAATGTTCGGGATTCCCCTTGGGGAACTTGGCTTTTTTGAAGCCCAGGATGAAAAGGTGGCCTTGGCACGCACGGACATTAATGGCGTTTTCATTGCAGGCACCTGTCATGGTCCTAAAGATATTCCCGAATCGGTTGAACAAGCAGGAGCAGCGGCTGAAGAATCCTCGGTTTGGCTTTCCACTCAATCAGTTTCAAAGGAACTCGATGTAGCAGTGGTCAACAAGGACGTTTGTACCGCCTGTGGACTGTGCATTCCTGCATGTCCTTCTCAAGCTATTGCCTTTAACGAAAACAAAGACTGCGTCGTGGTTGATGAGGTTCGCTGCCAAGCATGTGGCGAATGTATGGCAACCTGTCCAGTTGGCGCAATTGGTCCTCTGAATGTTAATCCCAGCGTTTTAGACGCTGCTATCGATGGACTCCTCAGCAACAGTGTCGAAGGACCCGAATCGGTTATCGTTGGGTTTGCGTGTAATGAGTGTATGTATCGAGCAATAGACGAAGCTGGTGAAAAACGCCTCCAATATCCCGCAGATTTACATTTACTCGAAGTCCCTTGCACAGGTAGTGTCTCAACTCCTAAAATTCTCAAAACGCTAGAACAAGGAGCGGATGGCGTTATTCTGTTTGCTTGTGCATCTGAACTTTGTCATTATGGGCGTGGCTCTCGCATGGCTAATAGCCGTGCTCGAGTCGTACGTAATATAATCCAACAATCAGGAGCAGATCCTGCTATTGTTCAGGTGGTACAAATGATTGGTCGCGAAGCGAAAGAATTCGCCGCGACTGCACAGAAAGCAGTGGATACGATTAAAGGACGGAATGGAGGTTAACATTATGACAGTAGAAGAACCTCGTATCGGAGTATTTGTCTGCAAATGTGGCACAAATATTGCTAAGGTTGTTGATGTCCCTGCAGTAGCAGAATATGCCAAGGATTTACCGAATGTCGCTTATGCAGGCTGGCAACTCTTCACCTGTTCCGAAGAGGGACAAAACGTCATCAAAGACCACATCAAGAAACACAACCTTAATCGTGTCATCGTTGCGTCCTGCAGTCCCAAACTCCACGAGCCTACCTTCCGCCGCACTGTTATGGAAGCAGGTATTAATCCCTTTTTCTTTGAAATGGCAAACATTCGCGAACAAGTCTCTTGGGCTCACATGAAACAAAAAGACGAGTATAACGAAGCCACCCAAAAAGCCAAAGATCTCGTTCGTGCCGCGGTCTTTCGGGCATCCCAACTCGAATCCATTGGATCCACTACCCAAAAAGTACCACCCGTATGCATGGTCATCGGGGCCGGAATTGCTGGAATCACTGCTAGTACTCTACTCGCCGACGAAGGCTATGAAGTGCATTTAGTGGAACGAAGCCCAGCGCTCGGTGGAAAAGCTGCCCAACTTGGCTTTGTCTTCATGACAGACACCTGTGGCGTCTGTGTACCTCCTCGACACGGAGAAATGGCTCGAAAATGCCTTTCCAAACGGATTCTCCTCAACGACCCCAAAATCACCGTGTATACCCAAACTGAAGTCAAACAATTCGGAGGTTACATTGGCAACTTCCAAGTCAAACTCCACTCGCAACCCCGCGGTGTGGACATCAATACCTGCACACTTTGTGGAAAATGCATGGAAGTGTGTCCAGTCGAGATTCCCCATGAACTGGACTTTGGTCTTGGAACACGAAAAGCAATCTATTTGCCTTATCCGCAAGCTGTACCACGAGCACCGGTTATCGATTTCGACCACTGCACAAAATGCGGAAAATGCGGAGAAATCTGCCCCGTCGATGCTATCCACCTGGATGACCAACCAAAAGATACTGATCTCACAGTTGGGACCGCAATTGTAGCAACAGGCTATGACATCTTCCAACCAACCGGCCTCTACCAATATGGAGAAAGCCCCAACGTCATCTTGCAACTTACCCTAGCTCGGATGATAGACCCCCTCGGTCCGACTGACGGAAAACTCCTCCGAATCTCAGATAAGAAACCACCGAAACACGTGGGCATGATTCAATGTGTAGGCAGCCGCAATCCTGAGTATTATTCCCATTGTTCACGCGTCTGTTGCCAAGTCGCTATAAAGCATGCTGTCTATATCAAAGAACACTGGCCAGACACCGAAGTTACCATCTTCTACAAAGACATCCGGCTTCAAGGAAAAGAATACGAACGTTACTATCTAAAAGCCCAAAAACTTGGTGTCAACTTCCACCGTGCTGACATAACTGATGTGAAAGAAACCCCGAATAAGAGTCTAACACTCTCCGTAGAGCATCATAATGGTTCAAAAGAAAGCGTTGAAGTTGACCTCTTGGTCCTTTCCGCTGCAATGATCCCGGCAGAAGGCGCAAAAGAACTCGCTCACACCCTTAATCTGGAAGTTGACCTCAAAGGCTTCTTCCGAGAATACCACCTCAAACTAGCTCCCGTCGACACCACAACCGATGGCATTTACCTTGCTGGAGCCTGCAGTAGTCCCCGCGATATAGCTGAAGCTTCCTTTATGGGTGCTGCAGCTGCATCCCACGCCGCAATCCCCATGAGCAAAGGTGAAGTCGAAGTCGACCTAGCAAAATCCATTGTTGATGAATCCCTTTGCATCGGCTGCGCGAACTGCTACGCCGTCTGTCCGTACAGCGCTATTTACATGGAGGGAGGCATCGCTAAAGTCATCGAAGTCGCATGTAAAGGCTGCGGCATCTGTGTGGTGGAATGTCCCGCAGAAGCCATCCAACTTCGGCATTTTCGTGACAAACAGATTTACTCCCAAATTGAAGGCTTACTCGCCAATGTGGGGGCCCCCAAAAAATGAGTAAAGCAAAACCTAAACCAACACAAACACCAGCCAAACCTAAGCCTGCGTTCGAGCCACGCATCGTTAGCTTCTGTTGCCACTATTGTTCTTATGGCGCTGCAGATTTGGCCGGGACCAGTAAGATGCCTTATCCCGTTAACGTCGAAATTATCCGCGTCCCTTGTTCGGGACGAGTTGATCCCCTTCATGTCCTCGAAGCCTTTCAAGAAGGTGCAGATGGCGTCATGGTGACCGGGTGTCTCAAAGATCAATGCCACTTCGTTACAGGTAACTATCATGCTGAGAAACGTATGCAAAAACTTGCCAAAGACCTCGAAGCGATTGGACTTGGAGGCCGATTAGTCTTTGAACTCATGAGTGCAGGAATGGCTGGAAAATGGGTAGAAACTGCGACATCGTTTTATGAGCGCATATTGGAGCTAGGACCGAATCCCCTCAAATACTCGAAACCTGAGGTGAAATGTGAATGACCGTGCGAATCGCCACTATGGGCATGGCTGGCTGCAGTGGGTGCCATATCGCCCTTCTTGATACCGGAGTCGCATTACTTGATATTCTAAAAGATGTCGAACTCGTCTATTCGTATCCTGTGGTTGATACGAAAAATCCCATTCCTCCGAATATCGATGTTGCCCTCATTGAAGGAAGTATCCGCACCAATCATGACCAGGAAATGGCAAAAGCCATGCGTAAACAAGCCAAATATATCATCGCCTTCGGTGCCTGCTCAGCCCATGGTGGTGTGAATGGTTTGGCCAATATTTTTGATGCCAAAGAGGGCGTCGAATACGTTTATCATAAAACAATTCTCATGGCGCAAAAGGTCGTTCCACATGAAAATGTTCCCCAAGTGCTTCCTGCAGACTTACGGCTCAGTGATGTGGTAAAAGTTGATTTCGTTATTCCTGGCTGTCCACCACATCCTGATGAAATCGCTAAAGTGCTAACCACCCTTCTCGCCGGAGAAACACCCAAGCTCTCCACGAAAAGCATCTGTGATGAATGCCCCTTAGAACGCCTCACAGAAATTCCCAAACAACTTCGTCGCACCCATGAAATCCCTGAACCAGGCAAGTGCTTGCTTTCTCAAGGTTTTCTCTGCATGGGACCCGCAACACGTGCAGGCTGTAATGCTGAATGCACCCGCCGCGGGATGCCCTGTACTGGCTGTCGAGGTCCTTCAGAAACTGTTTGGGACCAAGGTGTAGCGATGCTCGACGCTTTAGCTTCTATGGAAGAAGACGAAATTTCAAACTTCCAATTACCTCGACTTGCCGGTACCTTTGCGCGATATACTTACGCTTCATCGAAACTTGACAATCTACGGAAAGGAGCGAAGAAACAATGAGTAAACCTAAACACATCGAATTCGAACCTATGACCCGCCTTGAAGGTCATGCCAAAATTACTCTAGACATCACCGGTGGCAAACTCAACAAATGCCACTTTCACATCATCGAATCTCCTCGGATGTTCGAACGCTTCATGGAAGGCATTCCCGCTGAAGATGCTCCTCAACTCTCTGAACGAATCTGTGGTATTTGCTCCGTAGCCCACCATCTTGGCTCGGTTAAAGCGGTTGAAGCCGCTTGGGATGTCACCCCGCCAGCACAAGCTATCAAGCTCCGCCATCTTGAAAACTTCGGCGAATACATCCATAGCCATGCCCTTCACCAAGTATACCTAGCACTCCCCGATTTTCTCACTCCCGACACACCCAATGTTCTAGCAGTTGCTGCAAAAGATCCCAAACTGGCTAAAGCTGGAATCGAATTACGCATGTTCGGCCAAAACATCATCAAAGCCGTTGGAGGACGCATGATCCATCCCTGCACCGCCGTCCCAGGGGGAATGGCTGGACCATTACCCGAAGAAGAACGTGATAAATTAGCCAAACAAGCTCCCAAGGCACTGAAAACTGCTCAAGCTATTGCTGACCTTTACTTCAAACTCGCTCCACAAGCAGACAACAAGGTTGGCTATTATCTCAGCAACCCCACCTACTACCTCGGCCTACATAACAAAGGCGTTCACGACATTTATGATGGCACCCTCCGCTTCATTACCCCCGCTGGAAGGAAACTCCACGACTTCGCACCCAAAGACTATGCCAAATTTATCGCTGAAGACGCCATGCCCTATACCACCGTCAAATACCCCTTCATCAAAGACCTCGGACCCAACAAAGGCAACTATCGGGTCGGTCCCCTCGCCCGACTCAACGTCGTCAAACACATGGCCAGCGACCTCGCCCAAAACTATCACGACCAACTCTACGAACTCTTTGGCGGCAAACCCGTCCACGACCCCATCGCCTACAACCTCGCCCGCTCAGCTGAACTCGTCAGCTCCGTCGAACAAGCCCTCACCCTCATCGAAGACTCCACTCTCCAAGAAGACAACTACCGCATCCCCACCGAACCCCGCGCCGGCGAAGGCGTCGGCGTCGTCGAAGCTCCCCGTGGCACTCTCTTCCACAACTACTGGACCAACGACGACGGCATCATCACCAAAGTCAACTGCCTGATCGCCACCGGACAAAACGTCCGCACCATCGAAAACGCCATCCAAGCCAAAGCCCAAGAACTCCTCCCCGAACTCCTCAAGCCCCCGCCAGAAAGCCACAAAACAGTCTCGAGATGCTTAGAGCCCCTCGTCCGAGCCTATGACCCTTGTATTAGCTGTTCGGTGCATATGCTTGAGTTGGTGCGGGATGATGGTCAGGTTCCTTAGAAGTCTTCATGTGCTTGAATTTCTGTTAAATGCCCGCCTCAGTTCAATTTGAAGATTTCGTAAAATTTGTAGCCTAAAAAAGCATTTTGCGTAATCGTTTTTATTTTCCCTATCGAATTTCAGTGTGGAGTGGAAGGTATTAGGATCTAGAGCTAAGTCGGAAGAGGCGCAATTATTCGAAGTCTTGCCTATAAATGAGAGACGTAGGCATTACTCGGCAATCTTTATTCCTGGTAATGTGACAATTTGTGATGATTGCAAATCTGAAAAAGAGTGTCGAGAATACCGTTCTGAGCAAGAAGGCTGCACGTTGATTCTATGTCATGCGTGTATAAGGGAGAGAAGAAACATCTCATGAGCCATTCTTGAATGAGACCCTTATACGGCGGACTTTAGAAGATCCTAAGCTGTTTTTCAAAAGGTCATAATCAAGGTATAAAACCTCACCCCGACTTTTCAGAATTCACTTGCATTTCTGACTCGGTACACATGGTTGTGCTGATTACAGACTAGCTTGATTTTGCTCCACGGGACTCCTTGTATCGTTTGGGTTCGCGCCAAAACCATTTCAATAACGTCATTCCTAGCCACACAAACGGGGAAAATAAAACCACAAGTTTTTCGCATAACTGGTACCGAATTTTAACCAGTATGACTGCCAAAACACCAATACCAATAATGAGAAAAAGCGTTAGTATGAGCTGGAGCATATGTCACAATCCGGTGTTCAAGTTAAAAAATCCTAGGCGTTGTTGAAGTCTAAGAAATCAGATGATATCGATTTCTCGGTTTTCGCCCAAGACGGAAAATGCATTAGTTCCTTGTGTAATAAAAAGAATAGGTGCCACATCTGTATGCCCAATACGTCTCGCCCTAACGGGGATGATGGATTCGTGAGCTTCAGCCGGCTTAAGTAGACGATTTCGGAGAAAGGCAGTACCTCGGAGTATGATATTCTTGGTTAATCCGTCAAGCTCGAACAAATGAGGGATAGCGTTGACGATGGCGGTCAAGTTAACTGATTGGCTGCTACTGTTATGAACGTAGTATTTGAGGTTGAGTGCGCTGCCCCGTCGTACGGTTTCAGAAGGAGGAATCAAGTCGGTAGTGAAGGTGATTTTTGGCGGCTCCAGCACTTCTTCGGTATCACACCAGATACACCCGGCAATGAGTTGATCAATGGTGGGCTCAAAATCTGAAAATGGGCCTTGCAGACTATTCCATGTGTGGATGCGTTCGCCATAATTGCTGATGAATGCGGTTTTGATGAGGGCCATTAAATTCGTTAAATCGTTGGCTCTCTCTTCTGGTGTAGCAAAAATCGCTACGAAGTCATTCGGGCGTTCAGTGAGCCCATCGACAAGGACTTCTGAACCCTCAAATTTTGCTTGTCGGAATTCACCGGTGGCGAATTCCTTTGAGGAGACACGGAAGGCCGTTAGTAGTCCCGAGAGCATGTGAGGATCGATTTGGTCGGTGTACTGCTTGGAAAATGCGTACGCGCCGTTGAGGACGATAAAGATGGCTTTGATCATTTTCTCTGGTTTCCACCGGCTTCTCGCTTCTCATGAACTCCCATGCAAAGGCTCTAATATGGAGTCTATGCTTTTCCCATTTAGAGTTCGCGTGGTACCGAATAAGAATTTCGACTCCTTTTTCTTTGCTACGTTTTTACTAATCTTTGCTCATTTTTATCAGTGGAGGCTGAAAGAAACTGATTTGCTAGGAAAACCCTAAGCATTTTTAAGTGCACCTAAATTATCCTGACTAAAAAAACAGGAGGCTAAAGAATATGGCAGATGATAAACTCTCTCTAGAAAAATGGCACCGAAAAATGGCGGTGGATCTTTTCAACAACACCTGGAATTACTTAGACAAGGAAAAACTCACTGATGAAGAAAAAGATTCCATGGTTAACTCCTCCCACGCTTCAAGATACCACTGGGGTATTCGTGTCAAAAACGGATGGGACGCAACCCCTATTAATCTTGGTCGAGGTGACTGGCAGCTCTCACGCGTGTATGCTGTCCTCGGCGACGGAGATCGTGCTGTTCACTATGGAAAAACCTATCTCGATATCTGTGAAAAGGAAGGCGTCAAAGACTGGGACCTCGCTTATGCCTATGAAGCACTGGCTCGTGGCTATGCAATAAAAGGCGATACAAAAAATAAGGAAAAGTACCTAAAGTTTGCCCAGAAAGCTTTGGCTGATGTTGAAGACAAAGAGACCCGCGAAATGATTGAAGAGGATCTTAAGACAATCTAAGGTTTTCACGTCTATTCTACGATTCATAACGGGGATTTTTATGCCCCCGCCACTCTTCTTTTTTCTATCTCAGTTGATATTCTTGCGAGATTGATTGCGATGGCTGAAGAAAAACCAGTTACAAGGTCCAAAACGAAAGAATCGCAATCTGCACTAGCTGTTGAGATGATTCTCAGCGACGCAAAGCGACCCATGACCACCTTTGAAGTGACGCGGTTATTCCATGAGATAGGTTGTCCCGATTCCCCGAGCCGATTACTCAACCAACTTCGACAGGAAGGCAAAATCCATGGTAAACTGAGTATCAAACGGAAGACTTGGTTGTGGTGGGCACCCGAAGTCGAAGAACCCCTCGATGTGTAATCGACACTAGAAGATGATATCCGTCTCTAATCCATACTGGCATGCATACTCCCGAATTTGTTCACGAATAGTATCATAGTACAGGCTTCCCGCTTGAAGCGCCTCAAGGATGGTCTTAGCTTGACCCCCAAAATTGGTTCGAAGAACCTCTTCAACCACTGGGCGATTCCCGTATTTTATATTCAATCGATCGAATAACGCATAGGAAACCCCACATTCGGCAAGATTACGAATCAACTCCTCGAGATGGACTGTGCTTAGTTCTGGGATTATTGGTCCAACAAATCCATAGGTTCGGATACCTTGGCCACTCATTTCACGTAAGGCATCCAATCGGCGATTACTGGAGACTGCGCCTGACTCAAAAGCACGCCGTGTTTTTTCATCGAGAGTAATAATGGTCATGCCTACTTCGTTTTCTGAATGCTGCCCGAGTAAATCGACATCTCGAAGCACCAAATCCGATTTAGTAAGAATTGAAATGGGAAACTCGTGTCGCGTCAAGATTCCAAGACATTTTCTCGTTACTTCATATCGCCGTTCAAGCGGTTGATAAGCATCCGTTACGCTTGAGAAAAGCACAGGTTCCTTAGATGATTTTCTTCGACGCCGGAGCTGTTGTTGTAACACACGAGGTGCATTTATCTTAATATCAACAAAGCACCCCCACTCTTCTCCCTGATGCCCTGTATATCGCGTCATAAATCGGGCAAAACAATACGCGCAAGCATGCTGGCAGCCTACATATGGGTTAATAGCGTAGGTCACTCCGCTTATTCGACTGGGATTTAGAATACTTTTCGCAGTGACCTTAGTAATTTTGAGTTGAGGAGACACGTTTTATCAAGAGTTCATGTGCCCGCGCCTATAATAAAAACTTGGACCCCACTAAGAAAAGTGAGTATTGGGTAACTTAAGAAAATAACAACACAGAAAAGGAAGGACGAAGAAGTGGGCGACGGTGACCTCTAATGGATAAGGATCAACTCAAGACTTTCCTCAAAGCACAAATCGCACTCGAGGCGAAAATCGTGCGAATGGCCCAAAAGAGTGTAAAGGATACTCGAAACCAGCTGGTCAAAAATCTCATCCAGGCCATTGCCATTGACTCAAATAAACATGCGCTCTTGCTCAACGCCATCGTTGCACGACTCGAGTCAAAAACACCGTTCATTGATGAATCCAAACGCGATGAACTCGGCAAAGACATCAAAACCCATATCGAACTAGAAGCTGAGGCTATCAGAACCTACAAAGCTCTCATTCCGAAAATGGAAGATCCTGGATCCAAACAAGTACTCGAATACATTTTCGATGATGAAAAACGCCACCATAAGCTCCTAACCCAGCTTTACACACTCGTATTCGAAAAAGAAACTCTTACTGAAGAAGATCTCTGGGACCTTACTTGGAAAGATGTCCCATGGCATGGCGGACCTGGTGGATAAAGTCTCCTTCTTTTCAATAGAAGTACATTAGGTATCGAAACACTTCGAACACAGCCACAACACCAAATCCTATACCTATCGTATAGAAAAAATACTGAGCCCATTTTTCTGACGGCACCAAGATTATTAGAGCCGCGAGTATCACGCAAAAGAGCAGATAGTAACCAACAATCATGCCTTGGAATCCTGAAAAGAAATAAGCAACTACAAAGACGCAAACGGTGAAAAATGCGGCCCCTCGTTTACCATACACTGTTGCAAAAGTTCTTTCTTCAACCAGCTTATCGGCACTGTAATCCATGATTGTGCTAAACGAATGAATCCCCATGACACCAGCTGTGATGAAATAAACTTGAATGGGTATTTGAAAAATTGTTGCACCAAAACTTGCGCCTAATATGACTGGTGCATAGAAGTAAAGTATTCCATTAGACACCGAATCCATCGGAGGCCACTGCTTGAATCGTAACGGTGGGGCGGAATAGAAGAAGGAGAAGAACAGGAGAATACCCATCGCGAAAATGTTTGTGGGATTCAACGTCAGACCCGCACTAATCATTAACAGGACTGCGACAAAAAGGGTAAGCGTTTTTACAAGCGGAAACACCCGAGTTTCTATCTCAACTGAATCACGCATAGGTTTTCGTGGGTTGAGCTTGTCCGCTTCATAATCGTACCGATCATTGGTACCATACAACAATACACAATAAGGCACTGACAACAATATCATTTGGACAATGGCCAGGGGAGTTACCGGGCTTCCAAAGGCCGTTAATCCCAACAGGAAGACCAGCGGGGCAACTAGCCATCCTAGGGGTCGACTGACTTTGATTAGTGTTAAGGCAGTTTGGGTCACACAGAACCTATCGAAGGGTCTCCAAATAACCGTTATCCTACAATGTTAATGAACAAAATCTGTTAATCGGCGCTGATAGAGTTGCCGGGCTAGTAAGCTTCCTCCATCAATCCAGGATTTCAAGTCAATTCGAAATCCCGACATCATATACTGAATCGCTTCCTCACGAGTATCGAATCGTAAATAAGGCTGTTGTAGTGCTTCTCGTACGATTTCACGACACTTCCATACGCCCAATGGCATGAGGTGGCTAGGTCGGGATTCACGAAGGACGACAACTGATGCTTGGCGGCGCTCCTTGGCAAGGTGTTCGGTCGTCATGGCTCGGACAGCATAATAACAGCCCCCTATCGAAGCATACTTGGTTCGCCCCTTGTAGGGTTCCCAATCGCTACAGATGCCCACATGGCGACCTGACGGGTTCCAGGATGTTCCTGGGAACCAGGCTTCAACCAGTTCATAACTCCAGGCCTCAGGGCTCATGAGAATTTTAAAGTGGTCCCCTAAGAAGTTGTGCTCATAGATTCGGTACTCGTTGATGAAAGGGTGTTCTTTGACTTGAACACGATAATGGCGTCCGACGGTACTGTCAACAGCAGTGATACTCCATCTGGTAGGGACCATCCGTCGGTTTGGTCCGATACCGAATGAACCCATACTAAAAGCACGAGTAATCTTGGTGAGATTCACATCATTATTGTAAAGATCAACAATAGCTGGTGCGGCTTTAAGGTCCCGATCCTCATAGGCTCGTTCAAGCCGTTTATGCCCTTTCATGGTGCCTAAAACAAATTGTTCAAGCATCGCTGATGGACCCATGGGCTGAACTTCGGACTCAAGTCGTAGTGGATGACGGGGGCGTTTCTTGAATACGACTTCAGTTTCCACTGGACCTGAGGACAGAGTCATGTCCCGGGTGTCATCAATGATCCGTCCAGATTGTTCAGGTTCAAAGACGCTGACCCGGTGCATGCCACGAACCAAAGAGTAGCGGTATTCGAGGATTTGGTTGAGGTCCAAATACATCCAATCTTCGGGAGAATCGTAAATGGAGGTATCGCCGATAATGGGTGGGACCAAGGGGCCTGCGTACACTTTGGGCCATCCAAAGCGCCCCACGAAGACCCCTGGCGGTGATGATCCCTCAAGATCTGTCTTGTCAAGTAGGGGTTTGACTTTCAAAAAAGAGTAAAGCCGGTGCAGGAGGGGGCAAGAAGACTTGCCACAGAGCATCTTTCCACCCTTGCAGACGAGACATCGGGTCTGGCTGGAGTCAGGTGACAGGGTCTGCATTGTGACATCTAGGTCCTGGGCGGCTTCGACGCCATCCACCACAGGGGCTAGATAGGGTGCGACTTTGCGGACTTTCTTCACGAGTTTTACTCGCTTCGTTGAGCCACGGCTCTTAAGTTGCCTCACATCCGCACCGCCATCAATAACCTGTCAACCTGTCCCTTTAAACCGAGAGAGGGGTTCTGATAAGTGAAAGGGGTCTTATCTTAGCTACCCTCGGTTGATGGATTTAAACTCGACTCATTTTCAGTTGGTTGGGCTGTGCCGTATTCGACGGTACAGATATCACACGTCTTTGCCAGAATGGGTGCTAATCCGGCTTGGATTATGACTGTCAGGAGCACGATGAGAAAGATATAGCCTGTGATCTGGGTGTAAACAATTCCATAATCGAGTACTAAGGTGATGGAGAAAAAGACACCTGTTGCTGCGATGACAATTCCTCGAGGACCAAAGAAACTCATGAAAACTCGCTCTCGAAATGTGAACGCTGTTCCAATTGTTGAGATCATGACTGCAAAAGGGCGAACAACGAGAATGAGTAAGCCTACTACAACTAAACCTGCTAAGAAGAATGGTGTGAAGAGTGTCAAGTAAAGGAGGTCCCACGTGATAAAAGCTGTCAAAAGGAGAAAAACGGTGGCAATGGCCAACTGAACAAGATCCGATTGGAATGTGTGTACACCTGCTTCTATGTGGTGTTTCATATCATAGGCTTCATAGTCTTCCCAGTCAAATTCGGGTCCTATTCCGAATTTGTCTCGATTTCCTAGCATCACTCCTGTGATTAGTGCGGCGACGATTCCCGAATGATGGGCAAAAGTTTCCGCGACAACAAAAGCTGCAAAAGCTGCGATGAGTATACCAATACGGGACAGATGGGCAAGACTATGTGTTTCTATTCGATCTTTGAAGTGGGCAATAAACTTGGGGCCTATCCATTGAGAGATTAGAACTCCAAGACCACCCACAGCGAATCCAGATACAATGCCAATAGACAGGTTTACAATTACTACAATTGGTAGCGCAATGGGCACACCTGAAAGCGATGCTAAAATAGCCGTGAAAATTGCTGAGGCAAGAATCACACCAATGGCATCATTAATCAGTCCTTCTCCTTCCAAGGTAAATGCAACATCTTCTTTAATTCCTAAGCGCCGAACGACCGGATTGATGACGGTAGGTCCAGTAATCATAGTTAATACACCCATCAGTAATGCGAATGGTGGGATAATCGCCGCAACCAATAAGAAAATGAGTGTCATGAGTACGGCGGTAATTAAGCCTCCAATGAGTGATAATCTAAGAACATTACTGATAAGTCTCCGAAATTCCATTGGAGAGCAGGCTTGTTCATGAGGAAGACAGCGGTTGAAACTATAACCCCCCTCAAAGACAATTACTGCAACAGCAATGGCCACAATAGCTTCAAGAAATTGCCCTTCGTTGAGTAACAGAATATCTGGATTCAAGAGGTTTAGGAATAGGGGCCCAATAATTAACCCAACGATGATGTAGAAAATTAAGCGTGGTACTCCAATGACTTCAGAAAAAATTTGGGAGAAAAAGGTGGCACTTACTACAAGGGCTGCAAATATAACAATTAGTAAAACAAACTCTAACGCCATTTTAAAACCTTTTACGTGATATAATCCTTTCCCGCGTGTTATGTAAATAATTATACCGTCTTTGCTATTTATGCGAGGACTTAGATCCTAACTTCCAAATTCTTTAGCTTCTTCTTTTTCTATCATCATTTTCTTTGCCAGATATGGTGCTAGTCCACCTTGGACGTATTATAATTTCGCTAGTCCATGCAACCAAGTTTATAATACTTACACGCCAAAAAACACAAACTCGGTTGCCATTACTAGTTCACTGTAATATAGCTCTAAGTCATTTATACTGTAGCGACATCAACTCGCCATTCGCCCTCTAAATCCTCATCCTTTATAATAGTAATTGGTGCTGGCATTCCACTTTTTTTACCCTCTGAATTAATCCGCTGGAAAAAGAATTTCCATCGATTCTCATCTAATTGTGTGTTCCTTTCCACTACATGATGATAGGTATACCCAAATTTATCTTGCATTTTTTGGCCAGCTCGCCAATACAGATCTGGTGATGATCCATAACGATCTGCATTATCTTGGTGATATTTTCGAAATGTTAAGAGCCATTTTGTCTTGTTTTTTTCAACTAAATATTTGTAAAAGAGTTTAGCCACTTCCAAAGGTGGAATTCCTTTCTTCAATTGTTAACACCTCTGAGACATTTTCATTCTCTAATACTATCTTCTCACAATATAATTTGGCTGTAGATAGTGTTCGTGATTTCTGCATAATTTTATTATTGATAATCCTTTTGCACTATATCAAATGAGAAAAGTAGGGCTCTTCATTACAAATCCATAATAATCGAGAATCAACTCAAATCTAATCCTCTCATTTTTCTGTTTCATTGGTAATTGTCAAGGCAGGATCATACCCACGGCTAGTCTTTTCTATCTTTGAATATCATTATTAGACTATGCCTGAATTAAAGCGAAATGTTGGCCTTTTTGGAGCTAGTTCTGTTGGGATCGCAAATATCATCGGCGCAGGAATTTTTGTTATTAGCGGGGTAGCCGCGGGACTAGCGGGACCATCAGTTATTCTTTCCTTTTTTTTGGCTGGAATTATTGCCCTCTTGACTGCGCTATCATCCGCAGAACTCGCCTCAATAATAACCGAGACAGGTGCATCCTATGTGTTTACAAAAAGGGCTTTTGGGCGTATTCCAAGCTTCTTTGTTGGCTGGTTCAAATATTTTGATTATATGGCTGGTGCTGCAGCTGTCTCCATTGGATTTGCCGCTTATTTCACAGCACTTTTTGGATTAGTTGGCCCATTGCCATTGATTCTAACTGCCATAGGGTTACCGATCATTTTTACAATTCTAAATATAATTGGCGTTAAGGAAAGTGCTAATGCCACCTCAATTATGGTCCTCATCAAGCTTTTTGCTTTGGTCCTGTTAATTGGGGCAGGTGGGCTATACTTACTAAATTTTTTTAATATAGCGCATTTTACCCCCTTTTTTCCAACAGGTTTCGGTGGTACATTAAGTGGAGCTGCAGTTATCTTCTTTGCCTTTCTTGGTTTCAACACCATTGCAATGATGTCTGAAGAAACCAAAAACCCCGAAAAGACGATTCCTCGCGCATTGATACTCGCGTTTGTTATAACCTTTGTTCTTTACATGACAATTGCGGTCTTAGAGATTGGTATATTGAATTGGCAAGATTTGGGAACGAGCGCATCCCCGCTTGAAGATTTAGCCCGGGCAATTTCAACTAACCCATTATTTACGAGTTTTATTGCGTTTACTGCATTGATTGCTACCGCATCTGTTGTTTTGAGCTCCATTATGGGAGGAACGCGTGCGAGTTTTGCCATGGGGCGGGATAGGCTACTTCCCCACCAATTTGATAGAATAAGCAGCCGCTTCTGCACTCCTTATTTGTCAGTATTATTTGGAGGCATTCTCGTAGCAATTCTTGCCGGGTTATTTTTCAACAGCATTGATGTCATTGCATCGATCGTGAATTTTGGAAGTCTATTTACTTATCTTTTCGTCCATGCCTCATTAATAAAATTAAGACGTGATGCACCAAAAATGCATCGTCCTTTCAAAGTTCCACTTTATCCCCTCACACCAATCTTGGGCATAATAAGTTGTATACTGTTAATGTTCTACCTAAGTCTCAATGCCATGATTATGGCCGTTGCTTGGTGTCTCATTGGGATTTGTGTATTAGTGGTGATGCTCCGTAAATACCCCTCAAATTCATTGTCTGACTCCGATGTTAAATCGGTCCATCAGTTTGATGACTCCGATTTTGAAAAAGTTCCCGACCACAAAGAATAGAAGTGCATATCCCCAGATGAAACCAGCAAGCCCCCAGCCAATAGCTGGCATAAGAATACCATAAACGGCAATGATGGTAGCTAATAACTGTGTGAGCTCGGTTGTGACGAAAAGTCGAAGAGCTGGTAACGGACGATGCCAAAAAGAATGTGCTCGTGTTCGAGTTAAATATATGGTCATATGGCCCGCTACTGCAAGTTTAAGAAAGATCAGTGTTTGAATTGTCAAGGGGTCGAGGTGGAATACAACTAAGCCCAGATATAATATCCCAAAGCTGGCAACGACTCCCAAGAAACCGAGACAGGTTGCAAGGATTAAAATTCTTGAGGTGTCCCAGCGAACAGGTTTACCGGGGAGCATTGTGTTATCGAAGGCAATCATCATAATGGGTAAATCATTGAGCAAAGCTAGAACGACAATCATAATTGCGTTAATTGGATAAAAATTGAAGAGGAGAATAGAAAAGACAAGAAAAAATAACACGCGTACAGTTTCAGCAATACGATACGTGGAATAACTGTTCATCCGTTCAAAGATTTGCCGGCTTTGCTTAATTGCATCAATTATCGGACAAAGTCCTGAATCTGTAAGAACTAGGTCCGCCGCTGATTTCGCTGCATCTGTGGCACCAGCCACCGCAATGCCGGTATCTGCCTTTTTCAGAGCAGGCGCATCGTTGACACCATCTCCTGTCATTCCCACAAAATGATTCTTCCTCTGCAGAAGCTCCACGATATGATATTTATGCTCAGGAAAAACCTCTGCAAACCCATCGGCTTGTTCCACAAGATCCTGAACTTCATTTTCCGATTTTTCTAAAAAATCTGAAGCCTGTAAAATGTTTGTGCCCAACTTAACTTCCTGAGCAATCTGTTTAGCAATAGCCACATGATCGCCTGTCACCATCTTAACATCTAATCCCATGGTTTGAGCTGTAGTAATCGTATCCGCAGAATCATCACGAGGAGGATCATATAGGGCAATTAATCCTACAAACTGCCAAGTCCCTTTTGAATCAGTCTTGGCCACGCCTAAAGCTCGAAACCCGTTCTGTGCAAAAGTGTTTACTTGATCATCAATATCCTTCGATGGTATCTTTTTATCCGCGATTAGGGCGAGAATAACTTGAGCTGCACCCTTGGAAACCTTGAACTGATTTTTCCTAGCTTCTCCTATGGTGGCTTCCGTTCGTTTTGTAACGGGGTCAAACGGCTTAAAGGCTAAGGTCTCAAATGACGACGTCTGGTCATCATTAGATTGTTCAGTCTTTTCTTTGATAATGATTGCTGTATCAATCGGGTCTTTATCTTCTTCCCGAGAAGCAAAGGCTGCTAGTGTGATAACATCTTGTTTTGTAAAGTTCTTTTGTGGGATAACATCCGCAACCGCGATTTCATTTTTCGTAATCGTACCTGTTTTGTCTGTGCATAGGGTGTCGACACCAGCCAATTCTTGAATGGTCTGAAGTTTTGAAACGATGATGCCACGTTTAGTCAAACTGAGTGAACCTACTGCCAAAGTCACAGAAAGAACCGCTGGTAATGCAACAGGAATCGCTGCGACTAAGAGCACTAAAGAAAATTGTAGTGTCTCGAGAACCGATTCATAGCGAAGAAAGGATGCAATAAAGACTATGGCTACTAGGGCGAAAGCGATAAGGATTAGATAATTCCCGATTTTTATTACACTCTCTTGGAAGTGACTGCGAGTTTTCGCTTCCTCTACAAGTTGTGCAGTTTTGCCGAAGTAGGTCTGCATCCCGGTGGTGACAACGAGTCCATTCATTTCGCCCTGTCGAACTATGGATCCTGAATACGCAACGTCTTCCACCTTTTTTTCAACAGGAAGTGATTCACCGGTTAAAGCGGATTGATCTGTCTGTAGATAATCGCCCTCTGTTAGTTTCAAATCAGCCGGAACCATGTCACCAAGTCGAATCCGAACAATATCTCCTGGTACAAGTTCTCGAGCTGGAACTTCAATCCAGTTCCTATCCCTTAGTACTTTAGCCTGGGTGGCTAACTTGTGTCTTAAAAGCTCAATGGTGTCGTCGGCCTTCTTTTCTTGCCAGAACCCAACAACAGCATTAATCATCAACATGACAAGGATGACTATGAAATCTTCCCAATGTTGTATGAGTGCCGATAAGATTGCAGCTGCTTCAATCATCCAGGGTATGGGTCCCCAGAAGTAGCTTAGGAATTTTAGAAGTGGATTCTTTTTCTTCTCTGATATTTCGTTTGGACCAAAAACTTCTAAACGCTTGGACGCCTCCTCAGAAGACAGGCCGATTGGACTAGTTGATAATGTCTTCATAATTTCCTTTGTATCTGTCGTTTTCGCTTCATCAGTTGTAATTGCTTTTGTCCCTGTCAACTTTAATCCGACAATCCTTGCGAAGTTATATTATTGGAAGTTATTCTGAGTCTTTTTGGTGAATTATTGTTTCTTCTTTTCCTTGTAAATGCAGTTCAATATTATATCCACGAATTATTCGAAATACACAAGTTTGTATTGTTAGAAGACGATATGTTCAACGTGTTTGATTTTTTTGGTAAACCTCATTGATTGTTTTTAAATTCACTTCAAAGTTGTTGCCAAGGCTTCCAGGAATAACTGAGGATCCAAGTTTCCTGCAGTATGGTATTGTCCTGTCCGCAAATCATTGACAGTAATATGGGCAGGTGCAAAGAGCATCTTATCAATCTTATAAAAGTCCCCTTCGGCATCCTTGAAGATTTTGTGAAAGGGTTTTCCATAGTCCGACGAAGTTGACGAAGGTACCTGCGGAATAAGATCTGCCAATCCATCATCCTCAGTGGATTGGATAAAAAGAAATGTTTCACCCATCATTAAAATCGCGTCATTTGTGATGCCCATGGCTCGCATATCTTTTCTAGCGACTGGAACGATTGGACACACACCGATTCCACTGAGAACCTTGCGAAAGTCGTATCCAAGAATTTTGAGTTTATGTATTCCAGTTTCCACAATACGCGCTGCAATTTGTACCGAACCAGCTATACTAGCTGTGGGTGCTACAAGCAGGTAGAGATCTTTTTCATCGATTTTGCACGCGTCAGCAACGTGTTCGCAAACAGCAGGATTCGGAATTGTTCGGGTTTCTAAAACAAGAACAGCTTCTTTATGATTATCTTTGTAATCTAGCTTGTCATACAGTTTATTTTCAACTCTTGCCATTGCTCGAGCAGGACCTGACCCGAGTGCAAAAAATCCTTCCACTTGGACATTCCATCCTGCGGCTTGAGATCCGATACACGCTAAGGCGGCGTTGTCACAGGTTACTCGGGTAGCAAGAAAGGTCGATCCACTTATATGCACAGTTTTTAGTTCAACCTGTCCAAGACCGCCCATGCAAACCTCAGCAAGTAGTCTTCCTGCCTCCATGGTGCCAGGTACATGAATGCCACAATCGATGATTGTTGCTTTTCCCTTAGTTTTATGCACCTTAACATGAAGCGTTTCACTCTGGGTGAGAAGCCGTTTGACCGAGGGCAAGGCTAGCTTGTTAACGCTAGGAGGTTTTTTACCCGCCATTATTTCCGACCTCAAGATGGGTATTCGCAGATTTTAAAAAGAGTAATTCACCTCGCCCACCGGATCCAAAATCCCCAGTAAAGCGAAGATAAGGGCCAATACGTTCCTTTTCGGTGAATGTAACTTTGGGAATTTCAGTTTCGATGGCATCCATGAGAAGCCGGAGAAAGACCATGTCGGAATATTCACCATTGAACAAATGCGTTGGCATGGGTGGGCGGGCTTTCCCTAGAGCGATTATTGTTCCTTTATATCCCATTGCGGCTCCCGCCCTGTCGCCTAGTTCTCCTCGAACAATAATGGTGCCCGCTAGCATACGGGTCCCGGTGTAAGAGGCTGTATCGCCGTCAACAACTATGATTCCTCGTCGCATTCCCATTCCGAGTTCATGGCCGGCATTCCCTTTGATGTGTAAACCGCCTCCGTTCATTCCGTATTTACTTCCCAGATATGATGAAGCGGCTTTATCTCCAACGTTCCCTGTGACACGAATAAGCCCGCCGGACATCTCTGCTCCGAGCCAATGATCTGCGTTCCCTTTGACTTCGATTAGGCCCCCGGTCATTCGAGCTCCAAGGTGCATGCCTACATTTCCTTTGATAATGATGGTTCCTGCAGTCATATCTTGCCCAAGGTGACGAACTTGGGGTATGTGTGAGGGAATCTCGAGCACAGTCTTCTCAGGCGTTTTCTCAGGCTTTCCGCTCACATCAAAGAATTTACCAAGACTACTATGCCGATTTCCCTGCCAGACTTTTATCTTCTTAATTTTCTCCAGCGTTTTTCCTGCCAGTGTGTCGGGAGAAACGGTTTTCAAGTCAATCGGGATTTTCTTCTTCGGATCAAAGGTGGGGGTCAGCACAAGTTTCGATGCAGGCATTTTTTTTTGGCTCCATTCACATTATTCCAGGTTGGGAAATAGATATTTGCGAATGTGAAACTACCTTTAGCAGTTTTGAGATATTTATGATTACCCATAAATAAGCAACGATAAAACAACAAATGAGCCGAGGTTTGAAACACTGAATACAGAAGTTGAAAACTATATTGGCGCCGTGGCTGATGAACGGCAGGTGCTTTTCAAGAAATTGCAGTCGATAATATTTCGCCTCTATCCAACCGCGAATATTCGACTTTCTTACAAAATTCCAACCTATCGAATTAAATCGGGATGGATAGCGTTGGGTTATTGGAAGAGTGGTGTGTCAGTCTACACTGATAGTCCAGACCATATCGCTCATTTTAAGGAAGCACATCCAACGGTGAAAACGGGAAAAGCCAGTATTAATTTTAAAGTCATAGATGAGATTCCTGTTGATGCGGTGGAATCAGTCATTAAACATGCGATGGAAAATTAAAATAAACTTAGGGTATACGGTAACGTTATTATCCAACATAGCGACTCTGGTTCGGGGTTTATGCAATGGAACTAAATGGTGTAGAAATCGAAGATACCTTTGCTGAAGCCTTCGATATGCAAGTGGCCCGTATTCTGATGACCGCCGAGACAGCGAGGTGGGCAACCGTCTGTGCCAACTCAGCAGCAGGGTTTGCCACCTCTGTAATCGAATGTAAAGTTGAAGCCGGAATTGACCGCCTTATCCCCAAAACCGAAACACCTGATAAACGTCCGGGAATCACCCTACTGTTTGCTGCCTTAAAATCCAAGGATTTGGCAAAACAACTCCGAAAACGGACAGGACAATGCATCCTGACCTGCCCAACCACCAACGTCTATAACGCATTAGATGATGCCGACGAATGGGTCGATGTTGGGAATCAACTACGATACTTTGGGGATGGGTTTGAAGATCGAAAACGAGTCGGAGATAAACTTCTTGCTTGGCGAATTCCTGTCCTTGAAGGAGAATTTGTCATCGAAGAAAAATTCGGTATCAAAAAAGGTGTGGGTGGTGGAAACATCATTCTAATGGGAAAAACCCCTAAAGTGACATTAAAAGCTGCTGAGGAGGCTGTTGAGGCTATCCATGGTGTCGATGGGTGCGTAGCGCCTTTTCCAGGTGGTATTTGCCGGAGTGGCAGTCAAGTCGGCTCTAAATATGAATTTCTCAAGGCTTCGACTAACGTGCGCCTTTGCCCCACACTTCGTGAGCACGTTTCTAATACCCTTGTTCCCGCTGATGTGACAAGCGTTCTTGAGATTGTTCTGAATGGGCTTAGTAAAAATGCTGTCCTTGATGGGATGCACGCAGCTTTACAAGCGGCTGCTCAAGTTCCAGGACTGGTTAAGGTCACAGCGGTTAATTTCGAAGGCAAACTTGGCAAACACAAGCTTCATCTAAAATCACTCCTTGATTAGTTGCAGGTCTCTTCTGTTCCCTCTTCCTGTTTCCGCAATTTAGACAAGAAAAGCAGGCTCCTTAACGAAAGACACTTATTACTAGTTTTGAGAATTTTTATAATGAGAAGAGGTTGGGGAACAAGTTACGCCCCATATTCTGAAATTGATAGGTGGTTAGTGTGCCGCCATCGAAAACAAAGTCCTCTACCAAAAGAAGGGTGATCAAGAAACCTCCATTTGAAACCTTGGAAACAATATTCGAAATGCCCGAAGTGCTCATTATTGGATTGAATAAGAAGGGGCGTATCACGCTTTTTAACAAAGGCTGCGAAAAACTTTCCGGTTATAAAAGAGAAGAAATCCTGGGAAAATCTATTTTCTCCACACTCATCCCCAAGGATCAACGCGCCGAGGTTCGTGGCGTATTCAGCGACTTGTTAGAAACTAAAAAACCGTCCGTCTATGTCAACGATTGGCTAACAAAGGATGGGAACCAAAGAACTATCGAATGGCACAATACGCTGAAATCTGATCAAAACGGAGAGTTAGAAGAAACTTTTAGCATTGGAATAGACGTAACCAAAAAGAAACAAATTGAAGAGGATCTTCGGAAGAGTGAGAAGAAATTTCGAGCCCTCTTCGATAATGCCCTTGAAGCGATGTATATCCTCGATATGGCCGGCAATATCATTGAGGCAAATCGTGCTGCTTCGGAGATAACTGGATATTCTCGAAAAGCGCTTCTGTTAATGACGGCTCAAGACATCGTAATACCCGAAGATGCAATCAAGATTCCCGCCCGTAAGAAGGACTTTCAAGAAAAAGGCTCCCTCGTGTTTGAAACGGTTATCCAACCTAAGAAAGGAAAACCAATCGCCGTTGAGATTAGTGCTAGTGCAATTGAATATAGTAGACGCCCAGGTCTACTCGTCGTCATGCGTGACATCACCGCACGACAGAAGGCTGAAGAAACTTTACACCTTTTCGAAAAAGCGATTATCAGTTCCCCTAGTGGGATTGTAATCACTGATTTGAGTGGGACCATTATCTTTGCCAACCAGGCGTACCGCGATATAATCGGGGGCAAAGACAAAACAAATATTATTGGTTCGGATGCCATGAAAGCTGATTTTGGTAAAGAGATTGGTCTTCAAATTATGCAACAATTAAAAGATCAAGGCTTCTATAGCGGCGAATACTCTCGATACCGAAGCGATGGTAGTCTCGTTGATGTCCATATTCTCGCAACGCTAATCACTGATGAAAATGGTGTTCCAACCAATCTCATGGCCACAATCACAGATATTAGTAAATTAAAGGAAGCTGAAGCAGAATATCGTCATCTTTTTGAAAGCATCCCAGTCGGTCTTTTCCGAACCAAGCCTGGGGTCGGTGAGATTCTTGATGTAAATCCTGCCCTAGTTAAAATGCTGGGTTTTCCTGACAAAGAATCTCTCACCAAAAGAAAAGCCTCATCTTTTTATGTCGATCCAACTGCTCGGATTCAATGGGAACGCAAAGTCGCTCAGGATTCGGTCGTCAGGGGCTTCGAAGCAGAATTTCATCGACTTGATGGACGGATTATTTGGGTTCGTCTTAGTAGCCGTGCAGTACGAAACTCTCAAGGAAATGTAATCTACTATGAGGGAACCATTGAAGATATCACCGAAATGCGCCATGTTCAACAAGCCCTGGCGGAGAGTGAAGAACGCTACCGATTATTTTTTGAAAACTTTTCAGACGTCCTTCTTCTTTTTGATAAACACTTCAATATCATCGACGTTTCTCCCTCCGTCGAAACTCATTTGGGTTATCGACCAGATGAACTCAAAGGGAAATTCTATCCCAGTCTTGGGTTGGTTCCTCCCGAACTTCTTCCTCAAGCCTTGGAAAATACCAAACGCTTGTTTGCGGGTGAGCATGTAGATCCCACTGAATACCCGTTTGTCCGAAAGGATGGCTCTCGTATTTGGGGCGAGGTGAGTAGCAAACAGGTCATCCGTGATGGAGAAGTGATAGCTCTCTACTCTCTTGTTCGTGATATCCATGATCGAAAACTCGCTGAAATCGAGTTGAAAAATATAAATCGTGACCTTGAACTCTATGCATCGTTACTTCGACACGATCTAGGAAATGATTTACAAGTCATTTTCAGCACCACTGAAGTTGCCCAAATGGTGATTCCTGAAGATTCTGAATTACATGAATTTATTGAGGCTACTCGGGCTGCTGCAGACCGGATGACGCGCCTCCTTGACATTTTTGGTCGTCCAGATAAAGAAGCTGAAAAAGAAATAGTTGCACTCATACGGCGGGTTGCAAAACAGGCAATGCAAACTCACAAACAATTGTCTATCAAAGTAAAAGCATCTCCCAAACTCAAGGAGATCCGTGTGACTGGAGGACGACTCCTACCGATGGTCTTTGTCAATCTTTTCAGGAACGCAGCACAATATGCAGGCGACCAACCAAAGGTTAGCGTAAAAATTGCCCAAAAGAATAGCGAAATCCAAATTGACTTAGAAGATACGGGGACAGGCATTGCTAAAAGGCTTCAAGCGAAATTATTCGAACGAGGTACTTCTTCAAGTGGTGGTGGACTGGGGCTTAATCTGAGTAAGCGAGTTCTGGAAGCCTATGGGGGGTCAATTGAGTTAATCGCCACTCCCAAAAATAAAGGGGCGAAGTTTCGTATATGTCTCCCCATCGAAGAGTCCTAGTCTGAAATGACCAAGGATTGCAACATGATATTCAACTACGATACATACTTCTCTGGATTTTTATCAAATTCAGCTTTACATCCAGGGGCACAAAAGTAGTATGTTTTTCCTTTATACTTGGAGGTCCATTTAGCCGTTCTTTCATTGACTTTCATTTTACAGATTGGGTCAATTGCCATGGTGGGTCACCTCTGTTCGATTTCACTGTTAGAAATAATGGGGCCTCCATTATATTAATATATCGAATTGGATATATCCAAACCGTTAGAAAATACAAGGGTGGAATAAATGAGCGAACAACCCCTTGAAGCAGTGTTAGATGATCTCGCTAAATTCTACATTCTCTTAGTCTTACATGAAGGAACGACTCATGGATATGGAATTATGCGAAAGTATCATAACCGCACTGGGCGGTCACTAAGTGCAGGGACACTTTATCCATTCTTGCAACAGCTTGAAGAGCAGCAAATCGTTACTTCAGAAGATAAACCAGTAGGGAAACGCCCCCGACGAGAATATTGCCTTACTCGAAAAGGTCGCCACTCCGTAAAGCAACTTCTTCAACGCTTTGCAGTAATTACAGCTGCGGCATTTGAATCGAATCTACATGTGTGTGCCAGCTGCGGATGTAAAGTCTTTGAAGGAGCACATGTTGAGGAAATCGATGGTAAACAACTTGCCTTCTGTTGTCATCATTGTGCCGCGGCTTATCGTGAACAACTGAAGCACCCTACAAAAGAATAAGTTGGTGAAAATAATGAATACCGACGAGAAACCAGAAACCCAACGGGTTTCACTGCGTATCGAGGGAATGCACTGTGCAGCCTGTGTGGCCACAATTGAAAAAGCCCTTCTTCAACAAGACGGCGTTGCAACAGCTTCAGTCAACCTCTTAGAAGGAAAAGCAACAATCGACTTCATTCCTGGGCAGGTTACCCGGACAGAATTAGAAGCCGCAGTCGCTTCAACAGGGTATACACCGAAACGGGCCACAATGCGGTTGACTCTCTCACCGACTCCTCGCTCAGACGAGTGGTCGTATATCATAAAAACAGTACAAGAGATCGAAGGCGTGCTATCAGTGACTGATCATGTCATGTCAGGACGATTGGTGATTGAATATGACGAGATCTTAGCCACACTCAAAACAGTCCGAAGTAAACTGAGAACAATTGGATTCGATATTGTTGCTGAGACGGAAACGGACATTGACCGTGAAGCAATGACCCGAAAACACGAAATTCGCTACTATTCTGCACGTCTTGCATTTACCGTTATACTCACAATTCCTATCGTTCTTATCTCCTTTTTTTCGGGATTTATCGCCCCTTTGCTCCCGGCTGGGATTACTACACCGATTATCCTGCTTATTCTCACTACACCAGTTCAGTTCTATGGAGGCTACCCCTTTTACAAATCTGCATTAAACGCTGCAAGACATGGGAAGACGAATATGGACACTCTCATCATGCTTGGAACCAGTGTTGCTTATTTCTATTCAGCTGCTGCGACATTCATTCTCCTTGGTCAGGAAGTGTTCTATGGCTCTGCTGCATTGTTGCTCTCATTCATCCTTTTGGGACGAACTTTGGAAGCTATTGCTAAGGGTCGCACTTCTCAAGCAATCCGTGCACTGATGGATCTCCAGCCCAAAACTGCAATTGTACTAAGAGACGGCGTGGAAATTACAATCCCCACAGACGAAGTTGAAGTCGAAGATCGCTTACTCGTTAGGCCTGGTGCCCAAATCCCTGTGGATGGGTATGTCGTTGAAGGTCAATCATCGGTGAATGAAGCAATGATTACAGGTGAATCTCTCCCCGTGAGCAAAAAGGCTGATGATGAGGTAGTTGGTGGGACAATAAACGAAACGGGAATTCTGATAATTGAAGCAACTAAAGTTGGATCTGATACGGTACTTGCCCAGATAATTGGAATGGTTGAAGAGGCGCAAACCCACAAACCTCCTATCCAACGAAAAGCTGATGCTATTGCTGAGAAATTCGTTCCTTTTGTCATTTTATTATCCATTGTTGTGTTTAGTATCTGGTTTGCTTTAATTACGTTCACACCTTATTATCCTGGACTTACTTGGGTTACAGCCTTAGGATTTTCTATCGCAGTGTTAGTTGCTGCATGTCCCTGTGCACTGGGATTAGCCACCCCCGCTGCTTTGATGGTTGGAATTGGTCGCGGAGCACAACTTGGCATCCTAATCAAAACTGGAGAAGGACTCGAAGTTATCCCCCAGGTGAACACAATGGTCTTTGATAAAACTGGGACACTCACTACAGGCACACCCACCGTTACTGATATCATTCCTGCAGGCGATATTGATCCCCAAGAAGCCTTAACCCTGATTGCCACAGCCGAAAAATATAGTGAACATCCCTTAGCTCACGCCATTGTCCAATATGCTGAAAAAAATCAAATCCCCTTTCTAAAAATCGATGACTTTGATTCTATAACTGGGAAAGGAGTCAAAGCCTCAATTGCAGGATCTACTATTGATGTTGGAAATGACACTTACATGGAAGAAAACGGAGTCGATATTGGAGAATTAATACCGCATCTCGCCACATTACAAAAGCAGGGAAAGACGACGATTTTTGCAGCCAAAGATAGAAAACTTCTCGCTGTAGTAGCCATTGCTGATACGCTCAAACCGCATTCAGTACTCGCAATTAAACAGCTACAAAAAATGAATATTCAAGTCGTTATGCTCACTGGGGATAAGCAGCGAACTGCAGAAGCGATAGGACAACAAGCAGGAATCACGAAGGTCATCGCTGAAGTGCTTCCCGGCGATAAGGCTCAAGTAATTCAGGATCTCCAGTCACAAGAGCAGACAATCGCCATGACAGGTGATGGAGTCAATGATGCCCCTGCGCTAGCCCAAGCTGATGTAGGTATAGCGCTCGGGTCGGGAACTGATGTTTCCGTTGAAACCGGTGACATCGTCCTAGTACGCGATAACCTCCTCGATGTAGTCACCGCTGTACAACTAGGGAGAAAGACTGTGTCGAAAATCCGACAGGGCTTTTTTTGGGCTTTAATCTATAACATCATCCTTCTACCTATTGCAGCAGGACTTCTCTTTCCCATCATTATTCTCCAACCAGAATGGGCAGCGCTTGCAATGGCTTTATCCAGTGTGAGTGTAGTAACCAATGCCCTACTTTTACAACGATTCAAACCCATTGTCAGCTCTGGAGGGGGAACTTCAGAGGTCAACTCCGTGGAATATGAAACCCAGGATATAACGAAAACGAAACAATAAAGAACCTCACAAAGTCGTTCCGAAACTGGCAAGCTTTCTAACCCAATTTAGGCGTTCATGCAGAAAACTGAAACCGAGAAGCTACGAACTAATGATACACACAACACTCTTAACAGGATTTTACCCAGCAATCAGTGGGCAACGCTAGCGGGGATATACTGTATACGCTACATCAGACACCATGAATAACCAATGTGAAATGGACAGTGCATTCAATGGCTTCAATCTTCATCGTTGACGACGAGGAGAACCTTCACCAAATATACAAGGCACTCTTTACGATGAAGGGTCACACAGTCATCGGCTCTGCGTTCGACGGAGATGAGGCAGTTCAGCTATTTCTGAAAATGGATCCAAAACCTGATGTCATCATCATGGATCATCGTATGCCCCGAATGGATGGAATTAGTGCTACAAAAATGATTCAAGAAATAAGTGCTTACAGCAAGATTATCTTTGTCAGTGCTGATGAAACTATTCGTTCTGAAGCAATGGAGGCTGGTGCTGCGGTGTTTCAAGTAAAACCCGTACGTGCCAAGGAACTGTTCAAAATCATCGAAACAATAACCGAAGAGAACTAGCCCACTCTTTTTTTTACCTCTTCTTATTCCAAAAAAGAAGAAGCCAACTTCCTCCAAGGATAGCACCTAAGAGGATGGGTCGTATTTGAGGAACGAGAAACTGAATGGTAAAAGCCAAGATCATCAGAGGCCAACCGATTTCGTCACCCCACTTTTCAAGAAATGTTTCCTCCTCTTCTTTCCTATGTCCTTCGTTCCACCGTAAAAGTAGCCACATCAATACGCAACAAAAAATTACTCCCAATGCAAAAAGAACCCAGTACGCTCCCAAAGGCCAAAGTCCAAGGAACTGGTCAATTATCACGAGGATGACAATAAATGCTGAAACAATGACAGTAATTACGATTCGGAGCTTGGATTGCGGAATATCCTCTTCGGGTAATGTGATTGTTTCAAAAGACTGGTTACCCGAAGGCGGGTTTTCAGTCTTCATAATAATCTTCTCGGGATAATTCAGTAGATCCAGTGTCGAAATGATCTATTTTGCGTTGCCAGGCGTGACCTTCACGGCCCTCCATGAAGAAGAGCTCTGCCGCAGTAATCTCATCTGATTCCAGCAACTCATCTAAGGCGTTCTCATCATAAATTTCATCTCCAGGATTCACCGGTTCAATTTGGACTGCTTCAAGACGTTCCTGGACGAAGACAAAGCGCTGTTCAAGAACTTCTGCGGCTTTCGCATCACGACTGCGAAGGCTATCCAGAATCATGGTGCGAATGGTTTCCGCCGGTGTTTCTATAGTAGATTTTTTTAAAATTTCACTAGCAACTTCATCCGCAATACCCGCTGGAACCGGAAGCTGAAGAAGTAAATCCATAATCATCAATTTGAAGGGTTGACGTTTTCGTGAAACTTTAGACATTGGAACCATCTCTTCTCAACGTTGCGTTGATTACTGAATACCAATACCTCTTAACGTCTTTCCTTCTTACTAAAAGTGAACACCTAAAGGCTCCCTCACCTTATACTCGACTATTCGACATTAAAGAAGGATTCATTCATGCAACTCCAGCAAGTTAGCAATTCCACCTGGGCCATTGTCGATGGTTCGACCTTTGGAAACGTGGGGTGTATCCATATCCCTCATCATCTAGTTGTGATTGACACAGGTATGACCCCTAGAATTGCAAGGGAATTTCATAATCAGATTTTGCACACTATCAGCTCCCCCATCACGCATGTAGTTCTCACCCACTATCATTCCGATCATGTCTTTGGTGCTCAAGAATTCCAGCAATACCCACTTGTAGCCTCATCTAGAATGGTAGAACTGTATCCGGGTCTTCTCAAAGGGCAATGGTCACCGAAAGGTATAGAGGAAATGCAGAAATTCTATGCTGAGACAGAACCCAAATTCAGTAAGCAACTCGCAGATATCCGGATCATCACACCCACTGAAACATTTGCTAATTCCTATTTTCTGGGAGATAAGAACGAGATTGAGATTCGTCTTACTGGAGGGCACACCGCTGGGCACTCTATCGTTTTCTTTGTTCCGGAGCGAATCCTGTTTGCCGGGGACCTCGTGTTTTGTCAAGAATATCCCTATGCTGGTGACCGGACAAACAACCCACTAGAGTGGATGAAAGCCTTCGAAACCATTCTCGATATGCCGGTTGAAACAATTATCCCTGGTCACGGACCTCTTTGTGATAAGAATGAAATCCGAACACATCTTGCCTACTTTCGTGAACTCGAAACCTGGATAAAAGAACAACTGAACAAAAAGCGTTCGCTCAACGAAGTGCAACTGGCGAAAGACAACGGACCTAAGCCCCCCTATGATTTGAAAGCTGAAAGACGCATGGAGCCTACTATCGAAAGATGGTACACCTTCTATTCACAAGTGCAAACTAAACTTGAGTAGAAGTATGATTATTTGGTCAGATTTGAATCTTCGAAAGTGCCGCATAAGCCTTTGCTTGTTCCCAGGGCAATTGAGTTGCGACTAAAAATCCAATTCTTTCAACGGTTTCCTTTGGCCCAACATCAATCTGTTCCTGGGTTTGGAATAGCACGATTTCCGGATTTAGATCAGCTAGAAACAGTTCAGTAGTTGGGTTCAGTTTTTGTACAAACATAAGTGTTGCCTCATCAGGCCCTTTTTCTAGACCCAAATATGGTTTCATTGTTGTTGGCCAGGCATGGGTCCTCACCCGATTCCGCCGATACACAGTGGTTGCTCGGGGAGTAACTGTCCTGAGTCTCGGAGTGGTTTCATTTGAAGGAATGGCAATCTGATAGCGGTGTTTAATCTGTCGAGGGGCACGAGACTGATTGATAATTTGTCCAATACAAGCAACGAGGTTGCTGTGGGGTTGTGTTAATATTTGAAGCTGCAATTCTAAGTCTCGTAGTTTTTTCTCTTCCTTGTCGGGAAGAACACTCAAGGTTATTCCCTGCCAGTCATGGCGGTAGCTTTTATTGATTGTCCAGGTTTCTCGATCCAGTTTCGTTTGAACCCATCCAGGCTGATCAGCTGTGAAGGGGTCAAACCGGATGCCGCCATACCAGGGATTAAACCATACTCTTGGGCCCGCTTTGGGGAAATTCGATTCTAAATAGTTTGTACCAGTTTCTTTGTTTATCCAAGCGAATACGCTACCAGCGAATCCCGGAGCAACTTTGAGGATGAATTTTCCATTATCTACGATGTAGATTTGATGGCCACACTCGGTTTCTTGAGTGATGGTCACAGTTCCTGACTTTCGATGTAAGATTATGGGCACTTCGAAAGTATGGGTTTGAAGTTTCGTGTCTACATGAGCCGTAATGAGGAGGACCTGAGGTTCTGCCAGTGTTCTTTCACTTGTTCGTAGCTGGACTGAGAGGGATAATGGGTTTTCTCGCTTGAGGTTCTTGAATTTCATCCTTTTGGGAGTTATTTGCCAACCTTTTGGTGACGAAAAGCGAAGGCTTCCTGTAAGGGGACGATGAACAAGGTGACGTACCTGTAAAGGAATCGATAATTCAGATCCAGCTTCCAGGAGCATCGGATAGTCTTGGGTTCGGATATCAATAGCTCGATAAGGTTCAAGTTCTGTTTGTAATGCTTTCTCGGGATCTTCCGAGTAATAGTAATGCCAGAGTCGTCGAATATGTCGCCAAGAACCCATACCTGAAACCAAATAAATGGGCGGCAAGGCAGTTTTTGTTTTAGGAGCAAGTGGAGGTACTTGAAGCTGGAAGTCAATGAATGCGAAACCTTCTGCTTCAGAAACAAGTGAAGGAGGAACCAAAACGGCTACGACTTCACCTTTATGGGGTAATTCTTGGCAATACCACGTTTCTGCCCATTCTTCGCGTTGCTTCGGGAGTTCACGGTCTGATGCAAAGAATTCATCTTCGATGAATTCCTCCCGGAGTAACCCATCTTTCAGTGGGAGCACATGAAGATGGTCCCAGACTCCAACAAAGCTTCCCATTTGGAGCTTTACATTATGGGTACGCTTTGGATCAGTGTTTTCAAATCCATATTCAATGCCTACCACAGAAGAAGTGCCGGTGACTAGGAACGTTTTGGAGAAAACCAGCCCTGGATACCGTTTACTTGTCATCCAGGTCCTGATTCGGGTTGTTCCATCCTTAGACTGCTTGATTCGATGCTTGAAATGTGTCCGTATCTGCTCTGAAGGCCAAAAGGGAGGACCCAGACTCTCTCGAGCATGAGATCGTATATGGACTCGTCCGGTGAGTCGGTTAGCAAGTTGGTCAATATGAGCTCCTTTAGCTAGGTTAATGCTGAAATGCAGGGTTTCAGTTTGAACTTGTAGTCGTTGGTTGTCATTGTAAGGAGTTACTAGCACTCCTCCTTGGTCGAGGCAATGAACGTATATTGTTTCGGTTCTCGTTTTTAGCGAATGTCCTTTCACTTGAAGTTCAGAATAAAGCGTCAAGGGTATGGCGTGTGTTCCGAGTGTCGAATCAGTAGTTGCATCCATTTCAATACCTGCATAGTGCTCGGGGTCGAAGGTGATGTTAAATTCGTATTGGGATAGATGCAGTTCTTTAGGCGCTTGAATGAATACAACTCCCTGGGCTGCGTCTTTCAGGTTGCTTCTCATCGCAATTGTGATTGGAACTTTGTTGCCTGGGCGACACCAGATTGAGGGTGGAACAGTTGATACTTGAATCGGATGCTTGGAACGAATACCAGTTTGGAGGTGAACCCGGGTGTCACCGAGCCTAATCCGGGACGTAACAGTTAGAGCAGGTTTGTCATCAGGAGGAGGCACGATTGTGACTTGGCCTTGAATCATAGCTTTCAGAGTTATCGAACTCTTTGGAGGAACAATGATTTCGGATACTGGCGCTTTGATTAGTTTGAACCCTTTTGGTAATTTCACAGTGAGTGTGCCTTTGAGCGGGTTCTCTTGGTTCTTATTCTCAATCATCCATGCAATTGGTATTGGGAGACCAAGGGGCGGTTCTGCTTCCTCAACCCAACACTCAACCAGTAATTCGTTATTCTCTATTAGCGTGGGACCACGGCTTTCACGATCAATGACAACCCGGAGAAAATCATTGGCTTTCTCCCATCGATATTCATAAACGTTAAGTCCCCTGTGTTTCATTTCATCAGGTTTGAGTTCAATTTGGCGATTGTAGGTATCATACCAATTGTTGTGTCTGAAGAATGGTTGGGCAATGGGTAGTTTGAGAATGGATGGGATGTAATTTTCCATTAAGACCTGGGTATCGGGACGCCAGAAGAATCCTGTACGCTTGTAGACAGGAACTGCATTAAGGTTTCCTCCCCAGGTATGTAGATATAGACGTTTGTAACCTTCGGCAGTAACTCGATTTACTGATTCAACAAGCAAGGCTTTACCAAATCCCTTCTTTCTTTGAGAATCACCTACATTTAAGAAACCGAGATATGCCGCTTTGGGATCGTCGAAGTGGGGGTGTAGGGTTGAAACTCCTGCAACTTGTTTGTCTTCGGTGATAGCAATTAGCCAGGTGATGTTGACTTCTTTTTCATAATCATCGAGCACATGCTCCGCAGTCTGGTCAACGCCTCCAGTGATACCTCCTGGCCAACCTCCTTCACTTTCGTTAATACACTTCGCTAGCCCTGCTGCATCAGCTGGTGTGAAGTCTCGAACCTTAACCATTTAATTGCGCCTCGCTCCAGCTCCCACTTTCAACTATTGATACTGGAGTGAAACAAAGCATATTCACTTGGGTTATAAGTTTTAGGACAAAAGCGATAGTCGGATTTAACTACTGGCTTCTAATTTCACAGCAGCTGAACGGTGTAAATAGCGCTTGGATACCGGATAATTCTCGTAGGAAATGGTGTATGAACTCATGAATTTGTTACGAATGTCTTTCTCCACTTCTTTCGCTAAGTCTTGGTCAATTTGGGCATCAATCCAGTGGGTACTGCCTTTTGGTGTGGCCACTATCTTTCCTTCTTTTTGGACAATGTGTCCATCTTTAATTGTCAACCAAGCCTGTGCTAATCCTTGAATGAGCTTCTCTGGATATTTTGCATAATCTTCCTTAGGATCTAAATTGTACAGTGCAATATCGGCATCCGCTCCAACGCCCAGATGACCTTTGTTCGGTAATCCCAGAATTCTTGCAGGACCCGCTCGGGTTGAGGTAATATACTCTTTCATCGTCCATTCTCGGTCGATAGCTGGAAGATCCATCCGTTTCTGCGCGGTCTTCTTAATGCCAGATAATACCCCTTCACGGGCTTTTTTGCTCATTAACCAAGCTGCAATTGATGGGTAATTAATGAATGTCCCTGCGTTAGGGTGATCTGTACTTGGAATAACACGCCAGGGATCATTGACAGTGAGAGCGATTTCAAGTCCAATCCCCCATTGGATTGCATTGACACGGGAGGTTCGTTTAAAGACATAGGGAACCACTCCTCCCCCACATTCAACTTCGATGTCTTCATTAACCCATCGGCTGCCCGTGATGCCACGCAGAATCCATTCCCATGGACCATCCGCGGTCATGGTCGTGGTATCCGAGAACACAATCTGGCCAAGATCGCAACTCACATTCTTGTGCCCTTTCAAGTATTTAGCAATGGGTTCGGATCCACTCTTGAAGGTCACGAAGCTATCTCCTCCATATGAGTGGAACTGGATGTGGGTCATGTGTAAATTGTATCCCGATGCCCGTTTTGTTGCTGGTCGGTTACTAGCTAGCTCCATGGTTTCAATGGTGACATCAGTATTACCGGGACGTCCTAGCATATTGGCATGTAAATGTAGGGAGTGTGGTAGGACTAATCTTTCTGCGCCTTCCAACAATCCGGTGATAGCATCCCGGGGTGTAACATCAAAACAGGCAATCTGCTCATCGAGGTTCTCCACATTGCCGCCCCACGACCAGTCGCAAACTCCTGTGGGATTGACGGCTTTTATGGCCCAGCCTTTTGTTGCAGCTAGCATCCAGGCAACGAAACCCGCAAGCTTTTCGTACTCTTTTTCACGGGAATAATCCATAATGAGTTGGTAGTTTCCAAAAAGAGGGAACATGATCTTATCGTGGGGCTGGATTTCTGCTAGCTCTTCATGAGTATGGCGGGCAACTAGACCGGCTGAAGCTGCTTCAGTCACGAAGGTATAACCCATTTGAGAGTATTTGTAGCCAGTCATGAACGTCGGTGGCACGCTTGCCCATACTCCCGCGCGGCAAATATCAGAATAGGTGTAAGGATCCATTCGCGATTGATCACAACGAAGAACCCGCCCCGAATCTACTTTTGGTGTCGCTAAATGGGCATGAATCTCAACTCCGCCTGCAACAACCATGCGTCCTTCTGCATCAATAATTTCTGCGGATTCGGTATCAACAGACTCGACGATTTTTCCATCCTGAGTAGCGATATCCTTGACTTCGAAAACTTCGTTTTTGGGATCGACGACAAAGCCATTTTTAATAAGCATTGTTCTAGATTTCACGGTATATGCACCCTGAGCTGTCAGTCTCACATTCAAATCTTGGCGGATACAACGCAATACGGTTTCACAGCTAATTAAGCGTTCTGCCGTTCCTACTTTCCCAGAACCACTTCGATATTTCGTAATAAACGTAAGCCTTATACGCAGATACCCTGAGGAGAGTAGACGCTCGTAATCGAGCGGGGGAATAAATATGCGCCAATTTCAGATAACGCTCCCCGAAGAAAAAGTTGGACAAGTAATGGAATTCCTCGAAGAGAAAGAGCAAGTGCGCAACATCGCAAAAATCCACACTGCTCCCGGTTTCATGTTGATTTTCCGGGTCTCAGAATCAAGGAGTTCAAAAATTCTCACCAATCTTGAGACAATTGGTGTCGGAGTACACTATGGAATCATCGATGTCCTTCCTGTAGAAGCCAGTAAACCCATGACCGAAGAACAAGTTTCAATTGCACCAACAGAACGCCTTTCCGTAGAAGAAATTTACACCAAAATCGCCACTGGCACAAGACTCTCCTTTGACTTCCTGGCTCTCCTCGTCGTATCTTGTATCATCGCTGCCATCGGCCTAGCAACCAACAGCCCCGTAATTATTGTGGCAGGTATGCTTCTTGCTCCCCTTATGGGTCCCATCCTCGGACTAAGCTTTGGGGTAATAATCAAAGATCGACGACTTGTGATGACCGGGATTAAAAACGAAGCCTTCGGCTTGAGTATTGCCGTCATTATGGGCCTCATCATGGGTGCGGTATTAATTCCCGTGACACTCATCCCTGGATGGCCTTGGCCTTGGCCCACCGCTGAAATGCTTGCACGAGCATCCTTGTGGCTTCTAGCACTCGGGATCGTGGTAGCTGCCGCCTCCGGAGCTGGGGTTGCGCTCGCTGCTACGCGAGGTGATATTGGTAGCCTCGTAGGTGTTGCTATTGCAGCATCCTTAATGCCTCCTGCTGTAAACGCGGGAATGAACCTCGTGTATGCGGTGTTTGCTTTAACCAATGGGAACATTGTGCTCTTTTACTTCGGCTTAGAAGTAGCTGGACTGAGTTTTGTCCTGGTCCTGATGAACATTGTTCTCATCAACATCGTTGCTATGGCGGTCTTCAAACTCAAACAAGTTGCTCCAATTAAAAGTAAATCCATCTTCTGGCACGACCTACCACAACTAGATAAAAAACGCCGTGACGAACTCTGGCACCGATGACGAAAAATATCCATTCGCTTGGAACTCTGTGTCTTCTCTTATTCTCTTTTATCTTAGCATCGAAGCGTAACGCTTAAGTGGTTCTAGCTTGAGCAAACACATGATATGCATAATTGTGCATATCCTAACGACAAATAACCCACTTAAACGTGAACCATCATGGCTTCCTCAAAAAACGACATGAAACTTGGTCTCGTAATTGTATTCATCGCTATCATTGTTGCCGCAAGCACTATCATTGGTTTGAGCCTGCTTCCTCCCCCCTCCTCACCACCACTTCACGGCGAAGCAGATATTCAAATCATAAAAGGCGAGACTATTGTCGACTTGAACTTCGCATCACTAACAGAGATGTCTCCAACAACCGGGAACTCATCGGCACAAAATCGCTTCCAAAATTGGCGGGATACCGGAGAATATATCGGCGTCTCATTGAGTTCATTGGTTGAAACTGTCGGTGGTATGGATGAAAATGACGTGGTTCGAGTCAATGCCTCGGACGGCTGGATCCAATATTATGCCTATTATAACCTCTACCCGAACGCCACCTTTAGCACCATCCAAGGCGACCTCATTCTAGCCTATTCATACAATGGCACCACCCCCCCTTCATGGAGTGATGGACCCCGTACAGTCTTTCTACCAACCGATGGGGCTTACAGTAATGATGATGCCAACCAAAC
>JBHLPI010000059.1:0-12641 GCA_048939595.1 Promethearchaeota archaeon | reverse complement strand
GCTACACCCCGTCATCTGCAGCATGGGGTACTGCAAGCTAGGATGTAATAGGCTTACATATAAACTTTGTTGAGTCCTATTCGCCTGCTCTGCCAGTTTTGCGGTCCTCTCCACGCCGGAGAGCTCCGGAGGCTTCAAGGATTTGTCGATGATCAAAGGCTAGTTTCTCCGGCAATGTTGTAAAAGACTTTACCTCAGATGTTTCGTTGCTCTTCTGAAAATCCCCTTTCACTTTTTGAGCAAGATATGCGATGCTAATGACATGTCCACGTGGATCTCTTGTTGGATCTGAATAAACTCCAATGAGTCGGATTAGTGTAACTTCAAGCCCAGTTTCTTCTTTTACTTCTCGTACGAGTGCTTCTTCAACGGTTTCACCGAGTTCCACCATACCGCCAGGTAACGCCCAATAATTTTGGAAGGGTGGGTATCGGCGACGAACCAAGACGACGCCATGGTCTTTCAGTGTGATGACAGCATCAACTGCAATCACAGGGGATTGTCGGCTCAAGGCATACCATTCTGTATTGGACATCGCGGTTTTTCTCCTTCCAAGGGTGGTGCAGCTTCGGAATCCTTAAAAGCCTTCGTTTACTACGCCACTCGAACGAATATGACCATTGATCCTTGGCAAGAGCCTAAACCGACAATTGCACAGCTCCGTAGGCTAGTCGAGCGAATCAAATCTTATGCTCGTACCAGCCGGTTCATGGGATACATTTCAACAACAATTCTTATTGTGCTTATGATTCAATTGGGTATTCTTGTATACAGTAATTTCTTCCCTTTCATCTGGGGCACTCCGCTCATCATGTTACCTGAATGGTTTTACTATGTCATGTTCATCACGTTTGCATTATCAATGGTAGTGTATGGTATTGCTGGCACAATTAATGGTCGATTAAACCGGTTCATCCTAGAATACAAAAAAATCGGTGTCGTCGTCCAGCTTCGCTGTGAGGAATGTAACCGCACTAGTGAACGGGTTTGGGAAAAGGATGATTTCGTCTTTAAAAAGGAAGGTCTCTGTGCTTGTGGTGGCACTCAATATGTTTCTCAGATGTATATCATGCCACTTCCATTGAAGAAAGACGAATAGATCTGCATACACTCTACCAAAGTGTTCTCTCGACTATTTCTCTATCCTTTTTCTAGAATCGCTCTTAGCCGAAGCGTATCAGCCCCAATTCGTTTCTGTTTCGTAATCTTAAATTTACCAAGCACGCCTGTTCGACTCACATGGGGTCCACTGCAGATTTCCTTGGATACATCTCCAACTGAATAGACTTTGACCTGTTCTCCATACTTTTCACCAAAAAATCCTAGAGCACCCTGTTTTTGTGCTTCTTGAGGTGACATTACTTCGAAGGTCACAGGTAAATCTCGTTGGATTATTTTGTTCACCCAAGTCTCAACCTCACTAAGCTCTTCGGATGTAAGTTTACGATCTAACTGGACATCCAAACGTAGACGTTCAGCTGTGATATTGCTCCCTTTCTGATATATGGAAGATCCTACAAATTTTCGGAGCGCTTGGTGAAGTAAATGGGTTGCCGTATGAAGGCGCACAACTTCTTCTGAATGATCTGCTAGGCCACTAGCAAATTTTTGTTGTGTCGCATCGCGGGAGATTTTTCGATGCTGTTCAAACTCTTTGCGAAACTCTCCCAAGTCAATCTTTTGACCGTTTTCTTCAGCAATCTGAACAGTCATTTCAATGGGAAAGCCATAAGTGGCAAAAAGCGTAAATGCATCTTTACCTGTCAACACACCCTTTTCTGCAAGGGTCTTTTCAGCGATGCGCAGGCCCCGACGTAAAGTCTTTCGGAAGCGTTTTTCTTCCTTTTCGATTTCATTGAAAATATGTGCCTTATTTCGAACAAGTTCTTCATATTTGTCGCCTAAACAAGCGACAACCGGTGGAATGAGCTCGCAAAGAAAGAAGCGATCAATCCCTAGCTGTAATCCCTGACGAATTGCTATACGGAGTAATCGTCGAATGATGTATCCTCTTTCAACATTGGACGGCACTAGCCCCTGATCGTCTGCTAGGGCCATTGCAGCAGACCGGATGTGGTCTGCAATAATTCGTATTAACCGCTGCTGGTGGGTAGTTGGGCCTACAATTTGTGAAAGATCTTGAATCTTTTCCACAATCGGTTTGAAGACATCAGTCTCGTAGACACTTGGAAGCTTGTTTAGGACCTGTAGGGCGCGTTCTAACCCCATTCCAGTATCAATGTTCTTTTTCTTTAAAGGAATCAGGGTTCCATCCTCTTCGCGATTATAGGCCATGAATACCAAGTTCCAAATCTCGACATACTTACCGCATCCGCATCCGGGACGGCAGGTCTTCGAACAACTCTTCAGGCCAGTATCGACGAAGATTTCAGTATCAGGTCCCTGAGGTCCAGTATCCCCTAAAGCCCACCAGTTATCTTTGTAGGGTAAGTAATGGATATGTTTGCGTTGAAGCCCAAGGTGTTCCCAAGCCATGGCTGCTTCCTCATCAGCAGGAACTTGATCGTTGCCCTCGAAAACGGTGACATGTAAAACCTTTTTTTCGAGACCAAGCCCCGCGTCAGGGTTGAGTAAAAACTCCATTGCCATTTCGATGGCAGCAGTTTTCCAATAGTCTCCTAAAGACCAATTTCCCAGCATTTCAAAGAACGTAAGGTGGAACGTATCGCCTACTTCCTCAATATCATCGGTCCGAATACACTTCTGCACATTAGCCAATCGCTTTCCTTCTGGGTGTGGTTGACCGAGTAGATATGGTGCGAGCGGTTGCATTCCTGCACTCTGAAACAGGACTGTGGGGTCTATTTGGGGAATGAGAGAGGCGGATGGAATGATGGCGTGTCCTCTCTCTTTAAAGAATTGCAAATATCGTCTTCGAAGTTCGAGTGCATTCATTCGCATAAAATCGACCTCACGGAGTCCAACATATGATTGCAATTCCCATAATTCAAGTAGTGTCTTCGAGTAAATTATGTACTGCTCAAAACGAAATTAACCCCTTAAATTGTTCGGCTTTTACCGACGAGACCATTTTACAGCCTCATCATACCCAGACCAGCGGGTTCGCCGACCCGCTACCCAATAAAGAACTAAAATTACGAATATCGCTGGTAATGCAAGCCAAATGAATTCATAGACTGCGTCAAAGGGTGAAATAATCATTTGAGTTGACAGGATTTCGGGATTAGTGAGCTCCTGTAAAAAAGGTGAGACTGGTCCCATCATGGAGTGGACTAGCCAAGGAAGAATCATAACGGCTATTCCGATTACAATACCTGTCACGAGGTAAATTACCCGTCGCCGGTATCGTTTCGTTGGCTTATGTTTTGTCACAATAATTCACCTTTCATATCAGCTGACTGCCATATTAGACTACAGTTTAGAACACTTCTTTCATGGTAAGTCCTTATACGCTCGCCAGGTTTCAAACCAGAATAACGCTGCCGCTCCGCCGCCAAATAGCCATGCGGCTAGATTCCCAAAGGTCAGATACTGTGGATATACGACCACGAAGATGACCAAAGCGGTCGTGAAAAACGCTGCATAAAAGAGCTGTCGAGGCAAAGCCCTTCGGCCCACCCAAATAAATTGTTTTAGTACTCCGACCTGAACAGCTTCTTCCACGGTATATTCTCCCCGATCCCTTCGGACTAAGCCTAAATCCACTAATTTATCCAGATGATAGGCAGCTAGGCTGGGTGATGATAATCCGAGCTTTCGTTGGAGTTTTCGAGGTCCGACTGGATCCTTTGCGGACAGTAATTCAAAGTAAACACGAAGGGTACGCCCCCGCAGTTCGGATTCCAAATCGAGTTCTCGACTATGGTCGGGTTCATCTTTGGGATTCATTTTGGCTCACTCTCCAAAACCTGAAGTCTATCAATCATGTTCTGAACTTGTTTTTTAATAAACGGGTTGCCACCTAGTCATGGTCCTGTGGAGGAGTTCTGTTCAAAAATATAGGTTAATTAATTCGTGCTCCTGACCCGTTGATAGTGGTTGATTGTGGAGATTCAATAATGACTATTCTATCTAGAATCAAGGACATCTTTCTTCAGATAAGTGGCTATCTTATCCCCCTTCTGCAACAGATCCCTACTCTAGGAATTTATGTGGGTTTGATGACCTTACCCCTAATTGCTGTACTCGCAGTGTTATTCACCCAGTTTCCGTTCAACCTCATTGGGGGTATCGCTGAATTTATCTCCATGAGCTTTATGTCTCCAGGTGTCTTTCTCGCCAACTTAGTAACCCTAATAGGAATTTTACTAACTGTCTATTCAATAATCTACTTTTATCGTCACAAAAAAATTGGGTTAGTAACAACAGGTCCCTATCGCTTCATTCGTCATCCTCAATACACGGGCTTCCTGTTAATTACCCTGGGCCTGACAGTTTTCTGTTATTGGTGGCTCTCAAATACATTTGGAATAGGCTGGTTGTCAAAAGAAGCCACAGTTGCTCTATGGTTCGTCCAATTCGGAATTTATATAACTCTAGCTCTCATCGAAGAATATTCTTTGACAAAAGAATGGGGTGATGCGTTTCGAGCCTATAAGTATCACACCTCATTTTTAATCCCGGTTGGTCGCTTAAACCGGTTTGATATTCCCCTATCGATTTCGATTTTGAGTCTGGCAATGATTGGTTTACTTCTGATGCAAATGATCTAGTAGCCTTATGCAGTTAGCCAAAGGTATTAGCCACCTAAACCTAACTATAACCATACAGACTTAAGAGCAGAATCGTCCTTCCCTTTCTCGAAACATCCAATTCATTCTTTCGACGTGGAAAAAATGCTTGTCAACCCCCCTGAAAAAGTTTCAATCGGCATGATTGGTGGAACCGGTGTATACGATCCTGAGGTCTTCACCGACATCAAGGAATACAAAATCTATACACCATTCGGTGCTCCCTCCGACAAGATAATGATTGGTACATTGAAAAATCGGCGTGTTGCTTTTATCCCTCGTCACGGGCGAGGTCACAACTATCCTCCACATCTAGTCAATTACAGGGCGAATATTTGGGCTCTCAAATCCATTGGTGTCACACGACTCATCACGGTCTCAGCAGTGGGGAGTCTCAAAGATGAAATCAAACCAGGTGATCTTTTTATCCCTGACCAAGCGGTTGATTGGACGCGAAGCCGCAAACGGACCTTCTTTGAAGAGGGAATCGTCGCCCATGTGTCAATGGCAGAACCTTTTTGTCCCGATCTTTCCCGCTTCATTGCTGATCAAGCCAAGGCGCTCAAGCTTCCTCATCATTACAAGGGAACCATTATCACCATTGAAGGACCACAATTTTCGACAATAGCTGAATCCCATTATTACCGGGCGCAGGGCTTTGATATCATTGGCATGACCTTGCATCCTGAAGTGTATCTTGCTCGTGAAGCTCAAATCTGCTTTACGAATGTGTCCATGATTACTGACTATGATGTCTATGCGGAAAAACCCGTTAGCCATGAAGAAGTGCAAAAGACCATGGCTGAAAACCTCGGAAAAGTCAAAACCCTGCTCTCCGAAGTTATCCCCAAGATGTCGACAAAACAGGATAAGTGCCAATGCGGAAAAGCACTCGAAGGCGCTGTCTAAACCACTAAACAAAATCACATGAGTTGAAGGTCCATTTCTTCAACCTTTTTAGCAATCTATCTCTAATCTTATGTTATGAATTATCTGACCCTGGCTCAACCTGAAGTTATAGAGTGGCTTCTTGACCCTACTAATCCGAGTGTCCGTTTCTGGACTCTCCTCCTTCTCAAAGACAAAACACGAACCAGTGCTGAGGTTCAAGCTACTCAGAAAGCAATTCTGAATTCACCGGTTGTAAAAGCAATTTTTGGTGCACAAACTCCAGAAGGTTATTGGGACCTTCCTCAGAACATTTACGCTCACAAATATACAGCCACAACCCACACCCTCCTCATTCTAGCGGAATTAGGTACTCCTCGGATACCCCCAATCGAAAAAGGCGTCGAACATCTCTTTCGATTCCAACTCAACTCTGGGCACTTCAACACAACACTCCCAAAGACCTCACGTGGTTACGCAAGTACCATTTCCGACACTTGCTGTCTGGACGCCAACATTTTGTATTATCTTGCCCATTTCGACTATCTAAGTGATTCGCGAACTCAGAAAACTATTCAATTCCTCATCGATCATTTCAATCCGGAAGAAAGGGGCTGGAAATGCCGAGCCTACCCCATCAATCCAGACGCTGTCTTTCCTGCGTCTTGCTATATGGGGCTATGCAAAGTTCTCAAAGCCTTCTCTGTCTTTCCCGAGACTCATCGGTCTCCCAAGATAAAGAACATCATTGACCAGGTTGTTGAGGTCATTTTAGAAAACCAAATTCACAAATATCTTCGGGATTCCGATGGGAACCGCAAGGAAAAGGCGGGATGGAAGCGTTTTGGGTTTCCACTCTTTTACAACTCAGACATCCTTGATGTGCTAAGCACCCTAACCCGTCTCAATATAAGAGATCCTCGAGTCGAGGATGCGGTTAAGAGTATTGTTGACGCTCAGCAATCTGATGGGAAATGGTTACTCAAACATACCTTCAACGGAAAATTCTGGCAGGACATCGAACAAAAGGGAAAACCGTCAAAATGGATCACACTTCGTGCCTTATTTGTTCTCAAGCATTTCGCAGGCACTCTGAAGGGCTAGACACTTTTATGGAAGTGTCGCCTTGTGGGCAGGTGCCTGCACCCGAGGAGCTGAACCTCATGGTTGAACCAATAAAATGTCAATTCGTGGATTTCCAAGAAATCTATGATATGTCGAAGACCCTAGCCTTCAAAGTCACCGACTCAGGATACAAACCCGATCTTCTACTAGCTATCGCAAGGAGTGGATTTGTGCCTGGACGCCTCATCTCCGATTTTATGGGTAACTCTAATTTGTATGCTCTCAAAGTTGAACACTGGCTCGATACCACGGCTGAACATCAAGAAGATGCAACCATTCCCGTGAAATCACAACTACCTGTTAAGGGAAAACGAGTGCTCATCATTGATGATATTGTGGACACCGGGCGATCAGCGGTCCAAACTCTCCACTATGTCAAAGACCTTGGCGCAAAAGAAGCGAAAACCGCAGTAATGCTCTACCTCACTGTTTCTGAACATGAACCCGACTATTATTCCGTTAAACAAAGTGAGTGGGTGTGGTTCATTTGGTTCTGGAATCGCTTCGAAGATTTACGGAATCTGACAATCAAGCTCTTCGACGGTGACAAGAACCGCACAATGAGTACTCGCGACATTCTTGCTGGGCTAAAGCAACACTTCACCCTTACTGTAGATCCAAAGGAACTTGAGCAGGTCCTTCTTACGGCTGGTCGTATTGGGAAACTCAACATCGATGATTTAGATAATATTCGCATGGGCTAGTGGTTCTCTTCAGATATCAAAAAAGCACTTAGCAAAGTCCATTTCTAATCTTCTCAGGCACTCAAATCCAAGTTGCTCATGACTTATCTAAGCAAAACCAATACCAAGTAGGACTAAAAACAGTCCAATAGCGACGAACGCACCTACAAGGCAACTTACTAGGTTGACCATGTGGTTGTCGAGGAATCGGTTTCCACGAAGATGAGTCGATTTTTCTCCACAATGCATTTTCTTCTCAGTCAACTTGCTACATACGTTACAAGTCCAGTGGCCTTGAAGAGTTGCACCCAATATGCTGTCAACTGTGCATCCAATAATACCCCCCACCATTGCCACTAGCACAAAGGTCACGGGAGCAATACCAGCTAGTTCCGGCATCATTGTGGTTCCGTAGAGATGTATCCAGAATGGTGCGGCAAGAAGTGCAGCTATTCCACCGATTAGCAAAGTGCCCAGCACGGTCGCTAGTTCTCCAGCAACCGAGACTCCTCCTGATGTTCCAGGTGCGACAACTTTTCTTGGATTCGTAATCAGTCGAGGTGGAAGGGGATTTAGTAACCCGATTTCGGTAGCCAAAGTATCTGCTGTTGCGGTGGCTACAGCACCTAAAAATGCAACAAAGGAGACAGCCATAATAAGAGACGCGGGTATCGTCATTTGACCAAATCCCACTTCGATTCGCCCATAGGCATCGACTTGACCAAATATCAGAATTGTTAGAACACCAATTAAAACGATGCTAAGCGGTAGCCCTCCATTAGCAAGAACATGGGACCAATCACGGGCCCCACCTTTTTCTTGGGCTGCACCATGCTGGCGTTTAACCGTATACTTATAATGAGTGAATTGGGCTGTGACGATAAAGAAGATCAGCAGAATTAAAAACCAGGTCCATGAAGTCAGGAACCAAATGGCGATGCCTAGGAAAAACGCGGCAACGAGTCCAGACTTGGTGACGATTTTTCCCTTGAACGCAATAACCGCTAAGAAGCCCATAATGACCAGGGCAATTAGCACACTTAATGGATCCAGCAATACCATGGGAAGTCAACTTATTCCGTTTTTCAGTGAATAATTACAAACGGTTAGATACGCTAGGGAATAGATTCCAAGGAATTCGGTTCTGAATTCGTGCTGGTATTGCCTTCCGTTATAAACCTTGTCGTTGCTTAACCAGAAATATCGTTAATTGTCGAATGACTTAAAGCGAATCGACACCCACCACAGTGCCTTATTGCTTCATAAGATGCTTCCTGAAGAACGCCACAATGCTCTTGTACGCTTTAATCAGATTCGGAACTTTTCCAAATCCATGACCTTCATCATCGAACACTATGTATTCAACTTCAACCCCCTGTTTTTCAAGCTGGCGAACTACATCGGCGGATTCAGCTTCAACAACTCGTGGGTCATTTCGCCCTTGAATGATGAGCATGGGCGCTTTGACTTTATAGAAGTGGGTCGCAGGTGAGCGTTCAGTTAAGAAGTCTTTATCCTTCTCTGGGTGTCCTAATGATTGATGGAAGTAGGTTTGCCAGGTTTCGGGGAGACGTTCAAGGAAGCTAAAGAGGTTGTAGGGACCAAACATATCACAGGAGGCTTGCCAATATTCTGGATAGTTGGCTGACAACCACAATGTCATATAGCCACCGTAGCTACGACCAACAACGGCACGCCGAGTAGAATCAATACGTGGATCCGTTTCAAGGTGCTTTAATCCCTCGATGTGGTCTTTTGCATCATTTCCTCCCCAGTCGTGGTCAACCAATTTCATATAGGTTTGACCATACCCTGTGCTCCCTCTGACATTGGGGACAAACACTGCAAATCCGTTCAGTGTGAAGTATTGGATGAGAGGCATGGAAAACCAAGTGAAGTCTGGGCGTTCTTGACTTTGGGGCCCCCCGTGCACATATAGAATCAATGGATACGGTTTTGCGTAACCAAGTTCATGTGACGGTAGGTAAAGCCGGGCTGAAATCTGAAGGCCATCAAAGCTTTTGAAGCTGGCATCTTCTCCGGGTGCTAGGAATTTTTGGTCTATGCCAAGGATGCGTTCATTCGAGAGTTGAGACACTTCGTTGCTCTCTGGATTAATTAACACCAACTGTGAAGGAGACGTTGCCGTCGTGAATGCAGTGATGTACTCGATGCTCACCTTACCTTTCTCCTCCGTTATTGATTCATCGATACCCAATTCAACGCCGCCGTCTAACGGCGCTTTTCCAATCAGGACCTCCTTTAGATGAAATTGGGGTGGTGTCGTCGTCTCATCCAATACCGCTTGATAGACCCAACTACACCCATCAATATTGAAACCTATCAGGTACAATTGACCGTGAATCCGTCGAATCCAATTCAATTGGCCAATTCCTTTGTGCTGAATCCCATTCACTTTCACTGGATGAATAGTATCCGAATTAGCTAATTCGAGAAACCCGATGCCTCCTTTATCATCATGTAGGGTCGTTCTAAAGATAAGGGCAGAATCGTTTTGAATGAAGTGGCATCGTCCAAATCCTGTAAGCGGATACTCTTTCCCCTTCTCTCGGACTTCAATAGGTGTGCCATATAACAGAGAGCGTTCCTTATCGCCTTTCATCCAGATGAAGAGGACATCATCGTTTGCTGTGTAGGTGTCACCGAGGAGAACTTTTTCATGCGTTGAGTTGTATCCCACGCAAAAGTTTCCATAAATGCTCGTGCCCAAGGAGTTCACTCCGAGTGTCTTAAGGTCAACTTTGATTGTTTCTTGGTTAGGAGTTTTCCGGTCATCGATGAGAAAATATGCCATGTTCATTTTAGGATCAAATTCAAGAAATAGTAGTTGTTGCCCAGCGTATCGGTCGCCAAAAATCGGTTCGGGCACTCCCCCCGAAATTGGGATGAAACAGGGTTGATAGTTTTCATCACCATCCTTATCCACCATTACGAGTATTTTATCAAGTGAGGGAACGACGCGAAAGTTATACCCCCCAAGAAGATGCGGGTTCTGGAGCGCAAGTCCACGCGGAAGGAGTGGCTCTGGAATACTGCCTTCCTTGTTCATCGCAAAGAGACTATACATGCCACTCATGTCGCTAATGAAATAAATCCGGTCATTGACCAGTTGTGGGGTTAGAATTCGGCGAGCTGATAACAACGATTCTAATGGGACTGTTTTCGGTTCCTTATCCAATGAAACCACCTCGACCCTCTCTCTGCCGGGGGTTTTTAGATGTGATTGTTGGAGCACATTCTAATTTAGGTGCTTTAGTTAAATGGGCTCAAGTGTAGCGCGTTCCCGGCGAAGGCTCACTTCTCGGGCAAGGAGAATTGTGGCGACAATCACCAACAGAGCTCCGATGAGTTGCCAGGGTGTGGGTGGAATCCGAAAAACAATTGCATACAAGGCAAAGGTTACTAGCGGTGCAGGGGCTATTAGAGCAGTAGCTTTTCCCAGATTTATCCGTCGAATTCCTTCATACCATAGACCGTGTGCCAAAAGGATAATCACGCCTTCAACAACGATTATAATGAAGACGAATGGCAGATTTGCCAAATAGAAAATTGGTGAAGAGAGTAGCGGAAATAACATCGCGCATATTGCTAGGATTAATAGTAGCGATCCTCCAATGAGGTTTCGGTATGCTACTGCAGTCCAGGAAGAAATCCGTTTTAGCGCTGGTTTAGCGAAGGTATGACCTGCTGCCCACGCCATAGGGGTGATTAGGAGGAGAATATCACCGACTCCTAAAATCGTCATCTGGCTAGTAACCACTACCAATAACACGCCTAACACCATTAGCATCATCCACGCTAGTTGGCGCCGAGAGATTGTCTCATTTAAAAAGAAATAGCTAAAGGCTAACGCGAAGACGAGTTCTGATCTAAGAATAATTGCGGCATTGTTTGAGCTTGTTAACTGCAACCCGATGAAAAGGCATGTAAATGCTAAAAACGTACCCAGGACTCCTGCCATAATGACTCGTCGTAAATCCTCTCGCGATATAGCACGACTAATCGGTGGGGTAGATCGCCTCGCAAATAGAAGAGCGATAAAACCAGCAATGAGAGCCGCAATGGCTGCAAACACAAGTGGGGCAACCAACAGTCCTCCCACTTCAACTACCACTGGATGGACTCCGTACACAATAAGACCGATGAGAATGAAAATGGTTCCCAAATGTTCGTCGTCCATGACTCTCACTTGAAGAAATTTCACTGGCACTACTGATACATATATATGGTGTACAGGCACTGTGTAGAATCACCCCGCACCCTTTCCTCACGCTTGGAGTTCCTATTTATGGTTGATTCTGCACTTGAACTCGAAGTCTTGAATCGAATCAAAGCCGAAGCCAAAAAGAATGGATGCACCGAGAAAGAAGTCATCCAAGCCTACATCCAGAAGATGAACCAAGAAAACCTAGACGAGTTCCAGCATGTGCCTCCTGAAGAGCGAATTGTCTTTGTTCCCCAGTGTCTTCGCGAACCCGATTGTAAAGCCCCTCTCGGTGAACACGGCTACGTCTGCCAACACTGCAACCCCGAATGCCAAGTACACCTCATCACTGAGGCCGCAGAAAAACTTGGCTACAAAGGTGTCTATATCCTGCCAGGTGGCAGCATGGTCCAGAAAATCATCGACTTCAGTAAACCTCATGCCATCCTAGGCATTGCTTGTGAAAAAGAAGCCCTCCTTGGCGGACTCCTCCTCAAAAAACTCGGCATTGTTGGTCGTGCCATCCTTCTCTTTCGAGATGGCTGCGTCAACACCCTTGTCAGGGTAGCAGATGTCTTTAAAGTTCTTGGACTCAATCTCAACCGTCGCTCCAATGAAAAACGCTAAGTACCCTTATTCGTGGGTTTCGTTCCCTCCCTCAAGGAATACCCCACACCGTGGACAATACGTGGTTTGCGGATCCAGTACTTTACTTCCACAGAATTGGCAGATTTCCTTTGACTTTTCGTGTACTCTACCTTGGCGATCACTCTAAATGGAATTATCATCCTTCGATGCATGTTTTTCACAATTAGCTCTGCAATAAAAACGAAGAACCCCGGTAGAACTCCCGTAAAACCAATTCCAAATACGCCTGTCGCTATTCGCCCAGCTTGGTGAACTTAAGGCTGGGATCGCCATCGTAACCATAAAACAGAGAATAGGCTTCCAAGAATCACGGCAATGAAATAAATTACTAACACCAGACCAAACTGTATAATGAAATAT
>JBHLPI010000058.1:0-12704 GCA_048939595.1 Promethearchaeota archaeon | reverse complement strand
CAGCCAAGTTGTTCTTGAGGGAGATCAGATTATCAATATTCTCGAAGCCACAACTTCGGAGGCAATTGGGGCGGAACAACTAAGGCAATATCTACCTCCACAAGTTTTTGAAATTCTGATAACAGCTTTGCAAGAAGCTGAAGACCACTTAGCTCAAACACTTCAACTGAAACGTAATGAGCTTGAGTGGGTCGACGGGATTTTTTCCCAAAGCATCGCACTTCCGATTCAAGCAAATCGACAGCAGGCAGGTAACTTGCAGAATAATCTTAGAAGGGCAATGCATTCGCGTGAACACAAACTCAAAACTGAAATTGCTACGAAACTTATTCAATTTGAACAGCCAATAACAGATGCTGTTCAAACACTCTTGGATTTCGACGTATTCCAAGCCATTGGCCAGTTTGCTCGAGATTACAAATTATCTGTGCCTTCAATTAATCCCGATAATGTAGGGGTTTCATTCCAAGACGGACGAAATATTTTCTTGATGCACGAAGCACTGCAAGATAAGTTGAAAGTAGTACCCGTTTCTTATGTCATTGGAAGAAACGGTTGGGCTCCTGAAGCGACCAGTGGGGAACGTGTCGTTTTGTTATCTGGTGCTAATAGTGGTGGAAAAAGCTGTTTGTTACAATGTGTAGTACAGGTCGCTATACTCGCACAGATGGGTATGCTTGTTCCAGCATTAAAAGCGGAAGTGGGGATATTCGACGAATTATATTATTACGCTAAAGCAACAGGGATGCTCTCTGCTGGGGCTTTTGAGTCTTCACTGAATAATTTAGCGAACATAGTTCTTAGTGATGCATCAAAATTAGCCTGCTTTGATGAATGGGAAGCAAGCACTGAACCCGGGGCTGCAGCAAAGGTTGTTGCCGCAGTTCTCGAGCTGTTTTCCGAGAATCCAAATTCTTGTGTTATCTTTGTGTCACATTTAGCTGAAGATATTACTGAATTAGCCCGAGTGCCAATACGTGTGGATGGGATTGAGGCGTCAGGATTAGACCCTCAATTAAATCTAGTTGTCAACCGCTCACCCCAATTTGGTAAAATTGCGAAATCGACCCCAGAACTTATAGTAGAACGGCTTTACCGCTCAACCAAGGATCAAAGACAAAAGATTTTCCAACGAATACTTGAGCTCGTTCGAGGATCTGACGCTAGCAACTAAGAGACTGAACTCGTTTTGTTCCTTCGACTTCATCAATCAAATCAGCTACAACTACAGGTACTAATGGCTTCCAATCTTCTCCATGACGGATTCTTCGTCGTATCTCTGTTCCAGAGTAACTTTTCTTTTTGAAGAGTGTAATTTTTTCGACTATTATATTTTCTTTTGAAAACAACGCTGCTCCCGTTTCTGATCCAGTATACACAACACCAAATGGGGGCACATACCGTTTAACATGATCTACCCAAAGTGTAAAATTGTGAACATCGGGAACAGGTATGATTAGATAACGAGAGCATGGAATATCCAGCTCTTTGAGAACCCGTTGAAGCATGATAATACGTTCTGCAGCGGTAAACGGGTTTGTAGGAGTATATCCCGACTGGGCGCTCCCGATGACAATATAAACATACTCTTCCTTTGCTAGAATCTTTTTCAGAGCGTACAGATGACCATTATGAAATGGTTGAAATCTTCCAATGAAAAGACCCGGTTCCCTCATCGGATATCGCCATTTCTAAATCAAAACTGATTTTTGATCAACGGTCCCTGTGTCCCTTACAATAACTCCTTCTGCTCGTAAAATCCGTGCTTTTTCTGGGGTACCACTTATTGTTCCACCCAACTTACCTAAGGTTCCATCTGAATGAATCACACGATGGCAGGGAACTGCCCAAGGAACTGGGTTACTTCGCATCACTGACCCCACACCTCTGGGTGATGAGTTGCTCAATCTAGCAAGGTTACCATATGAAATGACCTTACCACGTGGAACCTTTAGCAATTGCTCTGAGATGGAGAGACGGGCTAGAGACCAATTTTTTTGTGAAATCTCCTTAAGAGAAAAGGGTCTGCCTTTTCCTTCACGAAGTTGGGCGAGTCGAGTACCAATTTGTGAGGATTTTGATACCGATTTGGTTTCATCATATTCGTGAAGTCGTCGAAATCGGCGAAGGGTTTCTTTCACACTTTCCTTTGCCTTATTCTCTGATTGATTAGATGAAGTACAGGCTACAAGGCTATTGTTTTTAATCTCTATAGCAAATGCAATCCAGTGATTTTCCTTAGGTTGGATTAATCCAATTCCAATCAACGTTATCACATAAGCACTTTAATTCAACCTCTATAAAGCAATTTATGTGACGGAAAATGGTCATTGAAATTGATGGGTCTGTTCTGGAAGGGGGAGGGCAAATTCTCCGTTCTGCAATAGCTTTTGCTGCAGTTTTAGGTCAACACCTTATTGTAGATAAAATACGTGCAAAACGAAAAACTCCAGGGCTACGTCCACAACACCTTCACGGAATTTTAGCTGTAAAAGAGTTAACAAAAGCTCAGGTAAAAGGAACACACGAAGGATCAAAACGGATTGAATTCATTCCTCAAAATCGTCAGGGGGGTCCAATATTTGTCAATATTGGCACAGCTGGCGCCATTAGCCTTGTTCTACAAGGGGTGATGATTCTAGCCCCATTTTGTAAACACCCCGTAACTGCCGAGCTAACGGGTGGTACAAACGTTACGTGGAGTCCTCCAATAGATTATCTCAAAACAGTTCTCTTATCCAGACTTGAACAAATGGGTTTTCATGGGATGATTGAAATCTCGAAACGAGGATACTATCCTCGTGGAGGCGGTCATGTAAAGACCCAATTATCGCCCATCAACAAGCTCCGGTCGCTTACATTAAGTGATGAAAAACAGCTCCCAATACTTTCTGGAATATCTCACTGTGGATCACTTCCCCGGCATGTTGCGGAAAGGCAAACTGAAGCTGCCAAACGTCTACTTACTGGGAGTGGTTACTCTGTAGACATATTTTCAATCGAGCATAATCCTCATACTCACTCTCCTGGAAGTGGTATCTCCATCCTAGCAAAAAATTTGCCGAATCGAATCATTGGAACAGATGCATTAGGACGTCGAGGTTTAAAGGCAGAAAAAGTGGGAGAATCTGCGGCTCTTTCACTTCTCAACGAGTTGGCTACAAATGCTTCAGTTGACCAATTCCAAGCAGATATGCTAATTCCATATCTTGCACTTGCAAAGGGTACTTCCACCATCACAATTTCAAAGCTTACAATGCATACAATTACAAACATTCATGTAGTTGAACAGTTTCTTGACATAAAGTTCGAGGTACAAGGGAAGCTTGGTACTAAATCAAAAATCAAGGTTAAGGGGATTGGTTTTGAAGGAGATGCAATTTCTCAGTAACTTTCGTTGACTTCCCAATTACTCCTCGTAATATTTGATCAACACCTTCTTCGGTTAACGCGCTAATTATCGGAACTGTAGCTTCTTCGATCAGATTCTTTGCACGCTGAACCTCTTCCGGTGATGCGATATCCATTTTGTTGATAACCGGAAATATTTCGACCTCTGGAAACGATTTGCGGATTTCATTAAGTAATCCTACTTGAGGGGTAATCTCATAGCCACATGTTAAGGTGGGGTCAATTAGAAAGATAATCACATCTGCAAGGTATTGAATCGCAGCTATTGCGCGTTGTTCAATTGGGTTCCTTTCTTTCATAGGGCGGTCAAGTAATCCAGGTACATCTAGGATTTGGCCTTCGATGGTGTCGAAGTGAATATGCCCTACACTTATTTTCTTTGTTGTAAATGGGTATTCTGCAACTTCCGGGGTAGCTGTAGACATCAGAGTGACAAGTGAACTTTTTCCCACATTAGGAAATCCTGCAATCACAACTACAGGGAGCTGCAAATTAATTGATGGAAAACGGCGGTACTCTAAGGCTGCCTTTCGAATAGTAATCAAGCGCGCATCGATTTTTCGCATTACTGAGGAAATCCGCCCATAGGCTGCACTTCTTAGTTTACGCGCTTCCGCAGAAGTCATGGCTTTTCGTAAATTTCGATTAGCATCACGGATAATCCCTTTTATGATGCGAACTGCCGAAGTTACAGAGGCTAAAGCCTGCCGAATATCATCTATTGTTACAACGGTATCTGCTAATGATCGATAAAATGGATCTATGTTATCAAAATTCGGGAATCGCTTGACAACCTCTTCTAACCTAGTTGCGAGTATGTCGTCAACCTTGTTAAGTTTAGCAATTTCCTTTTCTCGTGCCCGTATGTATGGAGCCTTCTTTGATTTGGGGAGTGATACCTTAGCAGCTCGAGCGAAGGCAACATCGAGTAACTCTTTGGTGTTAGGAATATACTTTAAACCAGTAAAGGGGTTCACTTGACCTCACAACTCTAACGTGAAGCAAGTCACAAAGATTTTTTAACTGCTTTCCTACGTTAGCTGAGAAGGTAAAAGAAAATGTGCAGTCAATCTGATTTAACGCCTTTCTTCGGTGCAGCTACCGTTGGCATAACTTTCGAGAATGGTATAGTCATCGGAGCTGAGAAACGGGTACTCTGGGGTTATACCGTCGTAAGTAAAACAGGTAAGAAAGTATTCTCCATAACCGATAATATCATCGTAGGCAGTGCTGGAGTTAGTGGTGATTACCAAATGCTTTCCTCATTCCTCACTGCTGAATCCAGCCTCTTCGAACTTGAAAATCGGAGACCTATCACCGTCAACGCCGCAGCCCAGCTTCTCTCCAACATCTTGTTCAGCCGAAAATACATGCCTTATCTCACACAGACACTAATTGGAGGCGTTGACCAAACGGGCTCTCATCTTTACAGCCTTGATCTTGCAGGCTCACTTATTGAAGAGAAATACGCAGCGGTAGGCACTGCTACCTCGCTAGTGCTAGGAGTGCTTGAAGCGAATTACCGTGATAATCTAACAAAAGAAGAAGCAATGGAACTCGCTGTGAAATCAATTCGGTCTGCTACGCGGCGTGATGCCATGTCCGGCGACGGAATCGATCTTCTTGTTGTTACAACAAAGGGTATGGAATCAAAACACATTCCATTAGCTGAATAGGACACAAAAAATTAGGTCTTCATTAATAGTACGACCCTGCTAGCCGTATCCTCGTTAGCCATCGTATACTCCGATTCATCAGATAGCCTTTCTGCAAAATCTCGGATTTCTTTCATACTGGGCATGTTCTCCCGAGATAAGCGTTGCATACTTCCGCCAACATGCATGTAGGCCTTACATTCAATGAAATCTGTTTCAGATGCATCGAGGATTTTTGCATAGCGAGAAACACTGTGCATATTACGTCCAGCAACAAGCGTCATTCGCACTACACTAGGACAGGAAAACGTTGAAAGAAGGCTTAGCGACTCTTGGAGGCGGTCCCAAGCCCTAGGAATAGAAGGGCGACAAAGTGTTTGGTGTGTTTTCTTATCAGGAGCCACAAAAGAGATGTATAACTGAGTCGGTTCTTGGATTTCTTGAAGCACTTGCGGATTTGTCCCATTACTAACTAGATAACTTGTCCAACCACGCTGCTTGCATTCTTGAATTAAATCTGAAAGACGTTCATATCCTGTTGGTTCGCCAACAAGACTAATAGCCACATGTTTGGGATCCCGTGCTTCTTCATACATCTTCGGGAGCACTTTGGGATGGCAAACCGGGTTATAGCCATCCAAAATTTTACGTTGTTCAATTATTGCATTATCCAGAATTTCTTCAGGATTATCTGGGATTTCCATGTGTAACTGGTTGGGGTAGCCTTCATCTCCTGGCATAGAGCGCCAGCAGAATAGGCAGGATTGATTGCATTGAAGAGTGGGTGATAATTGCATGCATCTATGAGTGGTGATTGTGCCATAGAAGGTCTGTTTATAACATGGTCGTTGCTGGGTCAACGCTTTGTGGAGGTGGTGGCATTTCTTTAGAACACTATTTCTACCAATGAATCGATAACGTTGCCGACGATAAATTTTGGCTAAATCAGAAGAAACCACAAGACCAACCGAGGATTCACTCAGAGCCAATCATTTAAGTATTCTGTTTTCACAGCACCAACACAGAACCGAATCTTAGAGAAGGAGCTCTTAACCATGCCCCTCAAATCAATCGGCGACGCGATTTACGCTAATCTTGCAATCCAAAATACATCACGAGATTTACTAATCAATGAGATGCACAAGGTGCTTAAGGAAACTCGAGAAGCAATTTCTGCAATTCACCAAAACGAAATGAAGAAGGCTAGAACTTCAATAAAAGCCGCTCAGTCTATGTTGAAAGCCACACAGAAGCATCTTGAAAGACTGAATCAACTTCCTGTAATTGGACTTGTTAATGACGCTGAAGGTGAAGTTGCTGAGGCTGCACTGTTTTTAGCGTTTCGCCTTAAGGAAGAGTTACCGAACCCAGAAAAAATCGGTGTTAGTGACATTGGTTATCTTCAAGGACTTGGAGATCTTGTAGGCGAACTTCGTAGGTATTCTATCGATTCTCTAACTCAAGATAATCTGGACGAAGCTAAAAGAGCATTTAGCCAAATGGAACAAATTCACGAAGTCCTGATGACCTTTGATTTTCCACGTGGTCTAACACCTGGAATTCGGAGGAAAACAGATGTTGCTCGAAGTCTTATAGAACGAACACGTGCAGATCTCACTACCGCAATTGAAAATCGCCGGCTACTAGCTGGAATTACCTCGTTGCAAAACTCACTCGGAAAATAATGGAGGCTATCTTCTCTGCGTACAAAATTTCCTACCACAAGGGCACGGCAAGTCCAACTAGATTTAGTTTCGCGACTTGTTGAACATGATGACTTTCCTAATCCTCCCCGAACTGTATGTGGGTTAGATGTCTCTTATTACAAACAAACTGCTATTGGCGTTGCTGTTATACTTAAGTTCCCTGAGTTAACGCAACTTGAATACCAAACCGTGTTTATCCAAACTCAGGTGCCATACATTCCAACATTTCTCTCTTTTCGAGAATATCCACCATTATCCTTGGCTTATAACGCCCTTTCGTACACCCCCGATCTTTGCTTCGTAGATGCACATGGTAAGGCACATCCTCGAATGCTTGGGGCTGCTAGCCATTTTGGAATTCTAAGAGACACTCCTACCATTGGGGTAGCAAAAAGCTACTTGTGTGGAACCATTCAATCTAACCCAAAATCCTTTGATACTATCATCCTCAATGGTGAAGTCGTTGGTGCACGATTTGTATCCAAACCTGGTTGTAAACCTATTTACATCAGTACTGGGCATCGGGTTTCTTTATCGACAGCAGTAGAATTGACAAGAAAGTGTATCATAAAATATCGCCTACCTGAACCAATCCGTTTTGCACACAAGATAGCGACTGAGAGCCGTCAAACACTTAAACAGAAATGATGATTTTCATGAAAGAACAGCTATGGTTCACACTTCTAACTCTAGCTCAACTGGGTGCAGTAACCAATAATATCCGCACATCTACGTCTCGGCTTGCTCAGCTTTTACAAATCAGCCAGCAGACTGCTTCCAGAAGATTGCTAGAATTGGAAAACCGTGGCTTAATTCATCGAGTTCTTAATAATCGTGGACAATTAATCAAAATACAACAGAAGGGCATATCTGAATTAGTGAAAATCCAATCTATCCTGGAAATAGCACTGACGAGGAAACGATACCGCAGCTTCAAAGGAAGAATTCTAACCGGATTAGGAGAAGGTGCTTATTACATTCAGTTAGAAGGTTATCGAAGACAATTTCGTAGATTGCTAAGCTATACTCCCTACCCTGGCACTCTTAATATCCAATTAATCACCGAAACAGACGTCAATGAATTTCAATTACTCAAAGCAACCCTTGGTATTGAAATTCACGGGTTCGTGACTGGTGATCGAACCTTTGGACCCGTTACCTGTTACCCGGCCATGGTAAATGGAGAACAAAAGGCTGCCGTTTTATTGATTGAACGCACACATCATCATCCTAACGTCGTCGAGGTTATAGCACCAATAAGCTTGCGGCAAAAGCTCAATGTCACTGACGGTGATATTGTCACTGTGAAATTCGATCTTTCTGATTTGAAATTGCCTTCTCAATAATGCGTGTTGAACTGTTCAGAGGAAACTCATCAAATAATTGCTCTAGTCGGACCACCCTGGTTATCATTCCCTTTTCATCAAGTCTATTCTGGATTTTCTCTAGCGAAAAGTCTTGGTTTGGACCTAACAATAGAATATCTGGCTGTAACTCTTCAACGATGCTAATAAAATCATCTCCAGGATTACCAAGAACAGCTTTAGCGACCCCTTTCAATGCTTCAACCATAAACAAACGCTGTTTTTCAGGTACAATTACTGGATGCCCTTTGGTATGGAGTACATTTTCATCTCGTGCTATTACTACAATAACCTCACCAAGCTTTGCAGCCTCGTTTATGAGAAAAACATGGCCTGGATGAAGAATATCGAAGGTTCCTGCAATAAGTATCCGCTTTTTCGTCATATTATTCGCCTTTCTAGACTTGAAAGTATAAAATCTTAGGGCTCTTTTCTTTTTCAGAAAGTTTTAAAATAATGGCAGAAAGACTGCTCAACTACGGGCTCGTAGCTTAGCCAGGCAGAGCGTCGGGCTCTTAATTCCAATTTCATTGGAGACACCCGATTGTCGGGGGTTCGAAAGCCCAAAAACCTGTCCGAAAATCCCCCCGAGCCCGCCATTTTCTTCATTCCGAAAAGTGCTCATACCCTTTTGGTTCAATTGGTATATTTCTACCATTAAGTTGTAAAACTTTCTCGTGCTCTTCATGTATCGTACCAATTCGAACTAACGACCCCCCTACTTCCTGAACTAATGTCCTAGCCTTTTCCCACTTTTCAGGAGGTATTGTAACAACTAGCTCAAATTCTTCGCCTCCATACAGAGCAAGATCAATCGGATTCAAATCATTCGTTATTGCGAATTTCTTACATACTTCTGGAATAGGAATGTTATCGAGTTGGAATCCGACTCGACTTGCTGCAGCCAGTTCATGTAAAGACCATGCAAGTCCATCACTACTATCTATTGAAGCTGACGCCAATCCACTTTGACCTAATATTTGTCCTTCTTTCAATCGGGCTCTTGGCCGTAATGCTGACTGCCGAATTTGTTCAACGAGTTCATGGGGCTCAGAGTAACCTCGCAACAAAGCTTTGAATAATGCCCCGGTATACCCGAAGTCGCCTGTTGTTGCAATCAAATCACCAAGATTGGCCCCGCTTCGTCTAAGGATCTGTTTCTGAGAAGCCTTTCCTATTGCTGTGCAGTCAATCACAAGGTCCAAGCATTGATTAGTATCTCCCCCTAGATAGTATGTATCATGGTCACGACACACACAATTTAGTCCTCCAACAATTGCCGCAGCAAAATTTGTTTCTGTATCTGCTGGAAAACCTAAGGAAACTATCACTCCAAGCGGCACAGCTCCCTTTGCGGCTAGATCGCTTAATCCCATAACTCCAGCTTTCCATGCAATTTCACTAGCCGACATACCAGGTAGTACATCCGTTGATCCAACTAGCATATCACTATTCGCGATGATAGCTTCATCATTAAGAGATACAGCCACTGCATCTTCCATACCAGAGAGGAGTGCTTTATCATAAGGAGTGATTAAATCCTGAAACCAACGGATTAATCCTCTTTCGCCGAGATCACGAAGTGTGTTTGTCTTTTTTTCCATTGGCAATCCCTTCAAATGCTACTATTAACTACACTGTCGAAATCTTTTTGGGTCTCCCTATTCAACCCATGTACAGTGCCTCGGTAGCTCAGTGGTAGAGCGACAGCCTCGTACACTTCTTTCCCAAGGGGTCGAGTAAGCTGCTGGTCGCGGGTTCAATCCCCGCCCGAGGCTCCATATTTTTCTAATGATTATCTAAGCTGGTTTAATACGGGAATCTACTATTTCCTGGAATTTCAACCCACCTGCCTGCTCCAACAGTGTGTCCAAATCCATGAAATTAATGACTGGGGTAATCTCAGTTTCAGTTTTCGTTAATTTTTGAATCATTCGCTGTGCTTGAGTTTGGTTAGCTCCTGATTTTAGTACAATATTCAATGAAAGAACATCCGTTGAATAAGGATCATCAGGTTTTGATTTACTCACAATAATCTGAGCTTCATGAATCTGGCTCAATGCTAACAAAGACTCGCGTAACGCTGTCAGATTAACAGTCGCTCCTTTAATCTTCTCTTCTGCAACCCCCATTACATGCATTTGAGCACCAATTTCAGATTCTCTGGAGATGTTAAAGAAACAAGGCATCTCTAAACCACAATGAGGACATTTACCCGTTGTCACTTTGTCGACGTGGTCACCCATCAAATAACCTTCAAACATTGATGAACGCCCATCCACATGGAAGATAGTAATATACCCTCCTTCTTCAGGACTTGTAAACTCATATCCGCCTACTTCATCAGTAAATTTCACAAAACGAACAGCAAACGCTAGAGGAGAAAGATTATGGTATCCGCCCTTTTCTTGGCATTGACATGCTACACCGATTTTGGTCTCACTTGCAGCCCAACCTCCAATGACTCGGCTTTCAGTCATTCCTACTTCTGCAAAATTAGTCTTAATGTCATCAATCACTGCATCGTAAATACGTTCACCTGCTAAGAGAATAATTCCACGTTTCTCTAATTTCGGCTTTTGTTGAAGTAACTCTCGACAGAAAATATTGCGCAGATATCCGGGCATTGCAGCAAAACCGGTTACTTTGAACAACTCTGCGAGCTGTACAAGCTTATCAGTGCTTATAGCTCCTCCTGCAGTTGAACGAACTACAAAATCTGCCATCTGTAACAGACCACCGTCCACACCAAAGAAGCCAAGATGAGGGGCGGATGGAAATAGGTTCATTGCACGAAGCTCAAATCCGTCCTTAACGAACGGATCAATTGCCATTTTTCCGGATTTAGCCATGTTATTCAGCATCAACTCGTTATCATAATGCGTGAGGAAAACAGGTGAAGGAAGTCCAGAAGCACGTCCTGATGAAAACCAAAAGAACCGCGGAGAAAACTGATGTTTTATATGCTTCAGAAGTTCCTGGGTCGCCTTTTCTTTTCCGATTCGAAGTTTGACTTTAAGCCCACGACGAAAAACAAAATTTTGCTCATCCTTATATCCCGCTTCCTTGTAATAATCCAGCAGATTTCTAATAACCTCAGCTGGGTCCCTTTCTTGGCCATCGACTTCTTGCGGATTTAAAACGAATTCCCGCAAATTCTCTTTGTAATCGGCCTTCTTCACGAGGGGCAGTCCATATTTTTCCCAGTCGGAAGGCGCTCGAAGATCAAAGGGATCTACCTCATGTTCTTTGAAGAGCCGTCGATAAAATGGATGATTCGGGTAAACCTGATAGCGGATAAAGGCTCGGAACTTTCGATTTTGCATTGACTCAATTTCCTCATAACTTAAAGATTTGAGCTCGTCAAATGAGAGGAATCGTTTCATTCAAACCACCACAGCAAAGACACTAATGCAGAATTACACAATCCCTCTTTCTAGTCTGCAAAAAGGATTTCGAACATTTAAGAAGTGAAGTGGAGCAGGAGTTTTTGCGCCTCTTCTCCTAGTATAACAAATTAGCCTGCAACATCTGAAAAATCAAAATATAAGAATGGATGAAGGCGGAGCAGCTAATCGACAAGGTCAATCAGGGCTATGTCTTCGAAAGCACCCGAAGGCAGTTTACGTCTGATTGTAATTGGGAGAACTCGTTTTTGTAACTCCAATTCTGCAATCCGGATTGGATCGTTGAGATCCGAAGCAATGCGTGTTAGAATTGGGGCCCCCATCGAGATTTGAAGGGCACGAGATCCCACTACCCGGGATTTTTCGTATCGAGTCATTCGTTTAGGACCGATTTCAGGTCCTTTCTTTGGCACATTCTCCGCCTCTTTTTATCCAATTTTATTCCTCGAAGTCTTCGCCACCTGGAGGCCCACCAGGGCCACCACCCGCTTCCATACCTTTGGATGCGATCACATCATCGATGCGTAGGAGCATTTGCGAAACTTCACTTGCCGACTTGACAGCCTGTCGCTTGACAACTAAGGGTTCCCAGACATTAGCCTTGGCAAGATCACCAACTTTACCCCTAAAGCCATCGACACCTGCCGAGGCCTCGCCTTTTTCATGTCTGGCTTTAAGGTCGGCGATGATATCGATTGGATCAAGGCCTGCATTTTCAGCTAGGGTCTTGGGAATAATCTCCATTGCTTCAGCAAATGCTATAACTGCGAGTTGCTCACGCCCAGGAAGACTTTCAGCGTATTCTTGAAGTTGTCTGGCAACTTGAATTTCAGGTGAACCTCCACCTGCGACAACTCGGCCATCTTGAACGACGTTTCGAATTACACAAAGTGCGTCATGAAAGGCTCGTTCAGCTTCGTCAGTGATAAGATCAGTGCTTCCTCGAAGAAGAATGCTAACTGCTTTTGGATTCTTACAGCCTTCGATAAATACCATCTTGTCATCAGCAATCTTGCGTTCTTCTAGAACTTGGGCTGTGCCTAAGTCTTTCTTAGTTAGGTCATCAAGATTTGAAATGAGTTTTCCACCAGTGGCTCGTGCTAGTTTCTCCATATCACTTTCTTTGATACGGCGTACAGCCACGATACCTTCCTGTGCCAT
>JBHLPI010000144.1:0-3967 GCA_048939595.1 Promethearchaeota archaeon | reverse complement strand
TGGCGGCCCTGCATGATATCGGCATTTTCTCAGCGTCTGTGGGAGTTATTGTGCTCTATATCGTCTATTTTGTGTGGCTTCTTCCTTTGGGGACACCAGAACGTAGTCGACGGGGATTCCAATACATTCTGGGTTTCCTGCTCGTATTTACTGCGTGGATAGGGGTTTGGATCTGCATGCACCGGGCGTTCATCTTTCTTTTGGAAGTCCTTCGAATTGGGCTTTTCATTCAAAATCCATTCATGTTGCATCTGCTTGGATTGCTTCTCGTTGGTTTCTTTCTCCTCGGAACTCTAGGTGTTCTCGTCTACAAAGCCTACCAACTCACAATCGCATCCTCCGCGGATTCAGCTAGTTCAACTCAGCAACCACTCACAGCACACACAGTATCGAATGCTCCGGAAGGACACAGCTGGTCAATTCCATTTATACAAATCAAGAAAGATTGGAAATTTTACTTCCTTGCCTTTCTGCCTTATTTTTCAGCTGCTTTTGCTGTCTGGATCCTGTTATTTGAAGGCTTCATCGCATATCAGTTCGGAATCCCCATTCTCTGGGCGTTACTGCCCGAGATTTTCTGGACTCCCGACGCCTACATGCTATTTGGCGGAGGTTTACTACTCGCCAGTATGTTGGGGCTGTGGGTCATTATTGTCTTCGTCCGACGCGCCCCCCTGACAGGTACTCTAAAGAATAGTTGGTGGTGGCAAGGCACTCGTCGCTATCTCTTCGTACTACTAGCAATCATGGTACTAACCGCTTTCATCAGCGGACTATTTGTTATCAGCATCACCTATCTTCAAATTGGATCCATCACAGTTGCCACGGCCTTGACTTGGCAACAAATCGGCGAAACCCTGATCCTCCTTGGGCTAGTCACCGCGTTCATTGTTATCGTTGGAGAACGTGCCTCTGAAGCATAATTGCTGGTCCTCTCTGTTAGAAATTGTTGTGAATTTTCTTAATATAGTTACAGGGTAATTTTGTGAGACAAGATTTGGGGGGAGTCGTGCTTTGAATGAGCGGTCGTTGTGACGTTTAGGTTTTTTATCGAATGGGTGCTTAAGTGACGATTATGAGCTTTCTCTTCGATCCCTTTTTACTACTGGTTTGTGGCGCATTCATCGTGTGGTTACGAAATCGGTGGTTGTATCGTGTGACGCCGCATGCTACGAAGATTTTGGGGGCATTTACGGTGGTTGTGTTTTGGGTGGTTGCAGGTTCGTTGTACTTGAACCTGGGGTGGTTTGATTGGATTTGGGTGTGGATGGGTCGAGCGGTTAGCGGACGGGATTTTATGATTAATAGTGGACTGTTTGCCTTTGAATTCGTCCTGACGACCGGGGTGATTGATATGTTGGCGTTGGTGTTGTTTGCTCTCTATCCCGTGTGGTTGTATTGTGGCGTGTTTCTTGGGTATTTCCTGTTTGGGCGTCATGAGGGGCAAACTGGACTGGTTGGGCTGTTGTGATAGCGAGGGGAAATAGTGTGACGACACAGCGGGCATTGGTGACGGGGGCCTGTGGCTTTGTCGGCAGTCATTTCATCGACATGTTACTTCAAGACTCGAAGTATCTGGTTCGGGGCATGGATTTAGCCGAGGCACCGTGTTCTTTTTTGAATCGTGAAGCTGAGTTCATGACCGGGGATTTGTGCGATCCTACAACACTTGCGCGGGTTGTCAAGGGGATTGATGTCATTTTTCATGCAGCGTCCCTATTTCGGTATTCGGCGCCATGGGCGAAGTTGTATGACGTTAATGTTGAGGGAACAAACAATCTTTGTCATGCGGCGGTAAAGGCAGGCGTCTCGAAAGTCGTGTTGATTAGTAGTGCTGGAGTGTATGGGGTTCCGAAGGCACTTCCTGTGAGTGAAGATGATCCGGTGAATCCATCAAATGCCTATGAACAATCAAAATTCGAACAAGAACAGATTGCCCTCCAGGTTTGTTCCGAGCATCATCTAAATCTTATTATTCTTCGCCCGGCTCCCATTTACGGGCCACGTAATCGGTATGGGATTGGAACGATTCTTCGAATGGTAGCGCTTGGACAGCTGCCTATAATTTCTAAGAATCTGAATACGTTGGTTCCATTGGTTCATGTTACTGATGTGGTCGGTGCAGCAATACATCTCCTTTCTTTACCCACTGCTTGGGGTCAGGTGTATAACGTTGTGGATGATTCGACGTATCGGAAATATGACTTATTTTCGTCTGTGGCACCGTTGTTAAACGCAAAGGTTTACTATACGCGGTTTCCTCTTCTTCCACGATGGCTTCTCACCGCGTTGGCATTGTGGGCTGAATGGAAGGCGCGAAATTTCACGCATAAAGCACCGAAAATTGAACGCGCCACAATTGATTTGATGTTTCACGATTATCAGTATAGCAATGCCAAGCTCAAAGCTACAGACTATCAACTGGTTTATCCGGATGCCCAGCAAGGGCTAGCAGAAACAATTGCCTGGTATCAGAAAAACAACTGGTTGCAACCCTAAACATTAGTAACTATTTGCATCGCATCGTCAAGTGGGGTTGCACCAACGAAGTTAGGTTGGTGTGTTTGTATGGGTGGATTATGATAACCGATCTGCTCGTTGTCTACGGTTCTAACTTGTGAGAATTTGTTCAAGCGGGGTGAGGATACTCGTTGGATACGGGTCTTGACCAGTGTAGGCTGTTGATGTATTGTATAGTGGCAGGAAGTGATGTGTGTGCTATGGCGGGTGATAATAGTCCAGTTCTACTTGAAGCTAATAGTCAGATCTGCGCCTCCATTCTTGGATCCTTCAAGCCTCAGTTCTACGATCTAGTGAGATCTGATATATATCGAATATGATTCCTGCGATACTCTCCGTCAAGAAACCATCATAATGGAGTCTCATTATTTCTTCAATGATTTCAGTTGTATAAATGTCAGGTTTCTGTCACTGGGTGAAAATGCATCATGGTTAGTCGCCTAGCGAACCTTGAAGACACGAAGCATCTCGCAACACCTCTCGCCAAGATCCAAGACGCCGAGACCTTCATTCCGATAGCCTCGTTGAGCATGATGCGGTCTTCAAAAACGAACGGTGTGATTTTTTAGGAGGTAACCCCCTATCAGCACGCGGTTTCTTTTCCTCGTGAGGGAAAAAACAATGTCTTTGAAAAAAACACACCTCTTAGTGGCTTCACTATTCTTAGCATTACTCTCTTTGATGTTCGTATCCTTCACTCCCTCTACACTTCCGCCATTGCAGGCCGTCAACTACACGGTGCCTGTTCCTGGAAGTGGAGGCTACTCTGAATCGTTTAGCACAACAACTTATCGTGACGCTCCGAACTCCACAGCCGTTGGCTGGGGGTCGGGTTACCTGGCTAACAATCGAGATGGGTATCTCTCGCTATTTGATAGTATAGATACTTTTGAGACTGTCCGCTCCGTCGAAATCCAAGGGCGCAAACTCTACGCGACTCTCTATAAGACGACGACCGGCACCAACGCGCTCCGCGTCTACAACATCAGCGACCCCACCAACATGGCGCTGCTGGGCACCCAACATCCTGCCACCTATCTCATCTCTGGAGAAATTGATGGCGACCTCATGTTCATCGGTCAAAGTGACCTAGTCGGCAATCCAACATGGAAAATCTACAATGTCTCCAATCCAACAAGCATCCCTGCCGCCGTCTCCTCCATCGCTATGGGTAGCGGGAATATCACCGACTTCGAAATCCAAGGGCACTTCCTCTACATGGCGGTCAGCCTAAGCAGTGGGCTCGATTTTCACATCTACGACATCGCCGACCCCACCACCCCTGTCCTGACCTATTCCCAATTATGGACCAACATCCTCGGCATCGATATCTCCGGACAAATTCTTGCTGGATGCAATGGGGACCCTGGCCTCTATATCCGTAATGTATCCAACCCCTATGCACCCGTTGGAACCGATAGCCTCAACACCCCTGGGGTTGCCACCG
>JBHLPI010000143.1:0-4012 GCA_048939595.1 Promethearchaeota archaeon | reverse complement strand
TATTATAATCGCAATAATCATCTGGAAAAAGTGGTCAAGTCCAAAAGAATGAGTTACAGAAATGTAATGATTCATTATTTTTGCAATAGTCTTGAGCACCTAGTAAGACCTTGAAGCGAAGCGAAAAGGTGTTAAAAAAAGATTCCTGAGAAAGCGGTTACTTCTTCTTCGACTTCTTGGATTTCTTTTTCGACTCTTTCTCATCATCAATTTCTGCGGTTTCAGTTGTGATTCGGAAGATATCGATTAACTCACTCACATCTGCTTCAGCAACCGCATCTCGCAATCCATGTGAATCTTTATCGCTTTTCTTCAGAAATTCGGTTGCAAGTACTCGGCCATCCTCGACCAAAATGCGGGGTGTGTAATCGCCACCAAAGAATGGGCCATCCGGGAGTGTACGAGTACGTTCTAGTTGCGAGGTTGTCTGGGTCTTCCCCAAAAGAGTCACGGTTCGATCAACACTAGTAAAGACCTCTTGACCAATAATGACAAGTTCGCGGCTGTAACCAGGGGGAGGTGTGGTATTAGCTACTCGTCCAATGATATCATCTTGAGCTGGAGCAGGCACAATACTCGCTGTTGATGATCGCAGGGGCCATTGTTGCTCTGCACCATTATACTCGGTTCCAAGCTGAGTGGTTGCTACAGGCATCCTGACAGGTTGAAGTTCAGGTTTAGAAGTCTTAATTGGGGCAGATTTCATTGGTTTGGAGGTAACTGGTTTGGGTGGGGGTCCGTCGGGAGTAATTTCGATGGTTTTGTCGGGTAGCTCAACCTGTACTTCTACTTCTTTTTTGGGTTCAGGAGGTTTAGGCTTTTCACCTAGTAGAGCTAGAAAGGCATCAGGTTCTTCGCCTCCATCGACTGAGAGGACTTTGTAAACTAAACCCCGTTGACTGCGAACGGCTTGACCTTGACGTGCGGCGATGAATTTCTTGCGAACGCCTGCTTCGGTTCCTTTCCACAGCCAGATTTTCCGATCGTCATCATCAACGATAATCAGAACACGGTCAGCGTTCAACTCGGTTTTAAGCTGACCCGGAATAGTAAGCTCCATAAGTTCCCCATTTTCAACGACATCATAGACTTGCAGGTTGACGGACAGCACCCTCACCTTCTTTGTTTTTCAATTACTTCTATAACTTTTAAAGATGGTGTCCCTTCAACACGGCTACAAAGAGCATTTGCGGGAAATTTAGGCAGCGACTCAAACACTGATGTCAAAAATACTGTGCTAATAGCAAGAAAAGTACAGTTTAACCTTTCTCAAAAGGCTAGGTTTTTGTATGGTTAGAGTGCACACGGTTGAACTGGAGGACTTTGAGTCATGTTTCATACGACCTTCCGAGATATTATCAGTGAGGAGCTTTCTGGAACGATCGCCAAAGATTATGTTTCTGAAATCATCCGTTTTCACCGCATTCAAGCCTCACCTGGTTTTCATGATGCAATTTATTACGTGAAAGAAGTTGTGGATAAATTCCCAGGAATACGTACAGAAGTAGAGGTTTACCCCGCTGACGGGAAAACTACAACGTGGCAATGGACGGCTCCCCTCGGTTGGCGTGTAGCAGATGGAACACTCCACCTAATAAGTCCTAAACAAGAAATCCTAGGACGCTTTAGTGAAAACCCAGTGACTATAGTTGCCCATAGTCAGTCCGCAGATATCGTGGCACCTCTTGTGTATCTTGAAGATGGGTCCTCGGAGAAAGATTATCGTCGAGTCGATGTCAAAGGGAAAATTGTTTTAACCTCTGGTCGTGCTGATTGGGTTCAGCGGGAAGCCGTGTTTAAACGTGGAGCATTAGGCACAATCCATTTTCCTCCCCTCGAGCGTCGGACAAAGCACCCGAATATGATCCCCTACCTAGGTATCTGGCCTAATGCTAAGGAAAAAGATAAAGTCGGATTTGCGTTCGCTGTCTCTGGTCAGATCGGTACTCGACTCCGCCACCTTATTGAAACCGAGCCGGAGGTTCTTGTTCACGCGAAAGTTGATGCTGAACTGTATTCTGGTGAACAACGGGTTCTTTCAGCCGTGATTGAAGGCACAGAATTTCTTCGTGAAGAAGTGCTCTTGATTGCCCATCTCTGTCACCCTCGACCAGGTGCTAATGATAATGCCAGTGGGAGTGCCTTGCTCATGGAACTCGCCCGAGTCATTACGACACTTATCCATGAAGGCAAGTTACCGGCCCCTCTGCGCACAATCCGCTTTCTATGGGTTCCTGAATTTTATGGGACACTAGCCTTCTTACAGGCACACCCCGAATTAGCACCGCGGATAATTAGTGCAATTAACTGTGACATGGTGGGAGCAGATCCTGCAACGGTTGGTGGTGTCGTGAACCTCCACCGAACCCCAGATTCTCTGCCCAGTTTTATTAATGATCTACTCGAATATCATCTCAGCGACGCTGCTAAGAACCCAAATCTCATTTCACCTGATGGGAGCCACCTACCCTTTCATTTCGATGTCCAGAAGTACGATTGGCGAAGTGATCACACGGTGTTCATTGATTCCTCGTTCAATGTGCCCTGCCCGATGCTAAATCAATGGCCCGATGCCTACTACCATAGTAACCTTGACTCGCTTGACAAGATTGATACCACTCAATTACGCCGTGTGGGATATGGCGTCATCATGACTCTATTAACACAGGCGTATGCAGAATCTGATGATGCTATGTTCCTAGCGACCCAAGTCCATGCTAACGCGCATACTCGGATTACCCAAACCACGCAAAAGTATGTACAAGAAGCGATTCAAGCCATCGCGAAAACAGAACGCGGAGCGCACCTTGCTAGAACCTTGCGAAAAGCAATGGAAAGTATTCGGCAAATTTCCCGCCGAGAAAGTGTCGCATTGCAAAGTGTCAAAGTGCTAAGTCCACACGATTCTGAATTACATAACTTCATCGATTTGATGCTAGAAGATTTAGTTCAAGAGCGGCAGGAAGAAGTACGAAAACTTCGACAAGTTGAAGATCTCCTTTCCCGATCCATAGGGTACTCGCCCCTGAAGCGATTAGTTCTTCGAAAGAAGGAAAGGCAAGCCAAGAATCTGAGTCCACGGCGCAAATTCCAAGGCCCGCTCCATTTCAACGAATTTGTCCGCCAAACGCGACCGCAAGATATGAACTGGCTCCGTACTTATCAAAAGAATCACCCTTTCTTCGTGGAAGTTCTCCTTGAACTCACCAACTTCATGGATGGTCATCGGAGTCTATATGAGATACTCACGGCATTGGAGGCGGAGTTTGGTGAGGTGGCGAATATCGATACGGTTATGCGGTTCATCCAACTCCTAAAAGAACAAAATCTTATCGAGATAGAGAAGGTTAAGTCTTCGTGATGAGTAGTGACTAGTATGAGTCATGACCAAGCTCTACTATTGCAGGATCGACTAGAAATCGTCCTTGACCAATTCGAAACCGAAATCACAAATATCGAACAGATACGAAACCGAGAAGCCCTTAAACCTCTGCTCGAAGCGGCAGAAAATCTACGAGCGGTTCTATTAGAAGTTAAAACCTATTTCGTCGAGGTTCGAAACCAGCTTTCCACAGCCATAGGAATTCCTCCCGCAAAGGAACTCGCCCAATTGGTCATCGGAGCTTCCACCGAAGCATTGAGTGCAATTCGGGAAACCCTTCATTATTTTGAAGATGTGAAGGAAAAAATGAAAGGCTCACGCAAAACCCCACTAACCCGCGAAGAAATCCACTACGCAGACTTTGGGGCTAGAGTTGCCATTCGAAAAACCCGCCATATCATCAACCGGATCACTGATCATGCTGAAGATCTCCCTGAGCAAATCTAATTAAAGGAATTGAAGTGGCAAGGATTTGGGATCATGAATCGATTAGCCTTGATTAGCATCATCAGCATTCTCCTAAGCGTGATAATGATAGCCCTCTTTTTCATCATCCCTGGATTTCCCCTCATACTCTTCCTCTTTCTGCCACCACTCTTTTGCTGGGGACTCCAAGGACGTGAAGAAGAA
>JBHLPI010000009.1:0-42800 GCA_048939595.1 Promethearchaeota archaeon | reverse complement strand
GTGTTGACTTGGAAGGTTACCGAGCCTCCATACGTCGAAATTAAAGTGTAGTTTGAGATGATTGTGTAAAGTCCATCCTCTAATTTGAGGAATGTCACATTGGCGTTTACAGTTGGACCACTTTGCACGAGATCCATTGAGCTGTTATAGATATAGACATCAATATTGGAAATGTTGGTGCCTTCGACGTCTTGGGTAGTGCAGGTCAAAATATTATGCCGGAATAATTCTTGTTCACCCAGCTCGATGCTTATGGGATTATTGATTTGGGCGGTTTGGGTGCGTACTTCATCATAGTTTGTGCCATAAGCCGTTGTATACACAGTATAATCGTAGGTGAAGGTCTGACCGGTTGGCATGATATAGAAGTCGCCTTGGTGACCTTCTCGAAGGATTTGTTGTAGCATGGTGTTATCACCCATGCCAGTCACTGCGAGAGAAAGAACTTCCCAACCCACTGGATTGACTTTGGCGATGAGTCCGAGTGTGGGATGTTGGGTTCCATCATAACCGGGTTCTCCTGAGTCATCATACCAGACCATCCATGGTTCAATTGGGAAGTCGCGTCGACGTCCATCGACAGTTTCGTTGTAAAGACCATATTTGGAGCCAATCCACGCTTTTCGATTTTGGACGGCATCGACTGTTCCAGGGGTTCCTGAACCACAGGTGAAGGTCATAATGTGTGGCCAGTCACCGTAGTTTTTGACATGACATTGGGCGCCTTGCCATTGGGGATTGGCGGTAATTTCGAGAAGAACGCTCACTAACGCCGAATTTCCGTGCCAGTAGAAGGTGTAAGTGATTGTGTAATTCAGAAAGCCTGCGGCGCCATTTGAGCCGCGGTTGACGGTGTCAGATGTTTGATTGCACCATGGAGATGCAGAGTTACAATAGCCACCATCACTCGTCACGATTTTTACTCGTGTAAAGAGAGGCCCGTCTTGAAGAATCCAAACCCCAGCCCCTGTGATCCAGGCTTCAGCTGGGTTGTCCGGAGCAACGTTCGCTCGGTTTGTGTTGCTTGAGTCCATGCCCGTATCTTCTCCAAGAGGGTCTAGAGCGAATTCGCCTAGCAGCATATATTGCAGGTTGGTTCCTGTACCGGTGCCGTTATTGGTGTTGAGGGCATCGGTGTCACCATAACGAACAGAAATGAGGCCGCCGCAGGGTCCGCCCCAATCAGATCCCCCTCGAAGCATATCTGTAAGAAGAATCGCTGCATGTTCGTTTGATGTCGCTGAAGAGCGAATATAAACCATATCAACATTTGTATAATTAGTAGAGGTCACGTCCGAATAGACCCATGGCATAGTCGAATCATCTGTGATTGGACCATTAGCAGGTATGGCGGTAATTTGATCGGTATAGCTAGGGGCCACAGAGTAATCATCATCATAGTAGATATAGAAGACTTCTTGATGATTCTGTGTGATGTTTACCAAGAAACAGATAGTAAGTGAATCATAGAAGGTTGTTGGACCTGTTACATGGGTAGTGGTATTCCATACTTGGGAGGGAACTTCGTGCCAAGCCCCGGGATCCCAGTAGGCAACGGCGATGATATCTTCGCGGGCAACATCACCTGAAAAGGTGAGGTAAACATGAACAGGTTCCATTGTTCGGGATGCGATATCCGGTTCGATGATGGTGATTTTGCGACGATAATCGTAATTGGTGTCCCACCACTCGACGAGTGTTTCTCGACCCGTTCCTGGCGGATTGTCGGGAATTGGAGGTGCCCCTTCTTCAGAAGGAATGACAATGAGGTTATTCTTAGGCTGAAAAGAACTAGCAATTGTGGTTGTTTCGAGTTCTGGTATTCCCTCCACAGCAAGGGGTGTGGTGGGCATCATGGTGGGAATAGCAAATTCAAGTAAGAAGAAGATTAGAAAAAGCCCTAAGGCTAGATGTGTTTTTCGCATCCCAAATCGCTCCTTAATGGAGTGGTGACATATATCGGTAGTGACTAGCTGGTAATTGTGCTTTAACGGTTTTGTCTTTAATAGCAGAGATTCTGTTTGGCTGTGGATTCTTCGAGGCTAAATTTTGACACTCTGGGTGAATATTGGGTATGGAAAATCCTATTTATCCACCACTTTGGGGTCACGTTTTTCGATGAACGCTTTGACTCCTTCTTTGGCATCATCGGTTTCGAATACTTCGCCGAAATAGCGGGCTTCCAGTTTCAAGCCTTCTTCGAGGGGCATGTATAGGGCACGTTTGAGCGCTTTCTTGGCTAGTTTGATTGCAACGAGGCCACGAGCCGCTATTCGTTCGGCAAGGTTCATGGCCGTGGGCATTAGTTGGCTAGAAGGAACGACTTTATAGACAAAGTTGCCCATTTCAGCAGCAGGAACAATGTCACCGGTGAGAATAAGTTCACGGGCGCGCTGGGGGTTCATCCAGCGTTGGAGACGTTGGGTTCCACCCCACCCGGGGATAATGCCTAGTTTGATTTCGGTTTGTCCGAATCGAGCATTTTCTGAGGCAATGATAAAATCACAAGCTTGCGAGAGTTCCATGCCGCCACCAAGACAGAACCCATTGACAGCCATGATGAGGACTTTACTGTGTTGCTCTAAGAAGAGCGTAAACTCTTGACCCATTCGTGATACCTTTTCCGCACCCTTGGCATCTAGCCCTTCGAATTGTTTGATGTTAGCGCCGCCAATAAAGAAGCGGTCTCCAGCGCCGGTGATAATAATGACTTTGGTATCATCTTGATCCAATTCAGTAAGGACCTTTTTGAGTTGGTTAAAGACCTCTTGGTTTAGAGCGTTTGCAGGAGGGTTGTTAATGGTGATGACTGCAATTTGATTTTCCTTTTTGATTTCGATTTGGGACATGATTTGTTTCTTCCATGGGGTTCTTGATGATTGCTACCGGTTAGAAGTTGCTTTTACTTGTTTGCCTTGTGAATTGTAATGAATAACCTTGACCTTTATAGAAGAGACAATAGCAATGGAAAGCAAAAAGGTGGACATTGATGCGTTTTGGTATTACCGCCTTGGATTGGGCAACTGTCTTTAGCCAATTGACCGCGGGTGGCTTCTTTGATTTGAGCAAGTTTGATTTTGCTGAAATTGCTCGTTTAACCCATCACCATGGGTTCTCCTTAATGGAGCTTACCTTGGATCTTGGGTATGTGGTTCCTGACGCATTATCCGAGAAACAAATTGCCAATTTACTGGCAGTGAAAGAAGAACTGGATTTAACCTACACCGCACACCTTCCCATATGGTCCATTGAGCCAGCAAGCCCCAACAATTTCATTCGAGAAGCATCAGTTGCCTGCTTAGTAGAGGCTGTTGAACGCGCAAAGCCACTAGACCCTGAAGCATATGTGGTGCATAATGCCGGTTGGATTGGGGCGGAATTTAGCGAATTCGACATTGGCGGAGATGACCAACCCATTATTTCATTGATAATGGGGAATTTAGCGGAGCAGAGTATCCGTGAATTAATCAAGGCGACGAATGTTCCATCACACAGGTTTGCGTTAGAATCTATTGAGTTTCCCTTCGAAATCACCTGGGCTATTGCAGAAAAACTTGATACCTCGGTGTGTTTAGATACGGGACATGTGCTGTCAGGTCAGTCAGGGTTAACAGATGTTCTTGAGTTTGTAAATCGATATCATAATCGATTACTCGAGATTCATCTTCACGACGGGTCCATGAGACGAGAGGTGGGTAAACGATTTCCATACCATGATCACAAGGTGTTGGGTCAAGGAGACTTGCCGATTGTCGAATTCTTAACAGCCTTGGATAAGCGAAGGTTTAGTGGACCCATTATCTTTGAATTAAACCGAGCTGACGCCTTGGAATCGTTAAAGGTCATCCGAAAGCTTTTACCTGATTTTCCGATTGAGTGATATGACTGTGAGGGAGCCTTGACCTTGATGCGATTCGTTGATTTGCATACCCACACAACAGCCTCAGATGGAACCGAATCGCCGACACAAGTGGTCAGCAAAGCGCACGCTCTTGGATTGGTTGGCGTGGCTATTACAGACCATGATACGATACAAGGAGTGGATGAAGGGATACGAGCAGGCATTAGCATGGGGATTGAGGTGGTGCCTGGCGTTGAAATCAGCTGTAACTGGCTCGACCATCAACTCCATCTGCTTGGATTCTACATTAACACTCAGAATTCTGAGCTACGGGCTTTGTTGGAATGGATGCGGGTTGGACGCGAACAACGCTTATCGAAAATGATTACAAAGCTTAGAACATTAGGCATTGTAGTGGATCCCCAAGAGGTAGAAGCCGAAGCAAAAGGTGAATCCACAGGACGCCCCCATCTAGCCCGTGTGCTTATGCGACATAATCATGTCACTACCCTCGAAGAAGCCTTTAGTAAATATCTCGGATACGGTCGTCCAGCCTATGTGGATCGTCCCCGACCCACCATCAAACAAGGGATTCAGGCCATCTTGCACGCCAAAGGAGTACCCATTATAGCCCATCCCCTAACAGTTGACGCTGATCTAGGAATGATGCTTGCTGAACTCAAACCACTTCACATACAGGGAGTTGAGTACTATTACCCGTATGAACAGGTTGCAGGCAAATCAGATAACTGGTATGCAACAATAGAATCTCGACAAGCCGAGTTAATGAAACTCGTAAAAGAATATCAATTAATCATCACGGGCGGGTCTGATTATCACGGAATCATACCTGAAAAAGCAGATTTGGGATCTATTCCTGTTCCCGTGGAAACGCTGGAGCTGCTTCGTCGTCGATATAAAGAGCTTTTCGGGAGCCTTCCGTTTGCCAAGGGTCCTGCTTAATCATTGACAAGATTTAAAAAGCTGTTTTCATTTCACAAGCGTAGACAAGAGATACGTGTTCCACGTCGTGTCTCAATCATATGATTTGCATGATTGGATTCGAGACGAAACGACGGTAATTCACCTGCGCGAAGAACCTGATTCTTCAGATGAGGCAGCGTGGAAGAAACACCTAACTTACCTGAAGTACCTGAATCAGTAGAGCTTGATTCGGAGTCGAAGGTTAACTTGTCACAATTACCTTACCAGAGGGAATGAAAGAAAAATGACAAAAATTACCTTCCTTGGCGGCTGCCGACAAGTGGGAGCCTCTGCTGTTCTCGTCGAGCAAGCCGGCGCTCGCGTCGTCATGGATTATGGCACCGCCTTCAATGGCACTCAACGGGTACCGCTCCCAATTTCCACACGGAACCTCACCAGTGTCCTTTCGCATGCACACCTAGACCATAGTGGGAGCCTCCCCCTCATTGCGGGGAGCCAGACACACCAGGTGCCCATGTATTCCACGGCTCTGACCAAAGAGCTAGTCCAGCTTTTATTAATGGATATGCTCCGCATTGGAGGAGAATCTCTGGCATTTGAAAGAAACGAGATCCAAACCCTTCTCCGTAATACCAAAGCCCTTGCTTATGGCGAACCTGTTCAGGTCTCTCCAAAGATTAGATTTACTCTGTATGATGCAGGTCACATTCCGGGCAGCGCCTCGATTCTTGTTGAAACTGAAGCCAATGGTGGCAGTGCCGCTCGAATTCTTTATACAGGAGACCTAAACACAACCAACACCCGTTTAGTGAACGGTGCCTCAAGCTTGCGAGCACTCGGAGCCCTTGATGCGATTATTGTTGAAAGCACCTATGCACAAGAAGAACATCCATCACGACATGAGGTCGAAACCCAGTTTGTTGAGACAGCCCGGTCCTCACTCGAATCAGGAGGCACTGTCTTAATCCCGTCCTTTGCCGTGGGACGCGCTCAAGAAATACTTGCAGTTCTGGATCAACATCGGCATAGAGGTCTAGACTATCCTGTCTTCATTGATGGAATGGCTCGCAAAGTGACACGGATAATGCAACAGCATGCACAGTCTTTTTCGGGCGGATCGCTAGTCAAAAAAGCAGCGAAACAGGCCGTTTTTATTCAGAATAACACAGAACGGAAAGCGGCACTCGAAGAGCCAGCAGTTATTATTGCACCAGCCGGTATGCTCAAAGGTGGAACTGCACAACTGTATCTTCGGAACATCGCGAATGATTCGCAGAGTAGTGTGTTACTCGTAGGAAAACAACTTCCTGGAACTCCCGGAGCCAAACTCCTTGATACCGGAAAAATCCAATTAGACAGTCGAGGGAAACCATTCACAACACAGCATGTCAAAGCAAGAGTGAAAAGCTTCGATTTTTCATGTCATGTTGGGCGCCGAGAAGTCTTGCATTATCTCAGGCAAGCAAAAGGAAATCCACAAATCTTCACAATGCATGGGGAACCAGCTTCGTGCGAAAATCTAGCAAATACACTTCGAACGCAGTTTGGTTTTGAGGCAAAGGCTGCAACTTGTGGAGAGCATATTCGGTTCAATTAGACAGGCATGTTATTTGAAACCGTATGTTCACGAAGCTCGCGGCGCAATATTTTCCCAACGGCGGATTTAGGCAGCTCAGTTCGGAATTCAATAATGCGAGGATATTTATAAGCAGCCATTTCCTGTTTTGCCCAATTTCGAAGTTCATCTGCGGTCAAGTGGCCTTGATATTCGGCATTGAGCACAATCACAGCTTTGACTTCTTCTCCAACCCTTGGAGAGGGAACGCCAATTACAGCACATTCGGCAACTGCAGGATGTCGATAGAGTAGAGCCTCAACTTCAGCGGGGAAGACGGAGTAACCACTTCTTTTAATAAGATCCTTCTTTCGGTCGCCAATGTAGAGGAAACCATCTTTGTCAAAGCGCCCAATATCTCCAGTATGGAGCCAATCGTCCCGAATCGTTGTTTTAGTCGCTTCAGGAGCATTCCAATATCCGTGGAAGATTTGAGGGCCTCTTGCCAAGATTTCTCCCCATTCCCCGATGGGTAATTCCTTCGTGCTATCAGTTTGGCTAACAATTTTGATGTCAGTGTTGAATGTAGGAATACCTACAGCCCCAGGACGCAGGACTCCTTGAGGAATTAGCGTTAGAATAGGCGAAGTTTCAGTCATTCCATAGCCTTCAACGATATAGCTGCCGGTTTCACGCTGAAACTGCTCTAATACTTCAATAGGGAGTGAAGCGGCACCTGAGAAGCAATTTTCGAGACTACTGATATCATATTTCTTCAACAATGGACTCGCAAGCATTGACACATAGAGTGTGGGGACTCCTACAAGGACAGTGGCTTGATAATGTTCAATGCTTTTTAGAATCTCTTTGATGTCGGGTCGAGGAATGAGTACCACTGATGCAGCGATTAAGGCTGCAAGAATAATGATGCATGAAAAGCCAAAAGCATGAAAGGCAGGTAATACTCCGATAAAACATTCTTCACCATCTCGGACCTTGAACCATTGACTTCCTACTTTTGCATTAAACATGAAGTTTTGGTGACTTAACATTGCACCTTTGGGTGGTCCCGTTGTTCCTCCCGTAAATAGTAAGGCTGCAATTTCATTTGAGGTAATTTTCAGAGAGGGATTTTGTGGTGCTTGTCCTTTCAACAAATCACTGAAGAAATGAATGCCATCACCTTTAGGGAGCTGTGGATAAGGAATTTTACGTGCTAAGCGTCCCAGAAGCGCTTTAGCTTTATGAAGGTATTCTCCAGTTCGTGTGTATATTACAGATTCTAGAGAAGTATCTCGTTTTCCTGTTTCCACAACCTCGTGAAACAGATCTAAAGCAATGAGGTGCTTTACATTTGCAGATGTTAACTGATAATGTAACTCGTGGTGTTTGAACAGAGGATTAATGGGAGTGACAATGGCACCTGCTTTGAGTATCCCAAAAATTGTGATAGGCGTTTGGGGAATGTTAGGAAGCATAAAGGCAACAGAATCACCCTTTTTTACTCCCAGTTCAAGTAGTGCATTGGCAAATTGATTGGAAAGCCGATCTAGTTCCAGGTAAGTCATCGTTTTGCCTTGGAAGTGATATGCAGGATTTTGCGAGTATTTTTTTGCTGTCGTAGTAAGTGTTTCATGAATTGTCGTAGTGGGTATTTCAACGTCATATGGTAATCCATCCGGCCAACTCTTATGCCAAAACCGCTTCACTACAATAACCTCCTTGTGAGTAGTAGGGTAATCAAGTTATCAGTATCATCCAGTATAAATGCTGACGAATCATCCTGATTGGATTTTTCGCTTGCTTTCGTATGGATTTTTGATGCAAAGCAATATTCTTAGGGAAACTCGTGGGTATCTCCGTATTATTCGAGCTTTGAGGAAGTTCCCATGACTAATACTGTTCTTTTGAAGAAGGAGCCGGAGAAAAAAATTGCATGGCTTATTTTGAATCGTCCAGAAAAATTGAACACCATCAACGAGGATCTTACTCGTGAACTCCAAACGACTCTTGCCTCTGTTGAGCAGGATAAGGAAATCCGTGTTCTGATCATTACTGGCGCAGGAGAGAAGGCTTTCTCGGGTGGCGCAGATTTATCAGTCTTTATGAGCGGAGTAACGCCCCTATACGCCCAATACATCGCCGCAAAAGGCCATGAGATTCTTGCCATGATTGATCGCCTTCCCCAACCTGTAATTGCAGCAATCAACGGATACGCGTATGGTGCAGGCTGTGAAATTGCGCTCGCATGTGATTTTCGATTAGCGACTAAACGGGCGAAAATCGGTCTTACTGAAGTTAACCTCGGATTAATTCCTGCCTGGGGAGGTACACAACGAATGCCTCGGGTCATTGGATTAGTAAAAGCCCGGGAAGCAATTATGTTCGGTAAACAATTCTCTGCGGATGAAGCGCTGGAAATCGGTTTAGTCGATCGTGTGTTTTCTGACGCTTCCTTTGAAAAAGAGGTTCGTGAATTCGCAGAGTCACTGGCAACCCAAGCCCCGATAGCTTTGCAGTTAGTTAAGCAATGCCTTAACTATGGCACCCAAGTGCCCCTGGAGGTTGGGCTAGCTTATGAGGCCCAGGCATTTGCAAAAACGTTCACAACAAAAGACATTTTTGAGGGAATCACTGCATTTTTGCAAAAACGCAAACCCGAATACAAAGGCGAATAAAATTCAAGAATGGTGACTTGTATGAAAGAACTCCGTGAAACTGTCATTGTTGATGCGATTCGAACACCAATTGGTCGGAAAGACCGCGCTTATGCACGGACTCGCCCTGATGAATTGGCCTCTCATGTTCTTCGAGAAATTACGAAACGGACGAAGGTGAATCCCAAAGATGTGGATGATGTGATGATGGGGTGTAACACCCAAACCGCTTGGCAAGGTGCTAATATTGGTCGTCTTGCTCTTCTGGGGGCTGATTTCCCATACACTGTTCCAGGTTGTTCCATCAATCGCGCTTGCGGGTCTTCCCAGCAGGCGGTAAACTTCGCAGCTCAGTCTATCTCAACTTACAATGCGGATATTGTTATCGCGGCAGGAGTTGAACATATGTCCTGGCTTCCGATAGGTGCTGATTTCGGTGAAGGATGGGCTGCATTCAATCCTGAATTGCTCAAGAAGTATCAGTTTATTCCCATGCCCATGAGCGCTGAACGTATGGCCGAAAAATACGAGATCCCTAGAGAGGATCTGGACAAGTTTGCATTATGGAGCCATCAGAAAGCAGTTGCCGCTTGGGAGGCAGGAAAGTTCAAAAACGAGGTTGTTCCCACGCCTGCCCGACAAGAGGATGCTAGCTGGCTTACCATTGAAAAAGATGAGAGCCCTCGACCTAATACCTCCATGGAGAAACTAGCTAATCTCCCACCCTTATTTGGTGGCGTAGTAACCGCAGGGAATAGCTGTCCGATAAATGATGGCGCTGCAGCAGTCATGTTGATGTCTCGTGAAAAAGCCGATGAGCACGGATTGAAAGCTCGTGCCATTGTCAAATCCCAAGCCGTTGTGGGAACTGAACCTGTAGTCTGTCTTGAGGGACCTATCTTTGCAACACCTCCATGCTTGGAACGAGCAAACCTTACCATTGATGAGTTGCACGCCATTGAGGTTAATGAAGCATTTGCTAGCGTTGTCATAGCTGCCGGGAAAATGCTGGGTTTTGACCCCCTCACTGATCCCCGATTAAATGCCCATGGCGGCTCGATTGCATTAGGTCACCCCCTAGGTGCTTCGGGAGCGCGGGTTATAACAACCTTACTCAATGTATTAGAGCACAAGAAGGGACAGTATGGGCTAGCGACTTTCTGTTGTGGTCTAGGTCTTGGTACAGCAACAATACTTGAAATACCCAAATAGAAACTGTAGGCCAGAGTAAGATTGTGGTGGTAATGGACGCACTTTTTGTTTGGGTAGCTCGGGGTTTACTACTAGTTCTAAGTATTGTTTTCATCCTAGGATCCGGACCTGTCCAGCAGCGAATGCAAACATACCCAGGTAAATCAGCAACTAGGCTCCTTTGGCTAGCCGTAAAGGCACCCTGGCGAACTCAAGAAGTTGAAACGGATTTTCTTCGTCAGGGGTTCCCCAATCTAATATGGTTATTTACCATTACGCTTCTAAGTGTTGGTGCGGCAACCTTCTTTGCCTCGTTCCTTCTTTTATTTAGTGTCTTCCAATTCCTTCTTTTTGTCGTTGTACTGCTGCTGGTCTTTTTTGTTTCAACCCGAATCAACGAAAAAGGAGCGTACATAATCGCCGCCATTAACCCCTCTCTTCTCTTTGTAGCTTTATTTTTGGCTTTGGGGAGCATTTACGGGTTTTCAAGTTTTTTCTTTCTTTTCGCAATCAATCCGATATTTCAATATTCAATAATTATCATATCAATGATCTTGCTGGGTTGGCAATTCTTTGCCCTAGTCATTATCAGCCATAAGGCAGTTAATCTCACTATTATTTCATCAGTTGGGCGTCTGCTTCTTGTTATTGGATTCGTCTCTATGATGCTGGGAGTGACGATCAGGACCATCGGATTGGAGCTAACTAACATTCTATTCCATGAGTTGTCGATACTCCCGATGGTATTTGTTGAGACTCTGGAGGGAGTGGTTGGAACATATCTTATGATATTTACGCCTTGGAACCTGAGCATTATAGGAGGAATTATGATTACCATGGGAGTGCTTTTGTGGATACTTGGTTATCTCAAAATCCGTCGAATCAGCATTCCAACTGATACACCCGAAGTGAAAGGTTAAGAGATTTGTTTTAAGAGCCCAAAAATAAATTGACGAACAGCAGATTTTCCTCGATACACGCCATAATGCCCTTCACAAAGAATATCAGCTTCTAAAGCTAACACGAGCTTCATGGATGTTTGCCATTGTGTGATATTGCTACCCCAGGCTGAATTGAAAGGACCATGTAAATCTTGACCAAAAAGCACCCGCCGCTCGCCATCAGTAAAATACAACACGATACTACCTGGTGTATGCCCAGGAATGTGGAGATACCGCAAATCCCCAGCTCCAATCGGAATCACACCTGCGTCCTTGGTTAACGGTAAATCAATGGAAGTAGGGACAACTTCCATTCGATAATGATTAGCAGCGGTAGCAATTGGATCTCCTTGGGTAATAGGCTGAACTGCCTTTTCGTGGGCGGCGATTCTAAACTTTAGTCGTTTCTGTAAGGGAGCAGCCCCTCCGATATGGTCGATGTGTTCATGGGTTAAAATCAGTAGTTCAATCTTAGTAGAGTCTAAGCTTAGTTTTTTGAGATTATCTAAAAGCCGATCAGTACTTCGACCTATCCCAGCATCAATCAAGACCAAGTGACCATCTAAATCTACAAGATAAATGAAACAGTCATCTGGATCAGTAATGTTGGGTCCACCAATGCAGTAGGTGTGGCGGGTGATGCGTTGAGGCAAAGCTTCCACGATTATATCCCTCGATATATGCATCATAAAGTGATAGAAATATGCTGTTCCAAGGGTGTGAATAGCAAAAAGCCTTTTCTAGCTTCAAGATAAAGTGACCATTCCTAAGGTGAGTGAATCACGTGCCCTTCATCATGCAACCGCAGGCTCTAACTGGTCACATCGAACTCATCGATGTCCAAGGATGGGATTTTCATCACACTACAGGCAGTCTGCTCGTTCGAGGTAAAGAGACTGCGGTGATTGAAACGGGCCACCATCGATGCGGCGAACAAATCCTTTCTGCATTGAAAGAAAGGAAAATTGCCTTGGATAATCTGGGGTACATCTGCGTAACCCATCGTCACGGGGATCATTGTGGAGGAGCTACTCCTCTAGAGGCCGCCATTCCTCAAGCAACAATTGTAGGGCATAAATATGCAATTGCCACCCTTCGTGAACCAAGCCGACTTAACGAAGGGGCTCGTGTACTCTTTGGGAAATATGCTCAGCCGATTCAGCCCCTGCGAGAGACTGCTATGACATGGGAAGTCAATCAAGGAGATCAAATTAACCTCGGGAAAGGAGTTGATATCGAAGTGATTAGTACTCCAGGCCACACCTCTGACCATCTAGCCTATTTCGAATCTAGCTCTCGTACCGTATACACCGGCGATGCGATGGGATTGTTAGGCCCCATTCATTTCACGGTCACGCCCACCTCATTTCCGCCAAGTTTCAAATTCAATCTTTACAAAGCATCGATTGAGAAAATAGCGGGGTACGATCCAGCGTTCTTAGTCTTTTCCCATTTTGGAGCAGTGACTGGCCAAGACATCCCCGTCATCGTCGACCGGGCATTATCAACTCTAGATTCGTGGAAAGACACCGTTGAACAAGCTTGGACCACTCATGCGTCACACGATGCGGTCATAGCAGCGATTAGTCAGCGATTTTTCGAGGAACTCGAAGTCTTTCCACCTGAAGCTCGTCAGCTTTTCATTCAGGTCATGGCTCAAGGGCTTTTTCAGAGTCTGATTCCTGATAGCACCTGACAAAACCTTTTATTAGTAAAACCGAAGCCCTCAAAACCAGAAGCATGAGGAAGTCTAGCCTATGTCAATACCACCAGATGCGATAACCCAAGCGATTGCCAACTTCAACCGACTTCGTAGCCCTGAAGCTTTTGCCGAGTTCATCGGCTTTGACAACAATGAACTTTATGTTCGTTTCACTGGATCCTTTTGTCGCACGTGTGGTGTACTCGACTATTTTGAAGACCTAATTTTTGAACTCGACCCACGGTCACCAATAAGCCTCGCGGTCGTCGATTTCGAAGCCGAAGACGAGGCAACATTTCAGGTCCGGTACCGACTCACCTATCAGAAACCAAGCTGCGCTCGGTAAATCATCGAGAGAACCCTTCAAAATCCCAAATCCCCTAAAAAGAGGAGTGGAGCAGCCTTAACAAGCTGCTCTTTAGACGGCTTTGAAGTATTTGATATCAGTTAAGGTGCCCTGACGTTTGTCCTTTGGTTCAAAAACTGCTGTGACCTTTGTGCCGATTTTCAGGGATTCTGGTTTTATTTCACCAATCCGATGAATGAGCCCGCCATCCGTCTTGTCGATTTTCACAAACGCCAAGACTTCAGGTTCAGGGAGTGGAGCGCCATCACGATCAAAGTAAGTAATTGTGTAGGATTCAATCACTCCCGTTGAAGGCACCTCATCAAACTTGGTCAATTCAGCGAAACACTGATCACAGTACAATCGCGGAGGCATGAAAGTAATGTTACATTTCTCACACCGTGTGGCTAAGAGCTTCTCCTCATCTCGTAGAGCGATGTAGAAGCGTTCTCCAGCGACACCAGCTGTGTAGATGTAGTCACATTCCATATCTCCAATCTGATGACGTATTTTTCGCGGATCACGGATTTTATCAAATGACATTTTTTTCATTCCTCCAATGGTTCCCAGTACAGAATATCGGTCACAGCCCCTTCGCGTTCCTTCGGAGGCTTCCAGACCGCTTTCACTCGCATCCCTACATCGATTTTCTGTGGATCAACATTCCCGAGGATGTGAAGCAATCCCACTCCGGGACTCGCCCCATCGATATCAATCACGGCTACAGGAATCGGTTCTTTGATTCGATTCGCATCGGCATCGAGATAGGACAACGAGAAGGTGTTGATGGTGCCTGTATCCTTGCAGAATACCCATTCATCCGTGGCGACAAAGCATTGTTCACAGAACATCCGTGGGGGAACTATGATACGCCCACAGCGACTGCATTTACGCCCAATAATTCGACCTTCTTTGAGTTCATCGAGGAAACGACCATAGGCAATGCCAGCGCTCCAAGCATACTTAGCGTTTGGTCGCCATTCAAAGGTAACGACTTTATCGGATTTGAGCTCCTTGCTTGAAAGTGGGGTTCCTGGCAGTTCTTTCATATTTTTACTCATTGTCATCCCTCCTTAGCTATCCCTTTTGAAGACACAGACTGTACCAACCTGCATCAAATCGCCCCATGCTTGGCAGACGCCTGTTTCTGCCTTGGGGACCTGTCGTTTACCAGCTTCATCACGAAGTTGCCAAAAAGCTTCACAACACTTCATCATTCCTGCTGCTGCAATTGGATTACCTACACCGAGCAACCCACCAGACGGGCAAATTGGCATGTCGCCATCCCGTGCGGTAACTCCTTCAACCGTCAACTTTGGCGCCTGCCCTTTATCAGCTAACAACAAACCTTCCGTGTGATGTAGCTCCTTGTAAGTAAATGGATCGTATGGTTCCGCGAAGCTGACTTCTTTGCGGGGATCAGTGATTTTAGCCATTTTATAAGCCATTTTTGCGGCTTCGGCGACATATTGTGGGAAGTAGAGATCGCGGTTGGTCCAATAGGCGCTGTCAAGGGACCAGCCGACACCGTCAAGCCAGACGGGGGCATCAGTGTATTTACGTGCCACATCTTCGGATGCAAGAATGAGTGCTGCTGCGCCGTCACTGGGTGGGCTGATGTCGAGGCGGTTGACAGGGTAGACCATGATTTCAGAGTTGAGAACGTCGTCCACAGTGATTTTAGCTGCGAGTTGTGCGCTGGGGTGGTCAAGGGCGTTCCCTTTGTTTTTAACGGCGACTTGCGCAATATGTTCTTTGGGGATCCCGTGGACTTTCATATAGCGGTGCATTTCGAGGGCGAAAATCCATACGAGGTTTGGATTTAGTGGTCGACTGATGATTGGGTCCCAGATGGTTCTGAAGGCGGTTTGTGGGTGGGGAAAGCACGGGCTCATTTTTTCTTCGCAGACGACAAGGCAGGTGTCGTGCATACCGGAGGCGATGTGCCACCAGCCACCAATGGGTGAGAAGACGCCGGTGCCACCACCAACGTAGACATGAGTGTAGGGTTTCTTGGTTGCTCCTGCGCCATCCAGGAGGTTTTGGGATTTCATATGGATACCATCGAAAGCGTCAGGGGCGGTTCCCATGACGACTGCATCGATGTCATTTCGGGTCATGCCCGCGGATTCAAGGGCCATGTTGGAGGCGTAGAATGACAGCTCTTTACCAGATTCTTTGAGTCGTCGGCGATAGAGAGTGATTCCTGCACCGATTACTGCTACACGTTTCTTGATATTCACGTTTTTTTCCTCCTTGTTACATTTCATTGCTGAGGACAGCGACGCAACCACTGGCGGTTGGGACTCCTCTCCAGCTCTGGGCGAGTGCAGTTTTTGCATTCTTTATTTGTCGTTTCCCTGCATGACCGCGGAGTTGTTGAACACATTCGAGGACGGATTGTAAGGCAGAGCCTTCAAGGAGGTTGCCTGCTCCAAGTCGTCCACCAGAGACATTAACAGGAAAAGCCCCATCGAAGTTGAATTCACCCTCGACGGCGAGTTTACCAGCTTGGCCGGATTCGCAAATTTGAAGAGCTTCAAGATGTTGGAGCTCTTTATAACTGAACGAATCATCAACTTCAGCGAAGTCCAGCTCTTTACGGGGGTTTTTGATTCCCGCATGTTTGTAGGCACGATCGCGGGCCAAAGTGGCATAGCGTGCAGCGCTCCAGTCACGAGCTTCCAGCCAGGGTGTATCCGAGCACCAGCCAATTCCTTTGATCCAGATCGGATGGTCAGAGAGTTCTTTTGCTTTCTTTTCAGAAGCAAGGACCATTACAATCGAGCCATCAGCAAGGGGGCTGATGTCGCGTTGGGTGAGGGGGTGAGAGACCATCGAGGAGTTGATGACCTCATCGACTGTCATATCTGCAGGAAATGCTGCCAAAGGGTTGTTCATGGCGTTGCGTTTGTTCTTGACAACGACGGCAGCACATTGTTCCCGCGTTGTTTTGGTCTCATGCAGGTATCGCTGCATTTCCAATCCTGCAATGAAGTAGGGGTGAGCATTGAATGCGCGATTATAGATAGGGTCTAGGGCATGAGTCAAAATACCATCAAAGGTGAGCATATCCGAGGCTTTACTGTGCGCCTCGACTGCCACCACATCAAATAATCCGGTTTCAATCTGCATAGCCCCGTTAGCAAGGGCGAGCAGACCGTCACCACCAATCGTACAGACGGATCGTAAAACCGCCCCGAGTTGGTCGGGAACAAACTCATCGAAAATCGAGTATCCTTCCCAGTAATCTTCAGCAGCTGTGAGAAAGCTCCCGATATCTTTACGGGCATTAACGCCAGCATCCGCATAAGCTTTGACGGCCGCTTCAAACATCAGCTCCTTGAAAGACACATCGGGCGAAGTTGAACGAAAAACCGTATGTCCGACACCGACTATGGCCACAGTCAAGTGGATTCCCTTCAATTTTCATTAGGTTGAGGCTGTGTCATGATTTAGCTTCATGAGTTTGCCTCGAAGTGGCTTTGATTGAAAAGTTGTTCCTCAAAAGCCTTCCGCAACTCAAGTGAATCTTAAGTCCCTTTAAGACTGGTTTAGTTGTGGAAACGAGGCAAACCATTATATGATGGCGCCTAGCCCTTGTGCAAATACATGTTATTGAGGCTGATAGGATTGGTTGATGAACGAATCAAGGAACACGCCCGTATTCTGGTCGAGTACTCAACAAAAGTTCAAGCAGGTGAGATGGTCTACCTGATTTCAGATTTAGATGCACATCCCCTTGCGGTTGAAGTCGTGAAGAAATGCGCGGAACGGGGTGCCGCGATGATGACGATTTTGGACTCATCGGAGCTCAGTCGAGGGTATATGGACGCTGCTACGGATGCCACCTTGGACTTGTTTCCCCAGCACCAAATGGAAGCAATCAAGGCTTCCGATGTCCTCATCCGGTTACGTTCACCCTCTAATACGCGGGGCTTTGCCGGGTTAGATCCAAAGCGAATTATGCAGCGCCAAAAGACCACCAAACCGATTTCTGAGGAAATTCTTAAGAAACGATGGTGCCTGACAATTCACCCTAACTCGGCATTAGCGCAGGAAGCGAAGATGAGCCTTACAAACTATCAGGAATTTGTCTATGGAGCTACACTCTTGGACTGGGAAAAAGAAGCCAAACTTATGCGCAAGTTACGAGATAAACTCCAAGAGAGCTCAACAATTCAGTTCCTCGGAAAAGAAACCGATTTGAAGGCGTCCACTAAAGGGCGATTATGGATCTCCTCTGAAGGCACCCATAACATGCCGAGTGGAGAAGTCTTTACAAGCCCCGTAGAAAAAACAGTTGAAGGACACATCTACTTTGATATCCCCTTCCTGTATGCAGGCGAGGAAGTAGAAGGAGTTCGATTAGAATTCAAGGAAGGAAAAGTCGTCACATACTCAGCAGAGAAAGGCTACGATGCGCTAGATGCAGCACTAAACGCTGATGAGGGAGCTAAGTTTCTAGGAGAAATGGCTGTCGGAACCAATCGCGGAATCCAACAATATACACTGAATATGCTCTTTGACGAAAAAATTGGTGACACAATCCATTGTGCCTTAGGAAACGCCTATCCCGAATGTAAAGGCACGAATCAAAGTGCTGTCCATGTTGATATTATCAAGAACATGAAACAGGAAGGAAAAATCCTCGCAGGCGACTTTGTAATTTACGAAAATGGAAATTACTTCTGGGAGAAATAGTAACCCACGGAAGGCAATCAACCAGCCTTCCAGGCAAAAACGGCAGATGAGTACCCCTTTTAGGGAACCACCGAGATATGCCTTTTGATTATATGACATTCCTTGAATTAGTAAACCATGGTGTTGACTATGGTACTGCCCAAGGGGCCGAATTTATTGAACTCCGTTACGTCAAATACATAGTTGATGGTTATAGCACCCGTAATGGTGATATTCTTGCAGCAGGATCAACTGAAACAGCTGGAATCGGAATCCGCGCATTGGCAAATGGCGGCATCGGATTCACAGCAACAGCGCAGTTGGAAAAACAAGAAATCGAAAGAGCCGTGAAAAAAGCTATTCAACTCGCACGAGCTACAAAACGAAAAACCCCGCTCCTGCTTTCAGAGGAACCCAGTGTTCAGACTAAGTGGGAAGTACCCGTGAAAACGCCTTTTGCTGACATCGCCTCAGAAGATAAGCTAGGTCGTATATTAGAAGCAGACAAAGCCCTAAAAGATACTTTTGGCGATAAAGTGCTCCCTTACCGCGTTCTCGTCATTGCCTTAGAGACCCAGAAAAAATATATCGCAACTAGCAAAGGGACTCAAGTCGAATCAGACTACAGCCTTAACCGTTACATGACATTGCTTACAGCGCAGGGACAAAAAGGAACTGAACAGCGCGCCCTAATGCGAGGAGCCACAGGCGGATGGGAGCTGCTCGAGTCCCCTGATTTCATCCAAGCCTTTATAGATGAAGGCAAGGACGCTAAAGAAGTTGCAGATAAAGCCGAACACATCACCTTTGACAAACCCATCGATGTGGTTGTCGGTCCCGAAGTTGCAGGGATCATCGCTCATGAAAATTGTGGACATCCTTCGGAAGCCGACCGCATTCAAGGTCGCGAAGGGATGAATGCAGGCGAATCCTTCTGGATGGATATCGTGGTGGGAACCACAAGAGTTGGATCTCCAGCAGTGACCGTCATTGACGATCCAACCATACCGAAAAGCGGGGGATTCTATCTCTATGATGATGAAGGCGTCAAAGCTCGACCCCGATACCTTATCAAGGAGGGTATAGCCAATGAAATGCTCCACGATCGGTTATCTGCAGGACGAGCAGGTGTCAAATCCAACGGTTCATCTCGAGCCACGAATTACGATCGTGAACCCATCCCCCGAATGGCTAACACCTACATTGCCCCAGGCGAATACACATTTGACGAAATAATTGAAGACGTTAAGTATGGAATATACATGCACTCGTTCACAGAATGGAACATTGACGATCGTCGGTTTCAGTCAAAGTATGTAGGTTCATATGCGCGCACTATCGAGAAGGGCGAAATAACAGATAGATTTGTGCGGAGACCGATATTGGAAATCACTTCGCGGGGTTTATTTGACGCCGTTGATGCGTGTTCGAAGGGATTTGCAGCATGGCAAGCAATTTGTGGAAAGTCAGACCCTGGACAAGGCATCCCTGTATGGACAGCAGGTCCTGACGCGGTAAGATTACGTGAGATCCGCTTGGGAGGTGCTCCAGCATGAGTGTCCAAGATACTGTGCAAAAAATTATTGACCATACTTTGAAAGTCGCTTCGAAGGATGGGCAAGCCGTTGTTCGTGCTCGTGATGTGTTAGAGCATCAGTTGCGAATAAGCAACTCAGAGATTGACATTTTCAAGCAGTGGAAGTATACAGTTCTTGAGGTGTTTGTTGCCATTGAGGGGCGAATTGGGACTACAGAAATCTACAATCCAACCATCAAGTCTGTAGATGCTGAAATAGCTCGTTTGACAAAATTTGTACGAAGTTTACAACCCACTCCACTATTCTCAGGTTTACAGGATGAAATCAAACCACCAACAAAAGTAGATCAACTATATGATAAGCGAATTCGAGATTTTCCGGACAACGCACCGGATATAGTGACCGAAGCCCTTAATCGTGCACAGAAAGCAGGGGCGAGACGAACAGCAGGATCGTTCTTTTTCGATGAAACGCAAAACGTACTTGAAACGTCTCAAGGTTTTAGTGGGAATTATCCGGCATCGTCTTATCGGATGACCTTACGAAGCTTTGTGGAACCTGAAAGTTCTGGACAAGGAGTAGCAGTGGGTCGAAGTTTGGGTGAGATAGAGAAACATATCGCACAAGCGGGACAGGAATCTGGGGAGATTGCGAAGCTAGCTGTTGGTGGAAAACAAGGAAAAGCTGGAGTCTATGATCTTGTCTTGCATCCAACTGTTGCGGCGTCGGTGTTAGGGAGCTTGGCGGAAACAGCTAATCCCTTGCTTATGATGTTGGGAATGAGCCCATTAAAAGATAAAATTGGCCAAAAACTAGCCCCAGAAAACTTGAGTATCTGGGATGATGGCCGTATTTCGAATGGACTAGGAAGTGCTCCCTTTGATTTTGAGGGAACACCCACACAAAAATCCCCGCTCTTCCAACAAGGTGTATTACAAGGCATGGTTCATAACGTCACCTCGGCTCGAATGACCAAAGCAAAGAGCACTGGGAATTGTCAACTGGTGAACTTCGGAATGGGCTCAAAACTTGTTGTACCAGCAAATACCAATATTGTCTTTTCAGAAGGAGATGCATCCTTTGAAGAACTCCTCGAACCACACAGACCAACTATCTATGTGACATCAAACTGGTATTTACGCTATACGAGTCAGCTCGAGGGAACCTTTTCTACAATTCCGCGTGATGGAATGTTCTTGATTGAAAAGGGTGAAATTGGTCAACCCATTCAGAAACTTCGCATCACAGATAACTTACTTCGGATGTTTGCAAATATTGAAGCCTTAGGAAAGACGGTGCGACAAGTGCAATGGTGGGAAGTGGAGACCCCGACATTTATTCCCTTTGTGCGTGTCAAGGATGTTCCCATGACAGCCGCAACCCAGTAATGAGTTTAACTCATAGAAAATCCTAGCGAGTTTATAAGTACGAGATATTAGGACATACTCATCGACGAAACACATAAGAAGCCCAGACTCGCCGAACACTAAACCGACACTCTATAACCAATGAGGAATGATACACCTAAAGGTTCCATGGGATGATAAGATGGGAAGAAATGGCGGCAAGAAAGTTGTTCTGACAGCATCTGTTGCCGAAATGGCTGGATGGGATGCCGACCCCTTCATAGCATTTGCGGGTGGATTCCCTGGTCGTTTTATTCCATCTTTGTTACTGAGACAAGGATACAAACCCGATCCACCAAACGCGGATCATTCAGCACCATTCGCACCTTATGGTCTCCGAAAGATCGAAGCTACACTTTTGGAAAATGGCTTCGATGAAGATGACGTAATGACTGTGCACCCTTCACAATTAAAGCATGCAATGGGACCGAAAACAAAAGTTGTGGGTATCTCAAGTATGGACCCGTTAGGCATGGCCTATGTAAGTGTCACCTATTCGTCCCTTGTGGGCTTTGGACGCACCTCCGCAACTGGTGTAGAGTTTTGGCGGCTCGCTCAAAACCCAGTCCTCAGCCAGTACAAGGTTCCACGGATTCTTGGTGGCGCCGGGTCTTGGCAATTGAAAAATCCAAAACTCCGGAAACGATATGGATTCGACTGTGTGGTCATGGGTGAATCTGAAAGTATTGCAGCCGAGTTATTTGAAAAGGCGATTCGTGGTGAAAAGTTACCGGGAATCGTTAGAACAGAGCGTCCAGCAGATGAGGATATTCCCGCGATCAAAAGGGGTGCGATATACGGGGCTGTGGAAATCTCACGGGGATGTGGTCGCGGCTGTCAGTTCTGTTCTCCCACCATGAAATATCGACGCACATTTCCCATCGAGAAAATTCTCAGGGAAGTCCGAGCCAATCTGAGTTGTGGCGCGAATATGATTCTGCTGAATACCGATGATGTTTTCTTATATGGATCAAAGGAACGCTTTCTTCCCAACCGCAAAGCGGTTCTCAGTGTTTATCAAGCCGTAGTTAACGAGCCCGGTGTTGAGTATATTCAAACCGCCCATGCATCCTTAGCGCCTGCAATCATTGAACCAAAAATGGTCCAAGAAATTCCCGAAATAATCGGTGACAAGTGTCGATACCTCTACAAAGGAGACCCGGTTGTTACTGTTGAGGTTGGAGTCGAAACGGGTAGTCCACGACTAATGCAGGAGCACATGCGAGGAAAAGCGCTCCCCTACGATGTTAGTCAATGGCCCGAAATCGTTTGTGAAGCCTATGGAATACTTAATGATGCCAATTGGGTACCTTTGTGCACTTTGGTAACTGGACTTCCCAAGGAAACAGAAGAAGATGTTTTACTAACCCTAGATCTCATTCATCGAATGCGACGATTCAAAACGTTCTTTGTACCCCTTTTCTTTGTCTCACTAGAAGATTGCGCCTTGCGCAAAGAGAAGACCTTGAATCTCCGACGTCTCACAGAATTGCAATGGGAGATGTTCATCGAATGTTGGGACCATAATCTTCATCACTGGCGTGACACCTGGTTAGGAGACATCAAAAATACCTGGATTAATCGACAACTCATCAAACTCGTTGGTGGATTTCTCTATCTTAGCTATTACAAATACAAGCATGGTGGAAAATCTAAGCGGATGCTAACACGAATCGCAGGAATTCTTGGTCAAGACTATCGATTTCTATTACCCTTCGAACACCCCTTTGGCGGGGAGCTGCCAGAGTTCCTCAAACAACAACACCTTCATCAATCCAACCTATTACCAGTCATTCCAGGAAGCGAGGATGTTCCTAGGGAATTGCAGTATGCAAATCACGAACCCCAATACCGTCTCCGCCAATAACTGCTTCACTGCAAGGATTTTATCACTCTAACAATAGCAGTGAGTGTCTCACCTGCTTCAGCAGTAAACACAAGATCTGCAACTGGATCAAAGGGAGTCGGTTCCTGGTTAATGATAATCAGTTTCGCCCCACTTTGCTTTGCAATGGTAGGAAGTGAAGCCACGGGGTACACCACGAGGTATGAACCAATTGCAAGCATTAATTTACAGTGTCTTGCAGCCTCGATTGAAGAAGCTAACTCTTTTTGTGGTAGCGCTTCGCCGAAAAACACAGTATCTAATTTTATGAGACCACCACAAGTGGGACACATCACAGGAATTTGCCGTTTCGACATAGCTTTTTGCAAGAATTTTCGGTCCACGTTGAACTGGCACACAGTACATGTACCACTGAAGAGGCTCCCATGAACTTCAAGAACATGCTGATTCCCTGCCTGTTGATGTAGACCGTCTACGTTTTGAGTGATTATTATAGTTAAGAGACCCATTCTCTCAAGTTCGGCGAGTGTGGTGTGAGCGGGATTAGGTTTTGCTTTCAGAACTGTTGGTGCCATCTCCAACGCCATTTCCCACCAACTTTTCGGATCACTTAGAAATCCATCAACACTAGCGAAGTTAGCGGGATTGACTTTGGTCCAAAGACCATCCGGGCCGCGAAAATCAGGTATCCCACTTTTTGTAGAGACCCCTGCACCAGTGAGTGCGATTGTAGACTTGGAGTCCAGTATCATCTGAGCTGCTTTCTCTATGTCTCTAATTGACAAAGAATGGTCACCAATAATAGAAAAAGAAGCCACATGATGTGTCATAAACCTGTGGGTGCTTTGAGGTCAAAACAAATTATAACGGTTAATCGAACAGGTATGGCAGGGTGTACTCGATTTGACTGAAGAACAACTTGTAATGGCAATAGATATTGGTACAAGTGGAACCAGGACCGCAGTGTTTGATGCAGCAACCGGTCAACTGATTGCACAAACTCACCAGGAGTACTCTTCTGTTTTTCCTCAGCCCGCTTGGGTGGAACAGGATGCGGAGGATTGGTGGCGAACTACATGCAAAACGTCGCTGGCAACAATGAAAAAACTTGGGAAGAAAGGGAAAAACCTTGCAGCTGTAAGTATTACGAATCAACGGGAAACCATCGTTCCAGTAAATCAGCACGGTGATCCAATTCATAAGGCTCTTGTATGGCAAGATCGGCGAACAACAGCCCAGTGCACACTAATCGAAGAGTCGCTAGGAGCCGAAAAAGTGTATTCGGAAACGGGCCTAATTATTGATCCTTATTTTTCCGCGCCCAAGATTCTTTGGTTTAAACAGGAAAAACCACAGATATTCCGGCAAGCGTACAAATTCCTCCTCGTTCACGATTTTATTCTTCATCGCTTAACAGGTCAGTTTGTCACAGATTATAGTAACGCGTCTCGAACGATGCTTTTTGCCATCAAACAAATGGAATGGTCCAATTTAATGTGTGACGCGTTAGAAATTCCCAAAGTGAAATTACCAGAGACCTATCCCTCAGGATTCAGGATCGGAGAAATCACATCTGCGGCAGCAAAGGACACTGGACTCCCTGATGGATTGCCGGTTATAGTTGGGGGAGGTGATCAGCAGTGCGGGGCAGTGGGAGTTGGAGTAGTCAAATCAGGCCGTGTGAAGGCTACAATTGGAACGGGAACCTTTATTCTTGCATTTGAAGCCCAGCCGCGATTTGATCCCAAACGCCGTCTGCTCTGTAGTTGTCATGCGGTTCCTAATCGATGGGTAATTGAAGCAAGTATATTCACAAGTGGGATTATTTATCGATGGTTCCGTGACCAGTTTGGATATGAAGAGAAACGACTTGCGAAACTTCTTGATGCAGATGCATATGAGCTAATGGATGAACAAGCAAAACAGTCACCACCAGGGGCAAGGGGAATTGTCGTATTACCCCATTTCGTGGGAGCAGGCGCTCCTCATTGGAACCCAAAGGCACGGGGAGTCATTTTGGGACTAGCCTTAGGTCATTCAAGATCAGATATTATTCGGGCGATAATGGAAGGAACGGCCTATGAAGTGCGAGAAAACCTCGAAATCATGAAGAGCATCGGGATTTCCCTAAAGGAACTTCGACTTACTGGTGGGGCTACAAGGAGTGCATTATGGAATCAAATCCAGTCAGATGTTACAAACCTTCGGGTTCAACGGAGTCAAATAGAAGAAGCAACAGCGTTAGGAGCGGCCATACTCGCCGCGAAAGGATGCGGAGTATATCGCGAAGTAAGCCAAGCAGCAGAAGCAATGGTTTCGATAGGTGAACAGTATAGCCCCTCTAAAGAGTTGACTGACCGATATAATTCACTGTATACTATTCATACTGATGCCTATCAGGCATTAGAGAAGGCAAAGGTTTTTTCACAACTGAGCACCCTTGACCACTGAACATTAATGACAGAGCTTCAATTGCGTTATGGAAACGACCATGTCCATCTGACTATTCCTGAAAACAATATCGGAGAAATTATTCAACCACGAAAACAGCAAGCCTCCACAGACATCGCGGGAACCCTTCAAAAAGCCCTTGAAAATCCAGTAGGTCGCAGTTTAAAAGAAACAATTGAGAACCGTCATGTCTGTGTCCTTGTCGAAGATGGAACCCGTGCAGAACCTCATGAAATTATCTTAGAAGAGCTATCTTCCCATCTTGAACCAGCTAAGCAGTTGACTTTTATGATTAGTACTGGTTCACATGAGCCGAATAGTGTACGAAATCAAGAGATAACCCAAGCAATTGAGAAGAGCTGTAAGGCAAATAACCTTGATCCCTTCCAAATTATTGTTCATGATGCACTTAAATCCCAGTGTAAGCTTGTAGGAACTACAAGCCGTGGAACGGAGGTTCGGGTCAACGAAAAAGTGCTAAAAATGGATGCCTTTGTCGTTGCCGCGGATATGAAAAACCATTACTTCGCTGGCTACTCCAATGTTCTCAAAAACTTCCTTCCAGGAATCTGCGACTTCAATACGATAGAAGCGAATCATAGTCTAGCCTTAGACCCTGAGTCAACCTTTGGTCGCCATCCGTTTCATCCAGATTTAAACCGTCGAAATAACCCTGTGGCTGAGGATATGCTGGAGGGGATGAACATGATTCTGGCAAATCGTCCAGTATTTCTGTTGGCGATGGTGACCAGTGGCCCCTATATCATTTGGTCGCAAAGCGGCGAGATGCAACCAGTCACCAGCGAAGGATTCCAAGTCATCGATAAAACTGCTTCCTTCACCGTTCCAGTAACAGACCACATTATCGTCACCCCCGGAGGAAATCCGCAAGATGAAAGTCTTTACAATGCTCAACGGGGGTTAGAACTGACAAAGAATGCCGTACAAGACAATGGCGAAATTTTGCTCTTAGCTGAATGTCCGAAGGGTATAGCTCCAACCCCTAAAGCCCGCGAATTCTTCTATGATTATCTGATTATGCCGCTCCCGGAAATGATGGCTAAAATTCGAGACCATTATCGCCTCTACACCCATAAGAGTTGGAAATTCGGCGAACTAATCCAACGACTAAAGCGTGTCTGGCTATACACGTCCCTTAATAAAAACCAGGTTGAAACCGCCCATATTTATTATGCCCCAAATCCCCAGAAAATTGTGGACTCATGGTTGCAATCCAATTCGTCGGCGAAAATTCATATCTTTCATGAGGCGAATAAAATCGCTGTTTATGGAAGAAAATAAAAAACAGATACGTATTTTGCATTCACAAGAACTCGAATATGTGCCGACTTAAATTATTTCAGAAGCAAACGTTAAGAACCGTTTCTGTGTTATATACTCGGTAACAATCCTGGGAGCTAACTGATGCCTGTCGTCTACACTTATTGTGAAAAATGTAAGGCGTACATCGCAATAGACGTCCAGCCGGATATCATTCAGAGGCAAAACGTCTTTCCGTTTCCCTACTCATACGTGCATGGAGAACCTTCCCATGTGATTACAATTTACTTGGACCAGGATCTTGTTGAACGAGGGCATGAAGTATCAGAAATCCACGCAGGTAACCAAGTCGAGGTTACTCAAACCGAACCAGGTGCGGCTCCACAGCCCCCTACACCTAGTCCAAGACCAATGGTTGGAACCAAAAGTCGTCGAATTGTTCCTCGAGTAATCGCAGACTTGGAGAAACAAAAATTGTCGATTACGGAGTTCCGAATGCTTAGTTTATGTGATGGTAAAGCGACTCTCCAAGAGATTGCCGAGAAAATGGGATTACAGTTCTTCATTGCAATGCGGATGTTGTTAGATCTCCAGAAACGAAAACTTGTAGATTTCGAAAAACGAGTCTGAATCAACCAAAAGGAACGAATGATTCATAACGCTAGTTGTCGAGTAAAAATATGTGGTGAATTACTATGGGTGTCAAAGGTTGGATTGGCTGGCACTTTAAAATGCAAAAAACCTCACTGAACGCTTTCCAGGCCTTAGTCGCAGCAGTGATTGATGATGTGCTGCAGAGCAGCAAGGGCGATATTAGCTTTGCAAACGAGAAACTATTGCGGTTAGGTACCGCTATGGCTGAAACTTTGCTATTTGAATACAGTGATACAATCGGACAACATGCGACAACCTTTGATGGATTTCTTGATACATTCACTTTAGCTACTCGTGTAATGTTGGGTAGAGCTTTTGACAACGCCTTCTATGACAAGGCCGAAAGAAAAATCGTCTATGTTTTTGAAGATTGCCCGATTTGCCAGAACATCCGTATGTCTGATGAGTTTCATGGTCTCAAATATTGTAACATCCTCAGTGGCGTCTTCCAACACGTTCTAACATTGCGTGGCTTCAATAGCGAATGCGAAGAAGTGCAATGCCGAACGTGGGGAGATGATGCATGTATTTGGGAGCTTCGCGAGAAATAGAATCAATTCGCACCACTGATATTCCATTCCAAAAGCTGATTTTGCAGCTTTGGAGGAAAGTTTGATAAGTGAACCGATTAGAGAGACACGGTGAAGTGAACATCGTGTCAAAAAAGACATCGGCGATTAGTGGGTTTTATCGTCTTTCCATCCCTGAGCGGATTGAGAAATTACGTACTTTTGCGGATTTAAAGGACGAAGATGTTTCCATCTTAGAAGCCTTCGGGTCCTTAGATTCAGCCACAGCGGATCAGATGATAGAAAATGTTGTGGGTTCATATGCGTTTCCTCTGGGTATTGCGACAAATTTCAAGATTAACGGAAAGGACTATCTTATTCCCATGGCACTGGAGGAACCCTCAGTGGTAGCAGCTGCATCTAACGCGGCCCGAATGGCTCGAGAAACTGGGGGCTTCACAGCGACTACAACCGATCCAGTTATGATTGGACAAATCCAAGTCACTGACATTCCTGATTTAGAAAGTGCTCATGCGTCCTTGATTCAGCAGAAAGCAAGCTTGCTCAAAGTCGCAAATGCACAAGACCCTGTTCTTGTCAAGTTTGGGGGAGGAGCCCGTGACCTTCAGATTCGAAAAATCGACACGATAATGGGACCGATGTTGATTCTTCACCTTTTAGTCGATGCTCGTGATGCAATGGGGGCAAATGCGGTTAACACCATGTGTGAAGCCCTTGCACCCTTAATCGAGGATTTTACCAAAGGAAAGGTGTATTTACGAATCCTTTCGAATCTCGCCATTCACAGATTAGCACGTGCAGAAGCAATCTTCCCAGCACAAGCACTTGGGGGAACAAAAGTTGTGGAAGGCATTCTGAAAGCCTATGCCTTCGCCCAGGCAGATCCGTATCGTTGTGCGACGCATAACAAGGGGATAATGAATGGCATCGATGCGGTGCTGCTAGCTACGGGACAAGATTTTCGCGCAGTGGAAGCAGGAGCTCATACGTATGCAGCCACACAACATGACGGGTATCAATCCCTTACCCAGTATGAAAAGACAGCAGAAGGTGATCTCAGAGGTACAATTGAACTCCCTATGGCAGTTGGATTAGTTGGAGGAGCAACACGAATCCACCCTGTCGCGCGGTTATGTGTAAAAATTCTAGGTGTCAAAACCGCTACGGAGCTTGCCCAAATCATCGTCAGTGTAGGTCTTGCCCAAAACCTCGCAGCTTTGCGCGCCCTCAGTCAGGAAGGAATTCAAACAGGACATATGAAGCTTCATGCTAGGAACCTCGCTGTAGCAGCGGGGGCATCGGGAGATGAAGTAGATCAGGTTGCAAAGAAGATGATTACAGATAAACGGGTTCGATATGATCAAGCTGAAGAAATCCTCGCTGAGCTTCGAAAGAAAAAGGTGTGACACAACAATTTCTTATAGACCTCATTACTTCATATGTAGTGGAGACGCCCAATGTGTGGCTGCACAAGGGTGACACAGGCTCTTGCGGTGATATGCTGAATGAAGCAATACCTTGGGATGATTGAAATACTCGGTGAAGGGGGCGAAATGCAACCCCTACACTGGAACCCGAATCACCTTGTTGATGCTCGCGCTATCCTCATCGTTGATGAAGCCGAGGGTATCGTATGGGTTTGGTTAGGACGAGGAACCTCGATGCTCCAACGAACAATAGCCCTTCGGCAAGCGCGTTTTATCATGAAAAATGGTACACATGTGAATGAAACCCATTATGGCACCAAATGCACAACCTTCATCGAGGTGCCTGGCGATCTAAAGAATCCAAAAGCCTCACTGTTACAGAAACTTCTCGAAACGCACCAAAAGACCGCAGATTTTCTTGTGGTTATTGAGGAAGAAGAACCAATCTCTACTTTTGAAGAAACCTTCCAAGATAAAGTTGAGGTTATTGAACAGACCATCGTACCTGAACCTGTCCGTAAAGTCACGCCGATTCGGCGACGAATTCTGACCTATGAGGAACAGCTTGCATCAAAGGTTCTTTTTGCTGTTACCGATTGTTATGGACAAGCGAATTTGAGCCCAATTGGTCCTAATGAATTTCAGGTCTCTGTCCTTCGATTGCAATTACGATTTTTCTGCCAAGGTGAAGCGATTCTTTTCTCAGAGATCCGAGCAGCCTCACAGGAAGATATTGATGCATTTGTCCGATGTTTCGGTCAACAACCACAATTAACCGCAGAAGCCCAATTGATAGTCGCATCACCTGGACTCACCTCAGAAGCAGCGCCTGTTGAAGATTCCAAACAGGGTTCAGTGGTCGAATCAATGCGTGAGCAATTATCGCAGCTATCGCATAATCCTCAAAACGAAGAGGAAAAAGCTGCGCTTGAAGAAAATGAGGAAAAAGCTGAAAAAGAGGAGGAGAAAGGCGGATCCACTGATTTCGAATTGTTCAGTTAACTTTCACATTTTTCATCCCAGCCATAGGAGCCTTAGCCATTGGAACTCACTATTTATGGTGCAGGACAAACCGTTACAGGGAGTTTATTTCAAGTAAAAACGCAATCAACATCGTTTCTTATTGATTGTGGACTTTTTCAAGGCAATCCTGCAGAACAAGTTAAACGGAATTTAATTTTAGATTTTGATGCATCGAAAATCGATTATGTGATTTTATCGCATGCCCATTTAGACCATTGCGGGCGTTTACCAATTCTGGTACGATCTGGTTTTCGTGGTCCAATCTATGCCACCTCTGCAACCGCGGAACTTTGCGCGCTTCTTCTAAGAGATGTTGCAAAAAGTGAAGAAGAAGACGCATCACGAGCTCGAATCCGTCGAGAGTCAACGAAAAAAAATCAAGAATATGATTTCCCACCACTATTTACCACTCATGACGCTGACCAAGTGATTAAGCAGTTGCGTGTGACCAAATATGGAGTAAAGAAAAGTCTCCCTGGAAATGTGACACTCCAATTTCGCGACGCAGGGCATATTCTAGGATCTGCGATTACTGAAATGTGGGTTGAGGAACGAGAGAAAGTGATTCATCTAGTGGATTCAGGTGATATCGGGCGTAAGAGTGCGCCTATTATACGGGACCCTGATTTTCCTAGTTCGGCTCGGTATTTGCTCTGTGAATCCACTTACGCAAATCGCACTCATGAACTCCTATCTAAGACCATCAAACGCTTTGAACGCATCATTATCAAAGCCTATCGGCATCGAAGCCATATACTGGTCCCCGCCTTTGCTATCGGACGGACACAGGCCCTAATATATGCACTAAATCTTCTCGTTGAAAACACGAGGGTTCCTGTCATCCCTGTGGCAATAGATTCACCGCTAGCAATAAAGGCAACAGAGATATTCAAACGACACCGCGAATGCTTTGATGATGAAACCTGGGATCTGATCGAGTCAGGTGACGCACCCCTTGATTTCAAAGGCCTCCAATATGTAGAACGCCAACATGAAAGTGATAACCTAAGTCTCCAACGAGGTCCAATCATGATTATCGCTGGTTCAGGAATGATGAATGGTGGTCGTATTCTGAGGCATCTGTATCGGCGAATTGAAGACAACAATACACATGTCATAGTAATTGGATTTCAAGCCCCAGGAACCCTTGGTCATCGAATAGTCCATGGAGCCCGAACGGTTACAATCTATGGAAAAAGAAAACGAGTCAAGGCTCAGCTTGAGCGATTATATGGATTTTCGGCCCATGCAGACAAAACTGAGCTACAGGCGTTTCTTTCCGGGCTTCGTAAAGATCCACCCCAAACGGTCTTCTGCGTACATGGAAGCCCACAAGCTTGTAGAAGTCTAGCAAAAACGGCTCAACGTCTTTTAGGAGTTCCCGCAATAGCTCCTCGAATAGGACAGCGGTTTATTCTTGCATAAATCGAAAGATTCGAACCTTAAGCGTGGGTGGACACTTTTTCTACTCGGAGCCATGGATTTTGGCGTGTGAACTCAAAAAGCGACTGCGTGAATCGTTCCAAATCATCGAGTTCGATAACAAAATTAAACCGTCCATCTCCTAGAGGTAATTTGCTGATAATCCGTCCATGTTGGTTGAGGAGGAGGTTAATCCACCCTGTTTTTGTTGCGTTTTCCTCACGGGAAGAACCTCGATAGGAGAGGGAGATATTTGCCTTCATCGGATAGCCTCACCAGTTTGTCTTTTCCTGGCATTTGAGCCGACTTAAACCTTTCCAAAAGGACGCAGGACGCTTAATTACTGAGACTGTTTGGAAGGTATCTAGGTTGAAGGCAAGTGAAAGGCGCCAAAATAGTATGCAACTAAATCATAAGCGATATCGAAGCTCCAAAACGCTACTGCGTGAAAGATTGGCAACCAGCCGAAGAAAGGGAGAAGTAAGACAGTGATTTTTAGTATTGGACGATGAGCAGAAAGACGATAAAGCCATTTGTTCTGAATCTTTGAAGACGCTGAGTGCAGCAGCTCATCCAGTGCAGAAGTAAGGATGACCAGCACCAAAGTAGGAAACACGAGCAGGAGATTATTTGGTTCTAGAATCCGGAATAGGCTGATGGGTAAAACCAGCACTGTAAGAGTAACGAAGTATTTGTTGTCAACCTTTCTGGTGATTATCAATCCCAGTAACAGAGCTAACACAAGGACTGCTGTGTAGACATCAAAAAACATTAGAAAATCGATGAGAATGACTAGCCCAGTGGTAACTATCCAGATATGGAGTGGGCGAAATGCTGACAGAGCAGTTGTGTCAGCCACGTGGTCGATGAGTTTAACACCCACACCTATGATGGTATAGGACACCACTAGCACTAAAATAAAAAGAAAAATACTCATGCTTTCAGCCTAGAATCGTAGTTGGATTATCCAGCGAGGGATTTGAGTTCATGGGCAACTAAGTCTTTGAGTTTTTTTGGTGTCTTGGGATCCCATTTGAAGGATAATCTGCCTTTAGATCGGGTCATTTTGTGGGCAAGTCCGTCAACGCCTTCAATAATAATCTCCTCAGAATCCCCTTTACTCTTGTATTCAATGTGTACTTGCTGATGAACTCGAATAATTGCCATAAGGGCAGCTTCCAAATCTAGTTTCGTAGATTTCTTTGGAGTGGTGGGAGTTGGTGTAGCGACACTAGGTTGAGCGGATGCTGTTTCTGTGGGCGTAGTAGCCCTGGTGGCCACTGGAGCTGTTGGCGTTCCTCCTTGGAGGTGCCCGATAATCAGTGTGCCTTTCGGATTTGGCTTCGAACTAATTTCCATAGGCGATTCTAAGAGGGCGATTAAGTTTGAGTAATTGTTTGAGGTAGTCGGGTCTTCCATCGCATCCTGGTCGATGACAACAAGTGAAAATCCACGACCTAAGACTTCATCCCCAATTCGTTGGCCTTCTAAGGAGATTTGTTCGGCTTTCGCTTTGGCTACGCGACGTTTATCGTATTGAATTCCACTACCCATCCAAAACCATAAAGCCTTATTTTGTTCATCGACTACTGCAATACAAATATCTCCTCGCAACTTGCGGGCCCCTGGACGGATAGAGCGGACAAATCCTAATCCACCAATTTCCAACATCACAACACGTGTCATCAGCATAGCACTCCAAGCATCATATTCAAGTTGAAGCTTGATCTTGTTTGAGATAATTCCAACCCTGAATTCGCTACCATAGTGTTGGTTTCTACACTATTCTACTCAGGGTCCGATTTAGAATTTGTTAGCGTATTTATTAACTTGACTCTGAACCTGAGTTGAGTAGAGTATCTGATACAATTCCTGCAAAAAAATGATATAGTCGAGAATTAGAGGTCTGCTGCCGCTAGGCGGTCTCTGAGAAGACTCAGAATGTCATTTCGTCTTCCCCTGAAATCGTACCGTTGGAGAAAGTGTACTGAATCATGGCTGACTTCGAGTTGACAAATGATTCCTTCAGGGTCTTCGATTGAATATCGTGTGCCTTCTTCAATTTTAGTTGCACTTACATAACACCTGGGAAAAAAGTCAAGGATTGAAGCGATGAGAATACCAACGCGGATTACTCCTAGATCCTGTAATTCACGGGTTGGTTTGGGAGCAACGGTTTCTGCCGCTGAAGGAGGGGGAGCTGGGGGGGATGTTCGTGGTGTAGCGGCGCTGGGTTTGTCGGAAGGTGCGGGAGTGGGTGGTTGAGCGGGAGTAGGACTCGGTTGTGGGGGTGGAGGACTAGCGGTTGGGGTCCCGCTGAAGCGCCCAAGAACGCCCTCTGTAATTTTGAACTGTTGACCCAGGGTGTGAATGAGTTGGTCATAGTATCCTTTGATTTCGGGGTCATCGAGGACTTCTTGGTCAATGATTTCGATATCGGATACATCACGACCAATTCTGTAAGGGCCCAACTGATATCCTGCACTGACAAGAGAGCGAGCTTTTCGTTGTGCGGCTCGCCGTTCCACCAGAGAGGTTGCGCTTCCCTGCCACAACCAAACCCTTTCCTTCAACTCATCGATTGCAATAACGATGTGGTCTTCGGTCAGAGCCTGGGCAGACAGAGGTAGTGGTTCGATAATGCCTGAGGAAAACTCGAGAAGTAAAACAAATTTGTCCGCCATTGCATCATTACCCGCCGGTTGTTATTCTTTCAGTAACGATTAGTTGTTCTTTATTATGTTACAGACACAATAAGCTTTCTTGTGGTGGGGTGGTAACCTCATATCCGGATTTAGTCACTGCGACGTTAATCTCACTTCTTACACCAAATTTCCCCTTTAGATAGATGCCAGGTTCGACGGATGTTAAGGTGTTAGGGAGAAGAAGACGAGTTTCGGGCATTTCATGACTGTCTAGGTTGGCTCCCCGGCCATGGGACCGTTCATCAATACTATGACCGGTCCTATGTAGAATACTTTTCTCATATCCAGCGGCAATGATAATTTCACGAGCAACTTCATCAGGTATACGGGCGGGAATGTTCGGCTTAATCGCCTGCGTAGCGGCATTGCGAGCTTCTAGAATGGTATCCCAGACGGTTTGTATCTCTGGAGGTGCTTTTGCTCCCGTGTAAGCCATATGTGTGATATCAGCGTAAATAGTATATTTCGCCCAGAGATCAATCATAAGAAGCTGGTTTTTCTTGATTGTGATGTGTTGAGATGTATAATGGGGATTTGCCGCGTTCTCTTGGACAGCTACCATTGGACCGTCATTGAAACTTAATTTTGCTTTATTGAGTTGATCTCGCATGAATTGGGCTACTTGTTCCTCGGTTACAGTCCCAATTCGATCTTTGACAAATTCAAAGGTCAGACCCATTATATTGGTGAGAGTCTTTGCAGCTTCCTTATGCTTCTGCAATTGATCGGGAGTAAGAACTGAATGGATAATTTGCATGAGATTTTCTCCAGTTTCCCAGGTTACTGAGGGGATAGTCTGCTGTAGATGAATGAGTCTTCCAGCGGGGAGAACATCGGTTTGTGGGTTCGCACCATAATTCACAGCAATTCGCTGTAACCCCTTTGTTTGCTTTTTAATAGTCTGCATAAATGCAGCTTGGGTACGAGCATCTAAAATCTGTAGAGAAGAGTCTAAACCGATTAACTCGTTACTTTCGACTGGAGACTTGATAATGGTAATGGGATCAGAGGGCCTGATAAGGATGGCATATAATCGGGAGTGAGGAGCGAGGTCTCCAAGAAGCGCGAGGCCAGTGGGGTCACATCCTCGGAAATCAATTATCAGCCATGCACCCACGTGGGAATCAATCAAATAATTTCGTACGAGCTGTATTTTCTCTGACATACTCAGTATGGGGATGGTCATCTAGTGTCACCTTGTAGGATTCTAGTTTCAAAGACCAAAAAGATTTAGGCGAGATGGTCACGTGCTTTCAGAATCTAGTAGCGTATAATCAATTATAATGTGGAAGTCATGGCTAAGAATTCAGCCCTTGAGAAAGATGAGTTTGGAATTATTCTCGAACAACTGCGGAAAGTCCAAGCCGCCATGCGCGTCTTGATGCGAGGAATTCAGGAAACCCGTAACACGGCTTGGGAATGGCGTGATAAGCGAGATGCCCTCCGAGGAGAGACCCCTGCTGTCCACGAAAAAATGTCCACTCAACGAGAGCGAAGAGATGAGTTGAACGCAGAGGTTCAGCGTCAGAAAATGCTTCGAGATGAGACCAATGAGCAAGCTAGACTCTTGCAGGAGGAATTACAGGAATTACAGGCACAACGCAGCCAACAACGAGATTATGTGCCTTTGGAGGAGTTACAACGCCAATTCCGAGAGCTTGAATGGAAGCAACAAACTACAACGCTTAGCGTAGATGAGGAACGCGGCGTACTTGACGAGATGGTCCGATTATCGAAAGCCATGGAAACAGCACCTAAACAAGATTCCATGCCGATGAACCAATCTGAAGAAATTGAGCAATTGTGGCAGCGGATACAAGATACACGGGATAAAGCTCAAGAACACCATGAGAAGATGATTGCGCTTGTTGAAGAAGCGCAGCAAACTCATGAGGGCATTATGCATTTGTCACAGGGTCTCGGTCCCGCTCAGTCAGAGATTGATGAGGCTCATCAAATGTATGTGCGATGTCTTCAGGAAGCGGATGAAATGCGTGACCGATTAGACGTGCTGCGAAATGAGGAAAGAGACCTAAGAGCACAGTTGGACACAATCCGAAAAGATCGTAAGGCAGAGCGTGAGGCCAGGGAAAAGATGGCTTTGGAACAGTTAGCAGATCAGGCAAAAGCAAAACAACAGGCTGGACAGAAACTTAGCATGGAAGAACTGCGTGCCCTGATGGAAGTTGACGGATTATAATAACACAATTGGTGGAATTAGAAAGAACGCTGATAGATGAAATCAACAAGAGCATGAAGTAGCTTCGTTGCATCTTCATTTGGAAAGGCTTTAAGAGCTGTTTTTGCTTCATTCACAAGCTGTTGAGCTCGTTTTTGGACAGTATCGCTTGCCGTGGTTTGTTTAAGTAAGGCAATGACCTTCTGAACATCCTCGTCTGTTAGTTGAGGAGATCTTAGAACTTTTAGAATAAAGGACCGATCTTCAGATGAAAGGAGTTGAAGGGCATGTAGAATTACGATGTTACCGAGTTTGTGTTCATAGATATCTTTGCCTAATTTCTTGCCCAGTTTTTTCTCTTCAGCGAAAAGATCGAGAACATCATCAGCCATTTGAAAGGCGATACCAGCTTTCCATCCGAAGTCGCGTGCCGCTTTCTGAAGTTGTAAAGAGCCACCTGCACAAATGACGCCGACTTCACAGGCTGCACGGAGAAGTGCAGCGGTCTTGTACCCGATCATTGTTTCGTAGTCGGATAAGTTGACGTCACGATAGCGATGTTTTTCGGTGTATTCTTCTTCACTTGGGAGTTGTTCGAAAAGGACGTCGAGTCGTTCACCCTCTACTAGTTCGCGAATTGTATCTGCTATGATTCGTGAGATGGCGGAATGATTGGGGGATTGTAATGACCCTTCTTCAATGGCTTCACGATAGTGTGTTGATGCTAGGATTCCGAAGTTTAACCCGTATTTTGTCCAAGTTGTGGGGAGGTTTCGCCGTACATCGGCATCATCGATAATGTCATCCAAGATGAGTGAGTAGTTATGTATGAGTTCAATGGCTGCAGCCGCGGATAATGCGTCTTCTATCTTCCCCCCTGCAGCCTGACAAAAGAGAAGGGCTAAGGCGGGTCGTATTCGTTTTCCTCCTGCTTGTACTTGGTGGAAGACGACCTCTTGGAAATCCTTGGCTGCACCCACAGCGAGAAGTTCAAGCATTTTTTCATCGACTTTAGAACCCATTTGACCAAGAACCTGAAGAATGTCAGACAATTTGGTTCACCAGCGAATATAGTGTGAGCTCCTATTGTTCCGGATTTTAAGGTTTTCCTCAGAAAGGTGGGTAGTGAGGGAGGGGGTTCGTGTCTACTGCTCGAGAGTATTAAGACGATTAGCTTGAATACAAAGGAAGGTTGCGACGATCCGCGCTGCAGCAATAGCAGTAATTCCCTGATCATATTGGGGAGCAACTTCGGTAATATCAAAGATCATTCCCCGTGATGCCACCGCCCGAAGAAGGGTCAAGAGTTGGGGTGTTGTCAGCCCTCCAGCTTCAGGGTTTCCTACTGCAGGAGCATAAGCGGGGTCTAAAACATCCATATCGACTGAGAGGTATAGAGGAGGGCCAGGAGGAATTGCATCGGTGATTTGCCGTGCTATGGTGGCTGCGCCTTCTCTGCGGACATCCTCACAGGTATAAAAGGTAATTTGGTGTTCTTTTGCATAATCGAATTCTTCTTTGGAGACAGCGCGAATGCCAACTTGGATGAGGTGATCAGGGCCTAGCTGTTCAACGATGCGCCGTTGCACGCAAGCATGTGAGAATTCTTCACCCTTGAATCGATCCCGTAAATCCATATGGGCATCAAATTGAAGGAGAACAATATCGCGAGGAAGAGCACGAACTGCAGCGAGCGTCAATGTGTGTTCGCCTCCGAGAAGGATGGGAATCTTTTCTTGTTGAATAATTTGGCTAACTACTGATTCTACTGCACGGAGCATACTTTGGACAGAGTCGGGTTCGAAAATGACATCGCCAATGTCTGCAAGCGGTAGCAGTGCTGCATCAACGTTATTTGACTCTTGTAGGCAATAACCTTCAATTGCTTGTGATGCATTTCTGATGGCAGCAGGACCTTGACGGGTGCCTTGGCGAAAAGTTGTAGTTTTATCAAAAGGAACGCCAGTGAAGACAAATGGTGCAGCTGATGGGTCGACCGGCGCTCCGAAAAAAGTGTTAACGACTGGGGAGACGCCTTCTATTATTATGATAATCCCTCAGTGAAATGACGGACATACTGCTATTTGGGTCTTCCCTTTGATGTTAGATAATCTGTCGTGGCAATTTGAGACCTAATTCCTTTATCCGGGTTCTAAGGGTGGAGGGTGTATGGAGTTCATGGTAGAGAGCCTGTGTGAATTCATCTATGAGGTGGGCTTCTTTTGCGGCGTTGAAAAATCCACGTACTAACCAAGCCCCAGTAAGGTAGGTGTATCCATAAGGTCCCCACATTGGATCGGTCATGAAAGGTAAGCGCGATTTGGCATAGGCTTCTTCATAAGCGCCATAATTTTGGAGGTATTCGACGACTTCGGTCTCACTTCGCTGTTCCTGCTGAATCATGACGAGCGCGTTAATCCCGACAGCCCGACGTAATCGCATAAGGTATGAGGAGATGGTTTCAGGTCGGGTAAGAGGACGAACCTCCTGCAGGATGTCTGGTCCAGCTTCGGCAAGCCCTTCAGCAATAGTGCAATCAGGACAATTTATTATTGCAATAGTTGCTTCAAGGAACTGCGTACCTTGCTGAAACCCCAATTCTTGTTGGACAAGTTGAGTTTGATGTCCCGGATACGTTTCATGGGTGACCCATTTCCAAATACTGTATTTGCTTCTAGGTAATTCAACATTGACTTCGATGATGGCATAGAATTTGCCCTGATAATAGTTATATGCACTCCAAGGAGCCTTCGGAACTGCTCGAAACTCTACTTGTTCTTGTTCAGGTAATTTGAAAAGAAGCTGCTCAGTAGCACGTCTAGCCGTAGCGGCTACCTCTTTTGCGAGTGGGACAATCTCAGATCCGGTGGTCATGGCACGCTTTCGCCAACTGGTCGCCATCGTAGTGAGATCTCCTTTGAGGACCTCCTTTCGAAGAACTCGATCCGCTTCTTCACTAAGCTCATCGATGCGCTCACTCGATATGAGCACCACATCAGTATCTAATCCGATTTTAACTCGTTTTTCAAAACTAATCTTTTCATCTAATCCAAATTTCAGAAGAAGATCCATTGCAGCTAACTGCTTAAGCAGATAGGTTCTTCGTGGATTGACACGGATTTCTTTTTTGATTCTCCTCTGAAGTTGATGGATAGATTTCATTAAAAGATCAGGGTCAACAGGGTGTTTTTCAGGCTTGAATTCGGGAGGGCCAAAGTAGCTATCGACGACAATGAGGGCCTCGCTGATTTGCTCCTTTAGGAAATACTCCGTTTGGAAGGCTAGTTCGATGTATTGTTTTCCGATCGTAGAAGAGGGAGATTCCATGAGTTTACGCCTCTGGAAAGAGTTTCTCCATTAGCTGAGTAGCTAACTCGATGAATGCTTCAGAAACATTTCGTCCATCTAAGGCACTGGTTTCATAATATTTGCCTTGAATTCGTTCAGTTGCCTGTTGGGCTGCATACTCGGATACTGTTCGTTCTGATGATAGATCTGTTTTATTTGCCATTACAACGCGTACGAAGTCATCACCGAGAATTGAAGTGACCTCATCAAGCCACTTGGATTCTATTGCGGAGGCTGAGGAGGGCCGCGTGATATCAAAAACGAAAATAACCGCATTAGCCCCTGTATAATACCTTTTTCGGAGAGGTTGAAATCGTTCCTGACCTCCGGTATCAAAGAGTTGTAATTTTAATTTTCGTCCCTTAACATCGACGACTTTTGTCACAATGTTAACCCCGATACTAGGTTTGTAATCATGATCGAATTTATTTTCAGCAAACCGTCGAATTAGGCAAGTTTTTCCTACACCCCAATCCCCAACAATAACTACCTTCACAACAAACCCTGCTTTCTCTGAAGGTATCTCTGCCGAATTTGATGTGTTCATATTTTGTGAAATTGACTGCACCTCAGGAAACCACTGTATAGCAGCTTAGGTAAGAGTCTTGCGTCTAAAGAACTCCTCTAAAAAGCCAAGCTAAGTGGCGAGTTTTACTGGAAAATGAAGAAGGAAGCGAAGGTGCCAATTAAAAGGGGGGATTGGGGAGGGGGAGCGAGGGGAGGGCGAGGAACGATGCGGACACAACATTACATCTTTATCCCTTCGCTTCCTTCAAAAGAGAGTAGTGGTGAAAATTATTTAAACTACTCAACTTGGAAGAAAAATCTGCGTCTTCTTTTTATCTAAAGCAGCATTAATTGCAGAATCCAATCTGGGAGAGGAGTAATCGGTCTGAGTTAATCTTTTTTTACACTGTTTGAGACCATAAGAGTCAGTGTTTCTTTGACACCTTCAGTCGGACGCAGCTTTTTAAAGATAAAGTCATTGAGTTGTTCTTCATCAGCAACTTCGATGAGACAAAAGATATCGTGGATTCCGTAAACAGATGAAATCTCTTTCACAACAGGCAGGTCCTTTAACGAGTCAAAAACGGAATCGGTTAGAGGAGGATCAACATCAATCAAAATTATTGCTCTAAGACTCATGGTTTGAAAACCCCTATTAGTAATTCGTCAACCCTTCAGTTCCCGTTACCGTTCCTTATAAGCAATTCTAACACGAGGGGTTCTCTAGCATCTTGAATGCTTGAAAGGCAAGGTTAAATGAAAAACTTCAAAACATACTAAGTGTATCGGAATTCATCCTCTCAGATAAAATCTGGTTGATAGTATCCCATTCACAAACATGTGGAGGGAAGATACCTGAGCTTAACTAAAGCAGACAAAATTGTTGTAACATGCGGCTTACCTTATGCAAACGGAACTGCTCACATCGGTCACTTGCGCACCTATATTCCAGGTGATGCATACGTAAGATACCTGAAACGCTTTGGTTACGATGTCGTGTTTTTCTGTGGTTCTGATGCTCATGGTGCACCAATCGAACTTGCAGCAGAACAAGCTGGAACATCACCTCAAGAGTTAGTTGAAAAATACCATACCCACTTTGAGAGTGTCTTCAACAAATTGAATATTGGGGTAGATTTGTATGGAAATACTGAAGCGCCATACCATTACAAACGCGCACAAACTATCATTCGAACCCTTGAGGAAAATGGGTATGTAGAAACGCGTGAAGTGTTGCTACCCTATTGTAATACATGTCAGACTTTTCTTGCTGACCGGTTTCTTGTTGGGATCTGCCCATATTGTGGAGCAATTGCACGGGGTGATGAATGTGATCAAGGGTGCCAGCGTTACCTTGATGCGGATCAGTTAATAAATCCGCGGTGTGTCACTTGTGGATCACCTGCTGTGAAACGTAAAGCGCGACACCACTTCTTCAAGCTCTCAATGTTTACAGACTTTCTAACCCAATTTAATGAGCAATTGAAAGGCACAGCCTTGGCTCGTAACTATGCTTTAGGATGGATTCGACAGGGATTGAAAGACTGGGGAATTTCTCGTGAGTTGAAATGGGGAATTCCGTACCCAGGTGATGAGGAGTTGGTCCTTTATGTATGGGCAGAAAATTATGCAGGGTATATCTCCTTCACCGAAGAATGGGCACGACAAACCGGAGCTGATTGGGAAGATTACTGGATTCGTGACGGAAAAATCATCAATTTCATCGGTGCTGATATCGTCTACCACCATGCTGTTTTCTGGCCTGCAATTCTGAAAGGCGTTAATTACAATACGGCTTACGCCGTAGTCGCTAGTGGCATGGTAAAAGTCGAGGGACACGGGCTTTCAAAAAGCCGTGGATTTGTCATTGATATTGAAGAAGACCTCATCAAACAAGGAATTGACTTAGATGCCGTTCGATACTATATCCTGTCTTATACGGGACATACAAAAGATTTGGATTTTACCTGGAAAGAATTCCAATCAAAAGTGAATAACGAACTAGTTGGTATCCTTGGAAACTACGTCTACCGTGTACTCCTCTTCATATACAAAAACTTCAGTCAAATACCTGAAGGAACCCTTACACCAGAAGTTGACACCCAAATTCGAGAAACTATTGAAAAAGTCCAAACCGCATTCCACGACTTTCGGTTTAAGGAAGCCGTTGACGCCGCTATGTCCCTCGCATCATTTGGGAACACCTACTTCCAACAAAGCGAACCATGGAAGACCATTAAACAAGACCAAAAACTGAGCCAAAATGACTTATACCAGTGTCTCCAATTACTGAAAGCCATCACAATCTTAATTGAACCTGCCATGCCAGCTATCGCTGAAAGGATTTGGCAACAACTTAGCCAAAAAGGAAGCATCCATGAAGTCAAGGTGGAAGAGTGCATAGACCCACTTTCTCCCGGTACGAAATTACCCAAACCAGAAGTGCTCTTCGAAAAGATACCCGATGAAGCAGTAGAAAACCTAGCGGCTGGACTCAACAAGCGTATCGAAACTGCGAGATTAAAAGCCAAGTAACCCCCATCAGCATAATTTCTTATTGCCGTTTTACGCCCCTACCTAGTGTATAGTGGTGATTGTTATGGTTGGTATTGGCCCGTCCAT